>JAIRYA010000015.1 GCA_031268005.1 Puniceicoccales bacterium | reverse complement strand
TGGAGTAAGCTAAGGGGAAAGCCATCGCCCCTCGGCCATTTTAGTCAGACATTCTTTTCGGATGTTTTATTTTATCCTATGCCTTCCGCGCAATTAGATTTAATGTCAATGGGCGAAATTTAGCTCCCAATTTCACCCTTCGCCTAACCAATCGTATTTTGATTATTTTTTTTATTTTCAATCTATTGGGCGAGGGATTGGAGATCGCGCGCCTCTTTACCGATGAATTCAAATTCCAATGGGCATCCGGATAAATCAAAGGCACTGCGAATACCATTCTCCAGATAGCGCCGATAGGTATCGGAGAGTCTTTTGCAATGATTACAAAAAATTTTCAGGCGAAATGGAAATGTCCCGCAATGGACCGCATAGTAGATTTTAAAACACTTTCCCGATGTGGTGGCCGGCGGGTGACGTTCGCACAGATTCTGTATGACGCGATTTAATTTTCCCGTTGAAATCATTTGGGAGGCTCTTCCAAAAATGCGGAGGCTTTCCCGTAAAATATTTTCGACGCCGTGGCCCGTTTTAGCTGAAATAAAAAGAATGGGAAATTGGGATAGGGCGAATAATTCTTTTTGGGCAGCTTCCCTAAATTTTTCCTGAAAATCAGCGATGGAATCGTAGCCACTCATCAAATTTTGTCTGACGCTTTCGTAGGCTAAATCCCATTTATTGACGACCAAAACAAAACACTTTCCTCCACCTAAAATTTCTCCCATTAATTTCTTATCCTGGCGCGTAATTCCCGACAGAGCGTCGACAATCAGAAATACCACATCGGCGGAATTCATCGCATCCCGGGAACGCAGTGCGGAAAAAAATTCTATGGAATTATCCACTTTTTTCCTCTCCCGCAGTCCGGCGGTATCGACGATTTTAAAATAGTATTCCCTTTCATTTTCCCTAAAAAAAAGATCGCAACAAATCGCATCGCGCGTCGTTCCCGCGGTTGGGTTTTCAATCATTCGATTCTCCTTTAATAGGGCATTGGCAATGGAAGATTTTCCCACATTGGGTCGCCCTGATAGACAAATTTTAATCACAGAATTTATTTTTGGGTTCCGTTTTTCTTCGGAAGAGACATGGACATCGATCGTTTCCAATAGGTCCCCTTCCCCATATCCATGTTCCGCTGAGACGGAAATCATGGCGTTAAACCCCAAGACGTGAAAGACATCGCTGCGACCAATTTCATCTTCCGAATCGATTTTGTTGACGATGAGATATATTTTTTTGCCTGATTTTCGCAATGTTGCGGCGATTTCACAGTCCAGTGGCACGCATCCCGCACGCCCATCGACGACGAAAAAGATGACATCCGCGGCTTGTATGGCAAAATGAACCTGCTCCCCAACGGCCGATAATATGTCCCCATCCTCCTCCGACTCCCCCAGTCCAATGCCCCCCGTATCCATTAAAATGATGCCATTCTCCAATTCTTCGATAATGACATCGCGCGTCGTTCCCGGTTGGTCGTGGACGATCGAAATCCGCCGGTGAACTAAGCGATTAAATAAACGACTTTTACCCACATTAGGACGCCCAACTAATGCTATGGCTGTACTCATGTTTTACTTTCTAAATATGTTTCCCTCCGCGCAAGCCTAAATCATAAACAGGTAAAGGAATCCTAGAATAGCAGGTGCGGGACAGCATCCTGCAAGCCAATCTAAGGGCTACGCGCCCTTAGGAATTTCCGCCAGGAGACCCGTCTCCTGGACCTTCCACAGGCCCAATGGCTTTGCAAATTGCAAAGCCATTGGGCAAGAGAGTTTTTTATTCTTTTCTCAAATCACTTCTCCATGCGAAAAGCGGGGGAGAAACTACCCTGCTTTTCGCAGAAAAAAGGGTAAGGAGTCATTGACTCCTTGCAGGTGCAGGACGACGTCCTGCAGCAACCTGAGGCAAAGCCTCAAGCAAGCGACAGCGTCCCGTGGCAGCCTTATATATTATTTTAACACTCAATCTCCTAGGGCTCTGAATCCCTATGAAATGTTTCCAGGAGATACTTCCAAAAGGAGTCCCGTTGTTCAAATATTTGTTCCTCGGAAACGGGCAATTTATTGCGATAAACAAAATCGGAGAGCGTGTGCTGGTGTAGGATGTAAATGCAGAGGACAATTTCATCCTGAATTTCAAAGTACACGCGCAAATCATCGATGCGACAGCGATAAATATCCCTATTTTCACGGCGAAATTTTTGCGTATTGGACAAATTTTTATGAAAACATTCATCGCAATGGCCGCTCAATTTGTCGATAAATTGTAGTTGGGCTAGCTTGTCCATTTTATTAAATTCCGTCAAACTTTGATCGCTAAATGTAACCTGATGCATAACCTCAAACTGAAGATAGCGATTGCTCCAGTCTTGCAACACAATACTGTTCGCAAATTGCAAAGTCATTGGACTATGGGAAGTCCTGGAGATTCATCGGCGGAGTAGTTGGAGTTGGAAAGACTCCTAGGCAGCTGAAAAGTCATTTTACTCTTTTTCAATTTTTTTTATTTTGTAAATTTTAATAAAATAATTATTTTGTATTGCATATTTCACAAAAATCACAAGAATTCATTTCCGGTATGGATAGTATAAATCATAAAAACGATATTGATAACGTAAGCCGTCCCCAGGGCGGTGAAATTAATCTTCCCGAAGAATTTCTTTTCGGAGTGGGACAAACATCGAAAACGGAAAACTTTGCTGCACTGCAACAACGCATCGGAGAAGCCACTCAAAGGGGCGAAACCATCGATGACAAAGCCATCGAACGCTTTCTCACCGATATTGAAGGTAAATCGACGACAAAGGAGGAATTACACCAGGCCATCGGCATCACTAAACAGTTAGCTGAACACCCGGAAATACTTTCTGAAGCCGGTCAATCCCTGTTAATGAATAGCATTCAATTCATCGCAAATCACCGCAATGCCGACTATTCTATTCCCGAGAAGACTAAGGGAACTCTATCGGAATTGTCAAAACATCTCCCGGTACTATCGGCGGAAGCCCAGGAAAAATTCTTCGCCGCAGTTACCTCCTATGGCACCCAAACTCAAGATAAAGAATGGAACCTGGAGATCGCAGCGAATATCGCCAATGCCAATGCCAATGGACTGGATGATATTCACGGAGTTGCAAAAGATCAATACATAAACCTTTTTGGAAATATGGCCCAGGATATCCTTTCTCTTTCTCCGAAAAGTCAGGCTGAATTTCAAAAAGCAGCCATTGAATTGATGCAAAAAACACAATTTCCCCACAAATTTGACAGCGATTCTTTTCGCGAGGCACTATTTTCTGTTCCAGAGGAAGTGCGCGGGGAAAAATACAGTTCGGCATTGAATCAACTCGATCAAAAAAATCTAGAAACGGTTCCCGTTGAGGCGGAGCCACCACCCCTTGATCTGGAAGAAGTGAGTTCTCAAAAAGATGAACCACTCCTAGAGAAATCGGAATCCCAAGAAGAAACGGTCCCCGTTGAAGCACAGCTACCCCCCTTTGTTCCGGAAAATGTGAGTTCTAAAAAATATGAGCCACTCCTAGAGGAATCGGAACCTCAAGAAGATCTAATTGCTTCGGAGGGTAGGTAAAACTTTATTGACCCATTATAAAAATTTGCTCTACTACCTCATACGTGGGCGCAATTTATAAAAGAGTAGTTTTGAAAATTAGTGGTGAGTTAATCCATGAAAATTCTAAAAATTTGGCAATATCTCACGAGTTACTCGAAGCGCTCTGCAAACAAATTATTGCAATTTACGGATTAGGAGTAGAGCTTTCCATTGTCATTGGCGGTGGAAATATCTTTCGCGGCCATACCTATAACGGCCGCAATTCTGGATTCATGCGCACCGATGCCGATAAAATGGGCATGCTTGCAACGGCGATCAATGCCCTGGCTTTGCGAAGTACTTTAGAAAACCATGGCATTGATACGGTCATCCAAAGCGCCCTTGCCATCGAAGGCATTGTCGATCGCTTCTCCATTCAGGACGCCGACCAAGCTTTAAAATTGAAAAAAATTGTCATTTTTTGCTGTGGCACGGGAAATCCTTTTTTCTCAACGGATTCCGCCGCTGCCCTGCGAGCCTGCGAATTACACGCCGATATTTTACTAAAAGCGACGACCGTCGACGGTGTTTACGATGACGATCCCCATAAAAATCCAAATGCTAAAAAATTCGATTGCCTATCCTATGGGAAAGTTTTTGAAAAAAATTTAGGGGTTATGGATCTTACGGCATTTGTCCTTTGCATGGAAAATAATATTCCCATTCGCATATTTTCTGGACAAAAAGAAGGGGAAATGGTTAAAGCCGTTCGGGGCCAATCTCCCGGAACATTTATAGGAAATAGAGAAAATGGAAATCGATAAAATTCTAAAGGAAATCAAAGCTGCGATGGATAAGGCCATCGATCACAGGCGCAGTGAATTTTCATCGCTTCACACGGGAAAAGCCTCGGCGTCGATGATTGAAAATCTCATTGCGGACGTCTACGGATCAAACATGCGCATCCGCGAGATCGCTGCCATTACGACACCCGACGGGCGGACCCTTCAAATTCAACCCTGGGATAAATCCTCCGTCCAACCCATTGAAAAAGCCATTTTAACGGCCAATATCGGTCTAACACCCGTTTCCCAAAGTACACTCATTCGCTGTACCATTCCCGAAATGAGCGGTGAACGGCGAAAGGAATTGGTTAGAATCGCAAACACCATGGCCGAGGAGGGGCGCATTGCCATCCGTGCCATTCGACGGGATGCGCTGGAAGTGTTCAAAAAACTGCAAAAGGATGGTGCCATTGGCGAAGATGACCTGAAGCGCCTGGAAAAGGATGTGCAGAAATTGACCGATAATGCAAATGGGGAAATTCAGAAACTCCTCGAAGCAAAGGAAAAAGATCTCTTGAAAGTCTAGATTCTAAACTCCTCGAAAGAAAATAAAAGACTCTTTTAGCCCAATTTTTTTGCAGATCGCAGAGTTCGATTAGGCCATATTTAAAAAAAATTCTTCCCCTTTGATTTAAATTTCTTCGCAAACTTCAAAATGAATTTTTCATTTTAATTTAATGTGAAAATTACTCAAAAGCAAAAACAAATCTCGACAAAACTATTTTTTCCATAGGCATTGGTGGTATTATGAGTATACCCGTAGACATAAATAATAGTGATATTGATTCACAGGCAGTGGTAATTTTTTCAAATGAAAATATTCAAGTGCAGGATCAAGTTTTAGAAGATCCCTATGAGGGCTTCTTCGATAACGCTTCAGATGATTTTTTAGAAAGAATCTACGATAGTCCCGAATTGAGAACGGTATTGGAAAGAAAACAAAGGGAAAGGCGTGAACAGGCGAGAAGACGGGAAGAAGCACTTTCAATTGAGAGCATTAACGGTAAAGAACCGGTGGAAATTTTTTCAAATGAAAGTTTTTCATGCATCTCGACCTCCGCTGCTGCAAAAGGATATGAAATGCTCCCAGAAAATGAACGCATAAAATTAATTAAAATTTTCATGGATTTTTTAGATGAGAGAACTCGATTGGATTATGATTATAGTGGTAAAGGCTTTATCCACTATCTCTTTGAAGTATCGAAAGAAATATATGTGGAATTTATTTACATAAAAAGAAATACGGTGGAAGGACAATCCACCTACTTCAAAATTTCTAAGATTAAGGTTCTAGATGATGATAATCTCGAAGATTATCCTAGATATTTTATAAACTTTGATAATTTTGATTAGAGATGGGAAAGAGAAGTTAAATTTTTATTAATATTTCATTGACATTATGAAATTTTCGCATATATTTCTCCTATTCTAAAGATTAGAAATAGGAGGAATAGAATAAAAGAATAACAATAATATGATGGGAATGACAATATTACAACTAATCAACTAATGGAAACGGTCATGACAGTGAAACTTTTCCTGTACCCGTAAGGAGTCCTAGACTCCTTTATACGCCTAAAAAATCTTTATATCCCTTCACAAAATCATCGCACCGAGGACACCAAAAATAATCAGCGGAATATTAAAATGAATAAATCCCGGAATGGAAGTGTCCCAAATGTGGTCGTGTTGGCCATCCGCGTTGAGTCCGGCAGTACAGGCCAGCATGGTATCGGAAACCGGCGACCCCGCATCGCCCGTAACCGTTGCCGCCGCGGTGATGCAAATCGTCGCCAAATTACTGAAGCCCAATGCCATACACAGGGGAACATAAATTGTCGCAATAATAGGTACCGTCGAAAAGGAAGAGCCGATGCCCATGGTAATGAGTAGTCCCACCGTTACCATTCCCAATGCGGCTAAAAATTTGCTCGAACCCACACCGATCGCAAGCCAATTGACCAATTCTTGAATGTCACCCGACGCTCTCAAAACGGCACTAAATCCAGCCGCTGCAATCATGATAAAGGCGATGGACGACATCATTTTAAATCCCTGGGCAACCACATTGTCCGAATCCCGCCAGCCGACGACACCGCCTATGGCAAAAATAAAAAATCCAAACAGCGCACTGGATAGGGTACTTTTCCAGCAAAGTTGAGCGATCAATGCGCCCAAAATCGCCATTCCGGAAATAATAATGTCTCTAGGAGAACAGGACTCCTCCCTTACCCCTATCGATTGCGTCCTATCCAAATCGTAGATACGCGGTTTTCCATAGGCATAGCAGGACGTTATCAAGCCCGTAAGCATTCCCAATGCGGGAAAAATCATCCCCAACAGAACGTCTTTTAACCCAATATCCATGCCGCTTTGTAACAAATTTTTCAAAAATATATTCTCCAGAAATATGTTCCCAAAGCCATAGGGAATGACCATGTAGGTAATAATAAGGCCAAAGGTCATCCCGTTGCTCAACAGGCGGCGATCCATTTTCAGCTCAGAAAATATGCCGAGCAGCGGTGGAATCAGGATGGGGATGAAGGCCACGTGTACGGGAATGAGATTTTTCGATAGGATCGAAATAAGCACGAGTAATAAAACAATAATGACTTTAAATAAAAATTGATGGTAGGCATCCCGTGATTTTTTTGTAATTAATTCTATAATTTTATGGGATAGCCAAATGGGAACACCGGAATGGGCTACCGCCGATGCAAATGCACCGAGGATGGCGTAATTTAATGCAATTTCCGCACCTCCCCCCAATCCCGAGGAAAAAACTCTTAGCGCTTCGACCAGCGTCATACCACTGACAACACCGCCAAGGAGCGCCCCTGAAACCAAAGCAATGACCACATTAATTTTCGCCATGCTCATCGCGAGCACCGCAGCGACGGCAACAATTACTGAATTCGTTAGAATCATTTTACAAATTATAAAACCATGGAACCAATGAGGCCAAAGGCGACGAGCGGAATATTGAAATGAATAAACGCGGGAATTGTAGTGTCCCGAATGTGATCGTGCTGGCCATCGGCGTTGAATCCGGAAGTCATTCCCAACATGGTATCGGAAACGGGTGACCCCGCATCGCCGGAAATCGCCGCCGCCGCGGTGATACAAATTGTTGCCAAAACGCTAAAACCTAGATTCTCACAGAGCGGAATATAAATACTGGTAATAATGGGGACCGTCGAAAAGGAAGAGCCGATGCCCATGGTAATTAATAGGCCGACCAAAATCATGCCCAATGCGGCTAAAAATTTATTCGAACCGATGGCACTCGCCAGCCTAAAAACAAGTTCTTGCACGTCTCCCGTTGCCTGCAAAACGGCACTAAAACCAGCCGCCGCAATCATAATGAAGGCAATGGGAGCCATCATTCTAAATCCCCGCATGGCAACGCTGTCCGAATCTCGCCAGGGAACCACACCGCCCAATGTAAAAATGAGGAGGCCGACCATGGCCCCCGCCATCGTATTTCCCCAGAAAATCTGTACGATAAAAGTACACAGGATCGCAATGGCAGAAATAGCAATATTTCTATGGGAGCAGGCCCTTTCGCCGATGACCATTGACTCTATTTTTTGCAAATCGTAGATGCGCGGCTTTCGGTAGGCATAGTAGGACGTTATCAAGCCCGTGAACATCCCCAATGCGGGAAAAATCATCCCCATTAAAACGTCCCGCAATCCAATGTGACGCATACCATTTTGCATCAAATTTTTTAGAAAAATATTTTCCAAAAAGATGCTCCCAAATCCGTAGGGAATGACGGAGTAAGCGGTAATCATGGCAAAGGTCATCCCATTGCTCAACAGGCGGCGATCCATCTTCAATTCCGCAAATATGCCCAGTAAAGGCGGAATGAGTATGGGAATAAAGGCGATATGGACCGGCAACACATTTTGCGAGAGCACTCCGGCGATCAACAGCAACAACAGGATCATTGCTTTTAATAATTGTTTGCGCGAAGCATCCCCCGATTTTTTAGTAACAAATTTTATAATTTTATGGGACAGCCAAATGGGCACACCGGAATGGGCTATCGCCGCTGCAAATGCGCCGAGAATGGCGTAACTCAGTGCAATTTCCGCGCCTCCGCCCAAACCCGAAGAAAATACGGACAGCACTTCCCCTAGAGGCATGCCACTAACTATGCCACCAATGAATGCTCCCGCCACTAGGGCAACGACCACATTGATTTTCGCCATGCTCAATAGAACAACCGTGGCAACGGCAATAACTGCTGAATTGCTCCAAATCACTTTCATCGATGGCTACGCGGAAAAACGACACTGTCAATATAAATTTTAAAATTACTCTGATATTTTTAATAATTTATAAAGAAAAAACAATCCTATGGATGGGGCTTTCGGGGCATATGCGACGAATTTGTTGTAAAATCTCATCACTTTGGAACGATAATTCCTGGCGTATCACACTATTTTCAACTTTTACAATCAACGCACCATTTGCTAAAATTTTATGTGGCCTACTTATGGAACAAAACATGGGGCCCACAATTCTAGGCCACTGATCAAAAATTTCTCCACCAATTTTGGCGTCACAAGTTTTGACATACTTTTTAAGAATTTCCTGAAATACATTTCCAATCTGCCGTTCTTTGCGCAAAACCGCCGGGGAATCATCGCGGGGCAACCCCCGAAAATCGGCGATCAAATTTTGAACTTTGCGGGAAAATTTCATTCCAACTCTTCCAATGCCCGTTTGAGTCGTTTGCCAACGCGCTCCCGCCCCATCACCGGCATCATCCTATAAAAACTCGGCCCCACCGTCCTTCCGGACAGTGCAAAGCGAATCGTATGAATATAATCCCCCGTTTTTATCCCGTACTTTTCGGCTAATTCTGTGACTATTTTTTCCAAATTTTCCTCCGAAAAATCCCCTAAATTTTCAATGGCTGCCAAAAACTCATTGATTCTCGCAGCGGGATCGTGTTTCTTTAAATGGACTTTCGCCTCCCCATCATAGGCAAAATTTTCATCGAAAAAGTAGGACACAAAGTGCTCCAATTCCGCGAAGGAACGCAACTTTTCCTGGCAAATGGCGAGCACTCGATCGATGTATTTTTCATCAACTTCGACCTGCGGCAATAGGGTTTTGCCCTTTTTTAAAAACTGCTCCATGGACATATTTTTTACATAGGCCGCATTCATGTGAGCCAATTTTTTGTCATCGAAACGGGCATTATTTTTATTGATATCGCCCAAATCAAACAAACGAATGACCTCTTCGATGGGCATAATTTCACGATCATCCTTCGGCGACCACCCCAAAAGGCAGAGATAATTCCTCAGCGCCTCCGGCAAAAATTGCTTCCTGCGGTAATCCTCCACGAGCGCCCCCTCGTCCCGCTTACTCATTTTTCCCGAACCATTGGTTTTTAAAATCAGAGGGATGTGTGCAAATTTCGGTACCGGTGCACCGAAAGCTTTAAAAAGTTCCACGTGCTTACTGGAATTGGACAGATGGTCTTCGCCGCGGATGACATGGGAAATCTCCATCGCCACATCGTCGACCACATTCACAAAATGAAAAACCGGCGTCCCATTGGAACGAAAAATGACGAAATCTTTTTCCTCCGTGCGGTAGACCTGCCCGCGAATGAGATCGTCGATCAACTGCGGCTCCCGGGATACGCGAAAATAAATCGCCCCATCTTTCTCATAAATTTTATCTTTTTTGCGCAAAATGTCCAAATATTCTCCGTAAATTGCGTCCCGCTGGCTCTGGAAATAGGGACCGCAAGCGCCGCCAACCCCGGGGCCTTCGTCCCAATCCATGGCCAACCAGCGCATGCCATCGAGAATCACTTCGGTGGCTTCTTCGACGTGGCGCTCCCGATCCGTATCTTCAATGCGCAAAACAAATGTACCGCCCACATGGCGGGCATACAACCAGTTAAACAACGCCGTACGCGCGCCTCCGATGTGAAAAAATCCCGTAGGACTCGGTGCAAAGCGAACGCGTACCATAGGGCTTTTATATGTGTACAATTTTTTCCAAATGGAAACAAAATATTACGCAAATCTCAAAAATAAATGGAAAATTCAGCAATATTTAAAGGGGTCACTTGCCCCTCACTATGCTTCTATCCTTTGCGTTTTTTCTCCCACCGCCAAGTTCTTTTACTTTATTTCATCAAACGGGGAAAGATCCCAGCCGAGGAGACCTAGGCACCGCAAAGAATGGCAAATTTCCATTCCAATAAAGCAAAATACCCCTCTTCCCTGCTAAATTTTTAAATTTATGGGAATTTGATTTGCAATTTAAACATCCAAATCTGTATTTTTTCCATGGAGTGTCCCCTTAAAAAACGATTTCCATCCCAACTTAGAAAAGATGACGCATTTTTTATGGCCCATGCCTACAATGAGGCCATCGATGCCTACGAAGAGGACGAAATTCCCATCGGCGCAGTCATTGTCCACGAAAAACAAATCATTGCATCGGCGCATAACCGCGTTGCTATTTTAAAAGATCCAACCGCACACGCTGAAATTTTAGCGATCACCCAAGCGGCACAAAAAATCGGCGATTGGCGATTGAATGAGACCAAACTTTACGTGACGAAGGAACCTTGTCCCATGTGTTCCGGAGCGGCGATTATGTCGCGAATTGGAGAGGTAATTTACGGTTTCAGTGATCCCAAAATGGGTTGCCTAGGGGGAGCAATTTCCCTCCTGGAAATTCCCGAAATTAACCATCGTCCGGCGATAAAAACGGATATTTTAAAAGACGAATGCCACCACATTATTCGCCTTTTTTTTGAGATCAAACGGAAAAATTAAAAAAAATACAAAATTATTCCCCCCATACACCGCGGAAGAAAATGAAAACAAATAAATTATTGAAAATTTTGAAAATCTTCTTTCCCTGAAAAAGTAGTGGAGCGGCATCGTTTAAAATTGTCTTAAAATTTTGAGGGAAAAGGCATGGTAGCCAAGTGGTAAGGCAGAGGTCTGCAAAACCTTTATCCATCGGTTCGATTCCGATCCATGCCTCCAGTTCTGTTCGTTTTTTTTGATTTTGAAACAAATCCACTACACAATGACTGAATTTTTCATGTTTGTTATCTCGTCGACTTTTTCAATGGAAAGACAAAAAGCACAATTTCTTGTGCTTTTCTATTTTGATCTTCTCAGATAATGCGCACTAATCTTCCCCATCGAACTCCACGGCATCTTCACTATCAAAATAATCTTCTCTTTGATCATCCGATGCCACAAATTCCGCTGCTATGGGGGCTGAATTTAATTCTGCAAACTGGGAAATGGCGCTTAAAGCCATTTTTCCTAGTAATAAAAAAATAAAACCCGTAAATAATATAATTTTTTTCATATATATCCTTTCTGTTCTCTTACGATTAAATTTAATTTCCCCCTATTGTCAATATTTATCTGCCAATGGTAAAATAAAAAAAAGTGGAAACCTCAAAAATGACAAAGTTAGACAGGTGGAGAAAATTTAATTTCCTAGCCGCAAGTTTTTTCAGCAAAGAAAAACTGTAAATTTCACCAAAATTTTCAGCGCGACACTACTCCCACCCACTGCCCCTCAGCCTTGGCAGGGATTTTCACATTGTCAATTGTTTTTTAACGGTACAATAAATAAGGCTAAAAACGAAAGTATAATAAACGAGGCTAAAAATTCCAGCCTTGGCAGGGATCCTCCCATTGTCAACGGGTTTTTT
>JAIRYA010000019.1 GCA_031268005.1 Puniceicoccales bacterium | reverse complement strand
ATTGATTAATAAACACTTTACTAAACCTATGAACTATAATATTTGTCATACTTCTTTAGACGCATTATTTGCCATGGCCTTCAAAAAGTAGCCAAAGTTTTTCGTAAAATATGATTTTTAAATGAATTTTAACATAAACATATTTTAAATAGGTTATTGGACCTAATTCTACTCTTCCACCGCCGGTACTTCCAGCTCTTTGCCGGGCCCCGCATAGTGCTCGCGCAACAATTGTATGGTATCATTATATTCGCTGCACAATATCCGTTTCAATAGGGGATCGGTGTCGGCAATCATCGCTTTTATGGAGGAATCTTGGCTGCGATCCATTCGCATATCCCGCCTAATTTCATTTCTTCCGGCAATGGCACAGTCCAAGGGTGTTTGATTCAATTCGTTTGGTAAATCGACATTAGCACCTGCCTCGATGAGCGCTTTTACCTGCGGAAAATGCCCCTTGCCCGCAGCCTCATGCAATGCCGTATTTCCTCCATCGCCTTTTGCATCGACATTTGCCCCGGCGGCAACCAATAAATGTATGGCCTTTGGAGAGGCGGCGTAGAGAGCAGCCGTAATTAGAGGCATTACCAAAGAATCTTGGTTGGGATCGGCGCCGTGGTCCAATAATAATTTCAGGAGTTTAAGTCCAACTTTTTTCTTCGCCCCGACGCAAATGGATACCGCTTGGCCCAGTGATATCCATTTGCCACTCGCTTGATTGGGATCGGCACCGTATTTCAGCAATAATTCGACAATTTCATAATAACCTTCCTCCACTGCTCCATTCAACGGTGTAAAATCACGACTTCTTTTTGCATTGGGGTCGGCATGATTTTCCAGTAAAAATCGTACAATTTTCAGGCGCCCATAGCTCGCAGCATAATTTAATAGGGTACTTTGAAGCATCGCCGCATTAGCTTCTAAACCGCCACAAATGGATTTCGCCTTTTTAGTGCTTAGTCTTTCTATTAAGAAAGAAAATTTATCCGTTATATCCTCATATTTATCATATGTACTGCCATATGCTCCGGTATTTGTGAAACCGCCGAGAAGGCAGCCAACCATAGTAATATTTCTAAATAACTTTTTCCCATCCATGGAATTTTAAAATATTTTTATGGAAAACGAAGTCAACGATTAAAGGAATTTTTGGGGCTTTGGGGCAAAAGCTCAAGGAGCCGAAGGCTCCCTGTAAGACCTGAAGCAAAGCTCCAGGTCTTGTGCGCGAAGCGCACAGCTTTTGCCCCAAAAATTCCCTAAACGCCACCAATTCACCAAAAATCAACGAAAAAAACAAGATCCAATTATCCGGCGCCGTGTTTGTTGCGCTTTGCGAATTCTTCGATAAATTTTGTCGTCACATTTCCCGCGCGAAAATCGATGTCCGACATGATCGCCTTGGCAAAGGGTATGGTCGTCGAAACACCGCGAATAATGTATTCTCCCAATGCGCGATTCATCCGATTCATCGCCACTTCACGGCTATTTCCCGTCGCAATTAGTTTCCCAATCATACTATCATAGTACTGTGGAATTTTGTAACCGCCGTAAACGTGACTGTCCACGCGAATGCCATTTCCCCCGGGAGCGTAATAGAGGGTAATTTCACCCGGACATGGCGCAAAATTGTTCTCCGGATTTTCCGCATTGATACGGCACTCGATGGCATGTTTTGTAAATTTTATATGCTTTTGATCAAAGGGAATTTTTTCCCCAGCTGCGATGCGCAGTTGCAAATCGATGAGATCGATCCCCGTCACTTCTTCGGTCACGCCGTGTTCCACTTGGATACGCGTGTTCATTTCCATGAAGTAGAAATTGCCATTTTTATCCACTAAAAATTCAATGGTCCCCGCATTTTCGTAGCCGCACTGCTTCGCGAGACGCACCGCCGCATCGCCCATTTTTTCCCGCAAACCGTTGTCTAGAAACCTCGAAGGGGCCTCTTCGATGATCTTCTGGTAGCGCCGCTGAACGGAACAATCGCGTTCCCCCAAATGAAGCACTTTCCCATGCTTATCGCCGACGATCTGAATTTCGATGTGCCGTGGCTCTTCGACGAATTTCTCGATATACACCGCTCCGTTGGCAAAATTTTTCTCCGCTTCCGTGCGGGCAATGTTAAATTCCTTGCTAAAAGAAACGGAATTATTAACCAGGCGCATGCCCTTGCCACCGCCTCCCGCAACCGCCTTAATAATAATTGGAAAACCGATCGATTCCGCAATGGTCAAACCCTCGTTTTCATTTTCGACAACGCCTTCGCTACCCGGAACAATGGGAACTTTCGCTTTTTTAGCCATTTCCTTTGCGCAAGCTTTATCGCCCATTTGTCGGATAACTTCTGGGCGTGGGCCGATGAAATTAATTTTACAATCCCGGCACTGTTCCGCAAACATTGCATTTTCGGATAAAAAACCGTATCCCGGATGAATGGCATCCACGTTGCCGAGTTCTGCGGCACTAAAAATACGGTCCGCCCGCAGATAACTCTCCGATGCCGGTGCACGACCGATGCAAATTGCCTCATCGGCAAATTGCACGTGTAGGGACTGCTCGTCCGCCTCCGAGTAAATCGCCAATGTTTTCATGCCCAATTCGCGGCAGGCTCGCATAATCCGCAATGCAATTTCCCCGCGATTAGCAATTAAAATTTTATCGAACATCTAACAAATTTCCACCTTAAAGAGCGGTTGACTGAACTCCACGGGCTGGCCATTTTGAACCAGTACTTCCCGAATAATTCCCGAAACATCGGATTGAATTTCATTCATCACTTTCATCGCCTCCAGAATGCAGACGGGAACATCTTTTTCGATCTTCGATCCCACACGCACAAAGGCGTCGCTTTCCGGAGAAGGCGATGCGTAAAAAGTTCCAACCATCGGTGATTTAATGACATGGAGGTTTTCACAGGGCATCGTTTTCACGGGGACATCGGTTTCCAGGGGAACACTTTGGAATTGTGGCTGCATTGCGTAGGTTTGCGGAAGAGCTGGCGCCAACGTTGACACATTTTTGCGCAAAACGATCTTTGTTTTTCCATCTGCGATTTCGATCTCAGAAAGGTTCGAACGATCCATAATTGCGATTAAATCCTCGATATCATCCTTATTCAAAATATTTCCTCCGGGTTTTAAAACTATTCACTTGACTAAGTAAAATTTTCAAAAAGATCAATCCAATTTTTAGCCAAAAAGCATGCAAGACCAAAGTAAAGTTTTATTGGGTATCAAAATTGGGGAAGAAAAAACAACTTTTTCCGGTTTATCCACAGGGAAAACTGACATCTTTTCACCGTCGGAGAAATTTTTCCGAAATGGAAAAATTGAACAAAAAACCCTACTTTTCGACGGTTTGCGCTACCTTTTTCAGGGGGCTCTCGATGGGGAATTGCAGAGCGTCATACTATGGATGGTGATGCATAACTTTCACATGCCTGTGGGATGTAAAATTGCGCTGACTTCAATCGGTTTTCTCTCCATGATTTTCGCGCCGATTAGCCAGCAACTGGCGAACCGTTCCCGCTGGAATAATATGCAGTTTTCGGCACTTTATTTTGCGCTCATGGGCCTTGCATTTTTCTGTGCGGCATTTGCCACATCCTGGGTCACATTTTTTATTTTCATCGCACTTGCTCGCATCTTCAACAAGCAGCAAATTCCCCTAGTAATTGGCGTCTACGAAAACAATTATTCCAAAGTAAATCGCGGATTTAAATCCGGTGTGGCATTGGCCTGCATGCCCATCGGTGGGATTATTTTTTCCCAACTTGCCAGCCATTTCCTCGATAAAAGCTCGAATCATTTGAGTTACATATTATTTCTGGCAAGCTTTTTAGCGCTGTGCTGTGCCCTATGTTTTCTGAAAATTCCGGCTTCGAAAACAGTTGCCGAAAAATATCCACCGCTCTGGGATAATTTCAAGTTTATCGGCAAAGATCATCTCTTTGGAGCGATTTTGTTCTTCTATTCTTTTATCGCCATTGCGAATCAAATGACATTGCCTCTGCGCATTGAATATCTCGCAAATCACAAAAACCTCTCCCTTTCTTCCGGGACAATCGTAGCCCTATTTGCCCTTGTCCAGCCGCTGGCGAATATTCTCAGCGGACCACTTTGGGGAAAATTATACGATCGGGTCAGTCTAATCACCATGCGCCAATGCGTAACGATTTGTTTTTTGATTGGAATTCCACTATTTTTTGCAACCGATAATCTGACTATGATCTATCTGGCGAGCGCACTCCTCGGCATTGGTGCGAGTGGCGGTGTAATTTTTTGGAGCCTATGGGTCATCGGCATTGCCCCCAGGGATAAAACCAGCGAGTACATGAGTGCCAACGTGGCGATTATGGGTTTACGCGATGCTTTGGCACCGATTTTGGGTTACTATTTACTCTATTACACGAGTCCATTTACGGTGGGGGTAATTTCGTTTTTACTACTCGTAATTTCCGTGGTTGGCTTCGAATACATCAGCCGCCAGCCTGCCTACGGGGAGCGAATTTCTGAAATTTTAAAATAATCATAAAAAAATTTGGCATAAAAATTAAATCGAGTTTTTTTATTAGCCGTGGATACAAAATCACTAAAATTAATTGTTTTCTGTTTCATCCTATGGATGAATACATTTTTTTCGGACCTCTTCCCATCGGAAAGAGACGAAAATCAAAATCCCCAGGAAGCAAGCATCGTAGCGTTTTTGGATGAACAAAATCAGCTTCTCAGCATTGACAGAGCCGTTCGCTGGGCAATAAGTAACAATAATCTTGAAGAACTGGCAGTAATTTTCGACAAAGTGATTGGAGGAACGATGCGTGAAATAAAAGAAAATGAGGGATTTTTCAGCCCAGAAATAACCAAAAATCATTTATATGAGCAAGAGAATAATTGCATTCAACAAATAAGAAATTTCTGCAATATGAATGGAACTGCCTTTCCATCGTCAAGGAAAAAATTATGGATTGAAGTCGCCCTTGAACAGGGAAATCTTGAAATTTTGGCACTCTTCTTTGTCTACCAATGGCATAGGGGCGAAAATTGCGAGAATAGATTACTATCTTTAAAGAACCTAGCCTATCAATACGAAAAAAAGAAAATATTCGAATTCATATTGAGGTTATTTTTTTCGGAACAAAAGGGAAAAGGGGAAAATGAAGTCGAAAAATATTTTAAAAATGTGCTAAATTATTTTCCAATTTATGTAAAAGAAGGCATTTCATCGATTTCAAGAAATATTAATTGTGCAAAAAAAATAGTGCAAAAATTTCAAGAAAACGAACAGGGCAATTCATTTTACCTATAAATTGCCAGGCGATGCAAAATGGCGATTCCCCTCAACCCTGCTCCCCGTTAGACTGATTCAATCCGGCTTTCTGCGTGGCCAATAAAAGTTCTTGATAGTAGGCGACATCTCCTTCACCTTTCCTTTTTTTATTTAGCTCTCCCATCAATGTTGCGAATAATTCATTTGCTACGGCTTCTTTTTCTCCCATTATTATCCCTAACTGCTCTGGAGATATCTTTGGATTTTTTTCTATCATATCCATAGTTTCGAGGAGTTGTCTGGCGCGAAAAGATTCCACTGCAACTCCTATTTCATTGAAAGCAATGTTTGTTTCTAATATTTTTTTTACCTGATCTGCCGCATATGTAGTTTCTTGTCCGCTTTCATTTTTTCCCGTAAGCTGTTCTTTTGTTAGAGTATTTTTTTTAGCTTGTTCCAGTGTCTTTCTAGCTTCTTGCATGACTTTTTGTTTTTGGCTATTGATTTTGGAGATCTGATCTTTGTAGTCATTAATTTTTTTTTTGTCAAAACTATTATTTCCTAAAGATGCTATCATCTCTTTTTCTAGTTTTGATACAGATTCCAGATGGTCTTGCCTAAGCTTTTGCATATCTTGAAGTGATGGAATATGCTCTGCGAGTTCTTTCATTACTTGTTCATCGGCTACTTTTTTATTACTTTGATCTTTTAAAATTGTTGACGTTTGGACCGGCGTTTCCGGAGAAAAATTCTGTAGAGGAGATTGTGTGTCTTCATTTAAATACTTTTTCATTGGCTTTTTTTGCCCATTGAAAAGATTCTTAAAAAAATTAAAAAAAGAAAAAGATTTTATTTTCCTTTTTTCCAGTGGAACCTCCGAAAGGTTACTTTCCCGGGATAATGTATAATAAATCTCACCGTCAAAATTTTTATTAGCTTTAAATGTACATTGGGTACCATTTTTGATTTTGAATTTAAATTCCCTATTGCAATCATTTCCCTTATTTTCACTTTTAAATTTTTCCAAAGCATCCGTGAGTTTTGGATCGAAAAAACTATCATAGCTCTTTACTTCCATGCCTCTATGATAGCAATAATTGATTAAATGTAAATAAAAAAGTAAATTTTTATAAAAAAATAGGAGCTATAAAAATTATGGAGCTGTGGGCATTTGTATTTCGCGCTTGATTGTGCCCTAAAAATTACAATAAAACAGTCCATCGGGGTCGTAGCTCAGTTGGTAGAGCGCCACAATGGCATTGTGGAGGTCGTCGGTTCGAGACCGATCGGCTCCACCAGTGAAAATTATTTTCCACTAATTTTACCGCAATTTGTATTTTTAGCCACTTTTTCCTGGAATTTTGTGTCCCTCCATTGCCAATTCCCCACGTTTGCATATGGCGGCAAAACATGAATCTGATCGGAGCGCAGCAAAGGGAAAGAGATTAGTTCACATAGTGTGCCTAATTGCTTTTCCTCCTATTAATTTGCCTCTAAGCCCCATGGCTGCGAAGGATGAGTAATTTTTTCGTTTCGCAGAATTGGCGTCCATAGAGAGTGTGGAGATCAATGACCTCTACATTTTTTCGGGGAACTATTGTGCCTCCGCTGAGGTAGAAGATTTTTCCACCGGGAAGCAGGTGCGGCTCCGCTAGGATGCGAAAATCGTCAACTTTTACAACGGCACGTCCGGTGATGTGGTGGTATTTTTTGCGAAGATTTTCAACGCGATCGCTAATACAGGTGACATTTTTTAAACCCAAAGCCGACACGAATTCGGACACCGCTTTAATTTTTTTCCCAATGGAGTCGATCACCGTGAAATGGGCGGAGGGCATGGCAATCGCCAAAGGTATGCCCGGAAAACCTCCCCCCGTTCCAATGTCGAGAATTTTGGAAGACTCCGGAAATGGATTTTTCTTGAAAATTGCTAGGCTGGGGAGAAGATGAGCCTCCACGATGCGATCAATGTCTTTCCGCGAAATGAGATTTAAAACTTCATTTTTTGTGCAAACCAATTCGCAGAAATGACGCAATTGGGAAAAATTGTCTTCGGATAATTCGGAAAAAAAATGTCTAATGGCATCCATTGAAATTTGCACTTGTGATAGGGGAAGAGAAATCCATATTACATCAAGATTTTTATGGCCAAAATTCATCTACTCCCCGAAACCGTTATTAACCAGATCGCCGCGGGTGAAGTAATCGATCGTCCCGCGTCCATGGTGAAGGAGTTGATTGAAAATAGTATCGATGCCCGGGCCACCCATATCGCCGTAAAATTTAACGGCAGTGGCGATACTTTCCTGTCGATTTCCGATGACGGCATCGGCATGGATGAAGCGGATGCCGCAATGGCATTTGAACGCAATGCGACGAGTAAATTGGTCGGCATCAAAGATCTCGAATCCCTTTCCACTTTCGGATTCCGCGGAGAAGCCATTGCCTCCATCGCCAGCGTCGCACGGCTAACGATGCAAACCAATGACGGCAACGGCGGCACCGAAATTCACTACGATGCGGGTAAAAAAATTTATCAAAAAGCGTGCAGCTGCAAGCGGGGAACATTCATCGAAATCCGTAATCTCTTCGAAAAAATCCCCGCAAGAAAACAATTTTTAAAATCCGCTTCGACGGAAGCGATGCACATCATTAGAGTCGTCCGCGCATTCATCCTCGCCAAACCGGAAATCAATTTTGAATTGTATAAGAATGGAAATTTGCTCTTTTCATCGCCGGATTCCCGCGATCTACGGGAGCGTACGGAATTGCTTTTTGGCCATTTCGATCAATATACGCCCTTGGATTATGCAAATGATCGCATGTGCCTAAAAGGGATACTCTTCGAGCATGCCGTCGATGGGATGGTTAGTAAGCCCGAGTTTCTCATTTTTGTTCACGGGAGAAATGTCAATAACCCCGCAATCCTACGGATCGTCCGCGATACCTATGGGATGATTAAGTCCCGCGCAACCAATGTGGGCGCTTTTTTGTTCCTAGAATTTAAAGGCAATTTCGTCGATTTTAATGTCCATCCCCAAAAAAAAGAGGTGCGCTTTAAAAATGATTTCCTCGTCAAGAAATTTATCGAGGATTCCGTTGGCAATGCGCTCCAGCAAAGGGTAGCCTCCCTGCGACCCCAGGAATTCGATGGAAAATCGGATGCACCTACCATCTACGCGGAACAATTGTCCCCTCCAATGCAACGGGCCATTGCCCATGGAACTCTCTGCCCTTCTTTTCAAAAATCGAGCGATGAATCGATGGCTATGTTCCCTGGAAAAGGAAAAGAAAATAGTGGAGTTTTTTACGGAAAATATCAGCCGCCACCTCACCAATTTTTCGATCTCTCCCTGGAGCAAAATTTGCAAAATTTTCCGACGGAGTTACTCCAGGATGATTCATCGTGGCATTTTGTGGGTATGTTTTGGGAAAAGAGATTTGCAATTTTTGAGGTAAAGCGTGGATTAATTTTTGTAAATTTAGCAGCCGCACAGCAATGTATTTTGTGGGATAAATTTCTCCACAGTCCGGATCAGTTGGTTTCACAACTCCTCCTAATTCCCCGAACGGTCACCGTTTCATCGGAGCAAGCCATGGAAATCGATGCGCTTCTGGAAACGTTTAATTCCTTTGCCATTGGGGTGGAAAATTTTGGCAAAAATATCTACAGAATTAGCGCACTTCCCCGCGAAATTTCCGAGGAAGTTATCCTGAATTTACTGCAGGATCCATCGCTGGCTAGCGGCGATAAACTGCTAAACCGGGAGGTCTTTGCTAGAAAAATTTGTTCCCATTTAAAATTTCAGCCCATTGAAGAAGATAACGTAAAAATGCTAATTTATCGATTGCTCCAGTGCCGGCAATTTGTGCTTTCCCCCAGTAATATAAACGTTTTGTTTGAAGTCGAACGCTGTGATCTTGAAAAGAAATTTGGATTGCAATTAACGCCGAAGCAGTATTGTCACTAGAGATTTTGCCTATTTTTAGGTATGTTACTGTATGTTTTTTAGGAGGAAATTTAATCGCGAAAAGTTTGCAGAGTCTATACCGCGTTTTGGACAACACTCAAACTCCAATTCATTTTACTCAAAAAATAAAGCTCTTTTTGAAAGGAATATCGCCGTAATTGTCGCCATTGCCGTCCTAGCGTTCATTATTACGTTGGTTTGTTTTTTAGGGCAAGATCTTATTTGGATCCAGTTCATTCCAAATACTAAGGCGAAAATGCAAATCATTTCAGAAATTCCCTTCGAATATGTCAGCCAAATAAAAACAAAGGATCTAAAAGAGCAACGGCGCATGCTCGTCGCTCCGGTATATAAAATCGAAATGAGCGCATACGATAAATTTGAGCATGCGATCAATAGGCTCGACGAACTGCTCGACGCCTTTTCAAATCAAGACCCCTCAAATGAAGCCCATCTTCTGGAATTGAAAAAATTTATTCGTAATTTCAATGAAAAATATGAAAAGGATATCAATTGGAGCGATGTGGTTACTTTGCTTCAAAGCGCCGACGAGTATGATCGGACGAGAGTTTTCATTGAAGGCCTATCGATCGTTAAAAATATTTCGGAAGAAGGTATCTTTGATCAGAATTTAATTGATAAAAAAAGTGAAGAATATTTCCTAAATATCGAAATCGAAGGAGCATTAAATCGTGGCCGCAGTCGCATGAAAGATGAAGCCGATCGTCATTTAAAATTGTGCCTATTTGCGATTGAAGCTCCCGCAGATGTGCTACAAGCGGCATACCGTATCCTCGCGAAAGGAATCGAATATAATGTGGTGTTTGATAACCCTGCGACATCCCAAAAAATAATGCGAACATTGCAGGAGACGCAAAGTGTCATTGTAAAAATTCCCATAGATACCGTTCTCATCGAAGCGGGTTCACTGATAACCGCGGAGGACTATGAGCGCCTACAGGCCTATCGCGAAAATCTCCGGGGCACCCATATTTCCCTAGCCCATGCGAGTAATAATAATTTAATGGAGCGATTTTTAATTTCGTTTCTGATCCTCCTATTGGTTTATCTGTTTTTCTGCACATCGCGGGGGGACTTGAAGGCCCTGACGCGAAAGGAATTTTCCCTCGTCGCCACACTCCTATTTCTTAATTTATTAATTTTTCGCTTTATTATTTTTATCTTTGAGTTGCAAATTTTTATGAAAGCTCTTGCAGCCATTTGGCTCCAAGAGGGAGGGGAACCACATGTTCCCATTTTAAATCCCGTTTACCTATTGCCCTACCTCATGCCGTTGACTTTTTCCTGTTTACTGGGAACGCTCCTCCTGCGGACCTATATTGGCGTGTTGCTGGGGATTGTGAGTTCGATTTTTTGTTGCCTGATGCTATCGCAGAGCGTTGAGTTTTTGGTCGTTTCGTTT
Organism: Puniceicoccales bacterium; assembly: GCA_031268005.1. GTDB lineage: Bacteria > Verrucomicrobiota > Verrucomicrobiia > Opitutales > LL51 > LL51. Next base: position 6,236 of record JAIRYA010000019.1, on the reverse strand, counting down.
TTCATCGTCTTTGTTTCGGTGTATTTTGTGCGCCATTCACACATCCGGATGCAAGTCATTCGCAGTGGAATTTTCGGTGGCCTCGTGTTTGCTTTATCGGCGATTGGCTTTTCCTTTAGTGGCCATTCTTTGCAAAAAATTCATGCATTGGAAGCATTGCTTGGCTTCTCCAATGGGGTATTTGTGAGCATGATTATTCTAATTATTTTGCCATTTTTTGAAAATACTTTTAGATGTTGCACAAACATTCGCCTCATAGAGCTTACCGATTATAGAAATCCGTTGCTGACAAAATTACAAATTCTAGCGCCGGGAACCTATCACCACAGTTTGATGGTGGCAAATTTAGCGGAACAGGCGGCGATTAGTATTCGAGCAAATCCATTTTTATGTCGAACATTGGCGCTGTACCACGACGTTGGGAAACTGATTAAGCCGGAATATTTCACGGAAAACCAGGGTGATAATAAAAATCCCCACGAAAAAAAGACGCCTTTCATCAGTGCGCTAATTATTAAGAGTCATGTCAAGGAAGGTGTTGCCATGGCGAAGGCGGAGGGAATCCCGCCACGCATTATCGACGGCATCACGGAGCACCACGGCACGTCGATTATTCGATATTTTTATTCCAAAGCCCTAAAACAGCAGGAAGAAATTCGCCTATCCGGCGATCCCTCCGCTCCGAAGGGAGAAATTGAAAAATCAGCGTTTAAGTATGATGGCCCCCGGCCTCGATCCAAGGAAACACTCATTCTATCCCTCGCCGATTCCATCGAAGCGGCCAGTCGCTCACTCTATAATCCGACGCCCCAATCCATCGAAACTTTAATCGATAATGTCATCGAAGGCAAGGTGAAAGAGCATCAGTTTGATGAGTGCCTGATTACCTTTCACGATCTTGCCGCCCTGCGCAATTCCTTCCATTTCATCCTACTCAACATGCTCCATTCCCGCATCAATTACGATGAGGTAAAAATCTGAAATCGTTTGGAGTGGACATTTTTTGGGTTGAATGAATTTTGAAAATAACAAAATATGGAAAATTTTCTGCCAAAAGATTTCGATAAAGCCCGTTCCATTGTGGCAATCATAGCGGGGAGCGGGGAATATCCGCTACTTTTGGCCCAGCGTATTCTAGGAATGGGGGTCCAGTGTCGCCTGATTGCACTCCATGGCGAGACAGCGACGGAATTACTGGAAAAATTTCCGGAAGAAAATCGGGAAACAGTTCACATTGGTCAACTGGGAAAAGTTCTGAAAATACTTAGGCAATTTAAAACTTCGGAAGTTATTCTGGCGGGGCAGATAAAACCGATGCGACTGTTTAAAGACCTACGCCCCGATCTCCGCACACTGTGTTTGTTGAGGAAATTAAAGGAACGCAATGCGGATACAATTTTTTCAACGGTTTGCGAACAGATCGAAAGGATTGGAATTCGGGTTCTCGATGCCCGCAGTTTTATGGATCCGGATATCGTTCGACGTTCCCCAAAATTTCCATTGAATCGACGGATGGTGGAATATGGGATTTACATGGCTTCGGAGATTGCCCGACTAAACATCGGCCAGAGTGTGATTGTGAGAGAAGGGACCGTGCTTTGCGTGGAAGGTTTCGACGGAACGGATGCCATGATTCAACGGGTACAATCCTTTGGAATAGGCAATATGTTGCTGGTAAAAATATCAAAATTTCACCACGATTTTCGCTTCGATGTCCCCATTTTTGGCACGCGGACCCTAGAGTTAATGGGCGAATCGGGTGTTCGCTTCGCGGCCTTGGAAGCGGAACGGATGATTATTTTAAATCGGGATTTAGTTTTAAAGCGAGCCGAAAAATTCGGCATTAAAATTTTTGGATATTAAATGAATTGGTCTACCTATCTTGCCTATAAGAGTCTTTTTCCGAGCCGTCGAAAATTCACTTTTTTCACGGCAATGTCCATAGTCGGTGTGATGCTCGGCGTTGCGGTTTTAGTAGTTGTCCAGAGCGTGATGAACGGATTTCAATCCCATATTAGGGGTGATATGGTGCGCATTCAGGGAGAAATTCGGATAGAGGGAAAAAATATCATTGAAAAACCGGAAATATTTGAACAGAAATTGAAAACCGTTTCCGAAATAGAATCCATTGCCCCCTATACCTGTGGCGTTGTGATGATGATATGCGATGAGAGGCCCGTATTTCCGGTGGCGAAGGGAGTGGATTTGGAAGCGGAGTGTCATGTGACGGATATTGATGGGATGCTGCGCGGATGCTCCCTGGAAAATTTACAAAAAAATGAGATTATTATGGGAGAGGCGTTGGCAAAACACCTAGGGGTAGAGCTTGGAGATTTTGTTGAAATTTATACGCCCCTAGCCTTGGAGGCGCTGCGGAAAGACACCATCATTTTCCCCCGCGATGTCCGCGTCGTGGGCTATTTTTCAGCGAATAACTACGATCGGAATGCGATTCTATGCTCACTGCCGCTCATGCAAGAGTTATACGAATTGGACGAGGGTGTTCATGGATTTACGGTGAAGCTTGTGAAAGGTCAATCCGTTGAACAAATTGCGAAACAATTGGAGCATTTTTTAGGGGAAGAATATGAAGTAATGGATTGGATTCATGGAAATAGCGAAATGCTCTTTGCATTGAGATGGGAGAAGACGATGATGTTTTTCGTTTTATTATTCATATTATTGGTGGCTTCATTTTCGATTTCGAGCACATTGATCGCCAATGTGATCAGCAAAACACGGGAAATTGGATTGATCATGGCGATGGGAGGAAGTCGCTGTGCCATTGCGAAATGTTTTTGTTTGCAAGGTTTTTTCATTGGACTTTGTGGCACACTACTGGGACTGGGCGGAGGGGTTACGGTTCTCCATTTCCGCGATTCTATCATAAAATTTATTACATGGGCATTCCAATGGGAGGGGACACGGGATTATTTATCACAATTCATACAACTCCCCGTGGAATATCACGGCAGCGACTTTCTATTAATTTCGCTCTTTTCGACGTGTATTTGCATAGCTTCTGGAATTATTCCCGGCCTTCGAGCCTCTCGAATTTGCCCCGCGGATGCCCTCCGCTATGAACAATAATGCCCCTATCCATTTTTAATTTCTTCCATGCATCGCATCCCTGTTTCTACGATTTTCGTAATAAAATCTAGCATTTAAATGCCTAGCGGGGAAGTGCTAGCTGAGCCTTGGCTAACATTTTTTTGAAATTTAGCTCATTTCAGCGAGGAGCGTAAGGAGTGCTTCGTAGCCAATTATTCCGTGGGTGTAATGCTCCAATGCAATTTCTCGCAGCGTCTCCATACCCTCACTTTTAGCCTGTTTCCGAATGCTATCTTCGTCACATTTTTGATCAATCATCTTCTGAATTTTTTCACCGATGGGTAAGATTTCCATAATGGCCTGGCGTCCTTTGTATCCCGTTCCTGCACATTGTTCACAGCCTTTGGATTCGCCGATGGAAATATCCCCCATTATTTCGTAATCCGGGGCAATTTCTTTAAAAATTAGCGGGTCAAATTTCCCTTCTCTTAGGCAATGGGGACATAATTTTCGGACGAGGCGTTGGGATAAAACTCCCCGCAATGTGGCCGCGATGAGGTAGGATGGCACGCCCAAATCAAACAGTCGTGTTAGCGCATTGATTGTATCTTTGGCATGTACGGTACTCAAAACTAAATGTCCCGTTAGAGCCGCACGAATTGCAATTTCTGCCGTTTCTTTGTCGCGAATTTCTCCCACTAAAATAATATTGGGTGCCTGGCGTAGCATCGACCGTAGAGCCGTGGCAAAAGTCATCCCAATGGTTTCATTGACGGAAACTTGATTAACCCCCTCCAATTGATATTCTACGGGATTTTCCACCGTGATTACCTTGCGTTCGGGGGAAGAAATTTTTTTGATAATGGAATAGAGTGTGGTCGATTTTCCCGATCCCGTGGGACCGGCGACGATGATAATTCCATTTTGAATCGAGGCTAAATTTTCTAATTTTTGGACATCCCTATCCCGTGCTCCTAATTTTTGAAGCGAAAATTTTTCATTGTCGCTGTGGAGAAGACGCATGACGACACATTCGCCCAAATATCCCGGTAAAATTGAGACGCGTATGTCAAAATTTTTATCACCGTGGCTGAAGGAAAAGCGTCCATCCTGTGGCAGGCGTTTTTCATCGATTTTTAATTGGGAAAGAATTTTAATGCGTACGATCAATCCACTGTGTAAATTAATCGGTAAATGCCTAATCATTTGCAATTTTCCATCGATGCGATAGCGAATTTTAACGTAGGTCCGGTAGCATTCAAAATGAATATCGGATGCGCCCATCTCGATGGCTTTTTGAAGCCAATGATCGAGAAATTCTTCCATGGAAATATCTTTTTCCGAATGAATCGGGGAAGGCATGGGTACATTATTTTCCCCATTGGCATCGATTTTGTGATTTTTAAAAGCGATTGCCTTCGAATATTTACGAAATAATGAGCGAAATATTAACATCCCCTAATCCTATTTCAATTTTTTCAATTTCACAGCCGTATCATTAATATCGCCAACCAGTGATTCCAGCTCTTCCTCTTCCATTTCGGGAAAAATAATAAATACTCCGTCCCCGATCGCATGATCGATTGGCGCCGATAGTCCTAGAGCTTTTCCATTGAAAATGAAAATAATTTTTCGTCCCACACATTCGGCGGATAATTTATAAAACTCGATGGTTGCCCGCTGGGTAAGTTTAAAGGAAATACATTTTCCGAATCCGGATTCACCGATGCGTGCAAATTCAACATCCTTTGCAAACACTATGGGACAGGAGTAAATATTGATTTTCAATGCACTTATGGGCATTGTCACACTAGCGGACCAAATTTCGTCTTTGGAGTTTTCCTTACTTTCGAGGTAAAATTGAAAATCCGATTTCGGTAATTTTTTTGAGGTTGTCTGGCAGCCTTGAAAAAATATTGCCATCGAAATTAATGTAATACACTTCATCCACCCCACATTTCCAATGCTAAAAGTTTTTTAGGGAAAAGAAATCTTTTTCTTGCTGTATTTAGGTAAGCAAATCTTTAAAAATAAATTTAATGGCAGCTTGAAAAACTCAGAATTCTCAGGAAAAAAAATAGCATATAAGACAAATGAAAAAAAATAAAGGGAAAGGAAAAGGGAAAAAGTCCTTGAAATTCTTCAAAGACTTTTTTCACCTAATACTAAAAAAATTTCAAATTTCTCGAATTACTTTTTTTTTGATTTTTTTTCTCGTCTTTCCTTTCGCTGCTTTTTCCCTAAACTTCGATTTTTCTTCTTTTTTTGTTCGCTCAAATCTTTTTTCTTTGATTTTTTTGAAGCACTATTACCCCCTTGATTCGAAGTCGACGCTACTACCGCAGACTTGATTTTTTTCTGTTTTACCGAAGAAGTTTGACTATTTTTCACTGCTTCTAGCTTAATGGAAGCTAACGCACTCATTAACAACACCAAAAACAATTTTCTTCTCATATCAAATATATTTTTTTTTATTACCATGATCTGTTAAGTTTTTTTGCAAAAACTTTTATGGCTACTCTCTACCCTAATCATTTTCGAATTTTTTGCTACAATCCTAACAAAAGAGAGCCTACAAAAGACTCTCCTATTCTTCGAAACTTTATTGAAATGAAATGGCGGCTATCCGTTTCATCCGCAATCACCGTAATTCTTCAGTAAGGTCTCTTTATGTTTGACATCCTGATCGTTTTCCTGCCCCTATTCTTCATTTTTTTTTCTTTTCTTATAACTTTCGCATTTCTCTTTTTTGAAATCGGCCTTTTTTTGACTGTCGTTCTATTGGTTATTTTTTTCCACAAATTCCCATATTTCTTTGCGTTTTTCTTTCCCTTTGCGTTTTTCAGTTTCTTCGCATTTTTTTTTCTCTTCACGTTTTTCAGTTTCTTCGCGTTTTTCTTTTTCAATCTCAGCTTTCGAGCCTGTTTTCTTTTCTCTTTCCGCTTACTACTATCTACTTTCTTGAGTGACGCATTCGTCGGAACACTATTTTTTCCTATCACTGAAACGGAATTACTAATGGGCCTATTCACCGGTACAGATGGCTTCGACAACGGCAAAAGACTTACACTTGTAGGCCTCGGAATAAAGCTCAGAGGCGACGACTTCGAAACGTCTGCCTTCCTATCTAATGGCGACAAAACCTTTAATTCTATCCCCGTCGAAGACTTTTTAATTAAATGATC
>JAIRYA010000057.1 GCA_031268005.1 Puniceicoccales bacterium | reverse complement strand
TTGATCAGCGTCTCCGCCGTATCCGGATCGGACAGCATCCTCTTGAACCCGACGTCGCTCGTCGCCCGTATGAATCGCGTACTTCCTACCCTATGCATATACCCATACTCCTAACTTTTTCCTTAAATTGTCAAGGATAATTCACGGCTACTAAAATATCGAATTATATTATTCATTTCTCATTAAACCTTTATTGCGAAAAAATTGGATGAAGTCATTCACATTCTTTGCATTCGGAACATTGGACATGGACATTTGCTTCCATACTTCCCCTACAAAGCTTTCTTCCAAGGAATTTTTTTCAAATCCTTCAATTTCATCATCCCCAATTTCCCTATTTTTTGCAAAATTTCTCATAATACCTTGCAATCGTCCTTTCAATTCACCTTGTAACTGCCCTCTCCGCTCACCGTTTAATTCACCTTCTGCTCGAATTGCGTTAGCTATTTCTTCGGCATCAAAAATGCGATTAACTTCTTGTTTAAATAATTTTTCATTAATAATTTCACTATTCATTTTCAAAATATTCAAAGCCTCTTTTACTTCTTGCGATTGAGGCTCGGCAGGCACTATATAATATTGGTCTTTTTCATTTTTCTTTCTATTTTTCGCCCACCACCGAACTCCTAACAATTTCAGCCACTCCTTTCCTGTTTGACCAATTTTTTGGTTTTTCATAATTTCGATATCTTTGCCCTCTAAGATGCTTCCTATGACATTTTTCAGACCAATCATCGGTTGAAGGTCGATGTCTTGTTCTTCAGGAGCTGCGACTAATTTCTTCGATTCGGGATCTTGAACTAATCTTCCCATTTTCGTTTTTTCCACGGCTAGATTAGTAGAATAGTCAAGGAAACCTATTACATATACCTTACTTGGCCTATATCTATTTTTTAATTTTTCTTGATAACTTAAGAACCTTCTAATGGGATTTCCTTGATTTACTCGCTGCATTTCTATGTCAAAATATAAAGCACACAGTTCACTTTCAAGCGGTTCGTTAGTATTGGGAACGGAACCAACCTTACATTGACATACAACATCGCAGCGCAATTCAGTTAGGCTCTTTTCTTTCTTCGATTTTGATTTAGTATTAGTTTTAGGTTTAATTTCTCCAGTTTTAAGTTTTTTTGATTTTACTTTGGTATTAGCTTTTGTTTCAGTATCCCCTAATTTTTGGAGAGTTTTTATCGTCCCATCCACAACTTCTACTGAAATAACATGCACCTCATTTGAATTATTTTCCGCTTCCGGATAAAACAGACTATTTAGCAACGAAATCAACCTTTGCTTAGCTTTTTGAGGGGAATTCTCGCTTTTTTCTTCTTCAATGTCGTCTATTCCTACAAATAATGACTTAAATGTCAAATCATAGGTTGGATTGGCAATGCAAATGTATTTGCCCTGCTCATATTTTTCTTCTCCTATTTCAAAGCTATATTGATCCTTGTCTTCTTTTAAAGCTTTGTAGGGCCCACGGGCTTTTAAAAAAAGCGATTCTTTGGCATTACTTTGCGTATCGCTGGTATCGCTGGTATCGCTGGCAATGGCTACGCAGGACAACAAAATTCCTACCAGGGACTGGAAGAAACAAAACTTTGGAAAAAATTTCTTGTATTTACATTTCATAGTCCCAATTTACGCTCCCTAGTACTCCTTGTCAAGGAAAACACCCCTCAAAAATAAGAAAGAACGAATTTTAACGGAAATTTTAAATATTAAATGTCTAACTGAATTTACTCACCTTTGACAAGGATTCACGGCATTTGCCCAAAATCCTAAACGCAGATGCGCAATTTTCCAATTGCAATCCATTTCGCCATTTGCTCCCCTAGAAAAATTTAAGGAAAAACATTTTGAGGAAAAATTTTAAAGACTTAGATCTTTTTTGCCATAAAAAATCATTTTTTCTTCTTTTTTGTATTTATGGCACGAAAATTGCTGCATCTTTTTACTACAATTGTCCTCTACATTTCCTGTGATTTAAGTTGCTTTTTTATAAACGCTATCTTTGCAATCGCTCCTTGCATTCCCTGCATATTCCCATTAACGGCTTTATTTTGCTTCTGCTGCAAAAATTTAGCGCTAAATTCTCTGTCTTCTTTATTCACTTTCACGACTTCCATCACCGATTTACCTTTGGAATCTTTTTTCTCCTCAAACAAAGGCCTTCCTCCCTCATTAAAATAGGCAAAACTACCATCTTTTAATTCACGCAAATGCCATACTTGTTCAATCTCTACATCATTCAATATGGCTTGCTCCTCTATTTCTGATTTTTTCGTGGCCGTCTCTCTATTTTGGCCAACTTCTTTTCCTCCCTTATTTTCTTGTTTAAGCTTCGCATGGAATGCATCAATCATGCTAGTCACTGAATTTTCTCCACCCTCGCTTTTAAAGTGCAAATTAAAGCGTTTGAGAAAAATGTCTGCTTGCTCCTCCGTCAGTTTTCCTGTTTCTACTTTTTCAGCCAGCATTTTCTTGATCTCATCGTTCACCGTATTTATTTTTTTCTTCTCCTGATCCTTTTGCTGTACTTTCCTTTCGTTCCCCAACGCCTTTAAATCCGCCTCGCATTGCTTTAGTTTTACTTGATTTTGATTTATATTTGCTTGTATTTTTTCGAGTTCTCCTTTTAGTTTACTGTAATCCTCCGTCAATTTTCCACTTTTGCCATCATTTTCGCCTATGGACCGCTCTATTGATGCCGCAGCGTTTTTTAGTTCGTTCATTTTTCCCGCTGCCTGTTTTTCCAACCCTGCTAGCACTTCTCCCAATTGCTTCTGCTCCTCTTCTATCGCTTTTTCCTCCAATTCCACTTGGTATAATGTTTGAATGACGTCATTTCTAACGTCCTTCTCGTCGGGTTTTTTGCAATGGCGAAAACTACCGTAGGATTCTGGCAATTTTTCAAAAACATATCCCTCTAGCTTTCCACTTTCTCTATTAAATCCTCCCCTTTGAATTGCGTAGTCTATCTTCCCATGTTCAACATGTTTCATCAACTCATTTGCTAGCTCATCGGCCGCACTTTCTAGTCCTGCATTGCTCGTATTTTCCATTGATCCCAAGCATTCCTGCGTTTTATTCTGCAATGCTTTTTTGGCTTCTTCAAACGCAGCGTTTTTCTCTTTTTTAGCTTTCATCTCCGGAGTCATTATACCACCACCGGGCGGTGGCGGTGGCGGCGGTGGCGGTGGCGGCACTCCTCCGTCCGGCCCTACGTTCATTGTTTCCAACGGCGGCGGTTGCGGTTGCGGCGCCATTACATTTGCCTTTTCCAACGGTTCCGGTGGCGGCGGCGGTGCTTCTACGTTCGCCTTTTCCAACGGCGGCGGTTGCGGCGCACTATTCGGAAATGTTTTTGCTTGGGAAGGCAACTGCATTAAAAATTTTACGCTTCGCTCCAGCAATGAAGTCTTTGGTAATTTTACACCCATACTCATATTTACACTAAGACTCCTTCTTGAAAAACTAGTGGTTTTTAAAAAATGATCGACTTTTCCAGATCTCCACAATTTGAACCTTGCAAAAAATCCAAGATTTTTGGCTTCGGTTTTTGGGCCAGGCGGCAAGCCACCCGCACTAGTATTGATTTTTCCAGAATCTATTGACATAATAATTACAAATATATAAAGATTGCTAATAAATAGTCAACTATTTTATATATTTCTCTAGAAAAATTTAAGGAAAAACATTTTGAGGAAAAATTTTAAAGACTTAGATCTTTTTTGCCATAAAAAATCATTTTTTCTTCTTTTTTGTATTTATGGCACGAAAATTGCTATGTAAAGATAAGTAGAAGGTTTTGGCATTCCAATCACTCTAGAAAAATTTGATGGCAAAGATTTCCAAACAAAACCAAAAACCGAAGTCGATTAATGGGCGTCCATGCGCCGAAAGACTCCGACGTTTGGAACGTTTCAAAATCTGCCATCGAAGGGGAGTGATGGGTGAATTTTAAAAACAAAATCACTAAACAATTTAAAACAAAGGAAATATTATGGCAAAAATTTTAGGCATCGATCTCGGAACGACAAATTCCTGCATGGCCGTCATGGAAGGTGGCCAAGCCGTCGTCATCCCGAATTCCGAAGGCGCACGCACCACCCCCTCCATTGTCGCTTTCACGAAAAATGGCGACCGCCTCGTCGGCCAGGCCGCCAAACGTCAGGCAATTACTAATCCTGAAAATACAATTTTTTCCGCCAAACGTCTCATCGGTCACAGGTACGAAGAAATTAAAAATATCCTCGGCAATCTACCCTACAAAGTCGTTCCCGGAAAAAATGGCGATGCGGCCATTGAGTGCAGGGTCGGTAATAAAACGGAAATTTTCTCTCCGGAGCAAATTTCTTCCATGATTCTTTCCAAATTAAAAGCGGATGGAGAAGCCTATCTGGGCGAAAAAATTACCCAGGCGGTCATCACCGTCCCCGCCTATTTTAATGACTCCCAACGGCAAGCCACCAAGGATGCCGGCACCATCGCCGGTCTGGAAGTCCTCCGCATTATCAATGAACCCACCGCCGCTTCCCTAGCCTACGGCCTCGATAAAAAAGGTGAAAAGAAAATCGCCGTCTACGACCTCGGTGGCGGCACCTTCGATATCTCCGTCCTCGAAATCGGTGACGGCGTCTTCGAAGTGAAGGCGACCAATGGGGATACGCTCCTCGGCGGTGACGACTGGGATAGGGCCATCATCGACTGGCTCGCCGATACTTTTAAAAGGGAAAATGGCATCGATTTGCGCAACGATCCCATCGCCCACCAGCGACTCAAAGAGGAGGCGGAAAAGGCAAAAATCGCCCTCTCCTCCGCCCAACAAACGGAGATTAATCTACCCTTTATTACCGCCGATGCCTCCGGTCCAAAACATTTAAATGTCAGCCTATCCCGCTCCCAATTGGAAAAAATTTGCGACGATCTCTACCAGCGCACAATCTCACCCTGCGACGTTTGCTTTAGGGATGCTGGCTGGACAAACGGCGACATCGATGAACTCGTACTCGTCGGCGGCATGACCCGCTCCCCGAAAGTCGTTGAAATTGCCCATGGTATTGGTGGAAAGGAACCTCACCAGGGCGTCAATCCCGATGAAGTTGTCGCCGTCGGTGCCGCCATACAGGGAGGTGTCCTCAAGGGGGAAGTAACCGACGTGCTCCTGCTCGACGTCACTCCCCTCACCCTCGGCATCGAAACCGCCGGCGGTGCTTCGACGCCCATGATTGAGCGCAATACCACCATTCCAACCCAAAAAACGCAGATTTTCTCCACCTACGCCGACAACCAAACGGCCGTCGACATCAAAGTTCTCCAAGGGGAACGTCCCCTCTCTTCCCAAAATAAAACCCTTGGAATCTTCCGCCTAGATGGCATTCCCATTGCCCCCCGCGGCATCCCTCAAATCGAAGTCACCTTTGACATCAACGCCAATGGAATTCTCAGCGTTACCGCAAAGGATCTCGGCAGTGGCAAGAATCAAAAAATTACCATAAGCGGTGCGTCGGGATTATCCGAAGATGAGGTGGAAAAATTGCGCAAAGAAGCGGAAAAATTTGCCGATTCCGATAAAAAGGAAAAGGAAAAAATCGAAGCGCGTAACCACCTCGATTCACTACTCTACCAAACGGAAAAACAGCTCAAGGACAGCAGCGATAAACTTCAGGATTCCGATAAAAAGAAAATGGAAGAGGCCATCGCCGGTGCCAAAAAAATCCTCGAAAATGCGAACGCTTCAACGGAGGAAATGAAATCCGCTCTGGAAAATCTAACGAAAGTCTTCCAAGAGGTGGCCCAGGAAATCTATAAGAATGTCCAAAGCAGCGCACAAAGTGGACCGCAGCCCCAGGGGGAAACTAAAAAATCGGACGACAATGTGGTGGACGCCAATTTTGAAGTCGTGGATGAGCAAAAGAAGTAAGTATTGCCATGGTCGGTGATTTTTTAGGAGGATGGCGTGCAATTATGGCCGAAACAGGGCTCCGGATTTTTTCCAATGAAAATTTTGGAGTCCAATGAAAAAAATGGATGAAGATAGAGGAATTATCGATAAAAATTTTGGGATTGCAGATGGTGAAAATAAGTAAATGAATAAAATAAGAATTTAACCCTTAATGATTAAATTAATTATGAATACGAATATTCAACCCTTAGGAGACCGTATCCTCGTCAAACAAACGGAGGAAAAGGAACAGGTCAAAGGCGGTATCATTATTCCCGATGCCGCTAAGGAAAAATCTCAGGAAGCAACCGTGGTTGCCCTCGGGACCGGTAAGCGCGATGACGACGGAAAACGCACCGAATTTGATGTTTCCGTTGGCGATAGGGTCCTGATCAGCAAATACGGAGGCACGGAGGTGAAGTGTGACTGCCAAACCTTTATGCTTGTGCGACAGGATGACCTTCTCGCTGTGTTTAAATAACTTTAACCCTTAACTTTTATTGAAAGGATTATTTCATATGGCAAAACAATTGATTTTTGAAGAACAAGCCCGTAAAAAGGTACTCGACGGCGTCGAAGCACTCGCCAAAGCCGTTAAGGTGACCCTCGGTCCCAGGGGCCGCAATGTCCTCATTGAAAAAAAATTCGGTGCGTCTACCATTACTAAGGATGGGGTGACGGTGGCGAAGGAAATCGAACTGAAGGACAATTTCGAAAACATCGGCGCTCAAATGGTCAAAGAAGTCGCTTCGAAGACCTCCGATAGTGCCGGTGATGGAACGACCACCGCAACGATCCTCGCGGAGGCAATTTTCCGCGAAGGACTTAAAAATGTATCCGCCGGTGCCAATCCCATCGCCCTGAAACGGGGTATCGATAGGGCCGTCGAAGCGGTCGTCCAGGAATTGGCAAGGACCTCGAAAAAAGTCGAAACTTCCGAAGAAATTCGCCAGGTCGCAACGGTTTCCGCAAACTGGGATGATGCAATCGGTAAAATTATCGCCGATGCCATGGAAAAAGTCGGTAAGGATGGTACCATCACCGTGGAAGAAGCTAAAACCATCGAAACTTCCCTGGAAGTCGTCGAAGGCATGCAATTCGATAAGGGCTACTTGAGTCCCTACTTCGTGAATAATCCGAATAGCATGGAATGTGTCCTTGAAAACGCTTACATTCTCATCTATGAGAAAAAAATTAGCGCACTCAATGATCTCCTTCCCCTCCTCCAAACGGTGGCACAGAGCGGAAAACCCCTCATACTCATCGCCGAGGACATCGAAGGGGAAGCCCTGGCGGCGCTCGTCGTCAACAAATTACGCGGAACGTTGAATGTTTGCGCCGTAAAGGCACCGGGCTTCGGTGATCGGCGCAAGGCCATGCTCGAGGATATTGCGATTCTTACCGGCGGTAAATTTATTTCCGAAGATCTCGGAATTAAATTGGAAAGCGTTGCCATCGATGACCTCGGCCGTGCCAAACGAATCGCCGTTACCAAGGAAGATACAACCATTGTGGAAGGTAACGGTAGCCACGAAGATATTCAGGCACGCATTAAACAAATTCGCCACCAAATCGAAGAGTCCACTTCCGATTACGATCGCGAAAAATTACAGGAACGCCTAGCTAAATTGGCGGGAGGTGTAGCTGTCATCCGCGTCGGTGCGACCACGGAACCGGAAATGAAGGAGAAAAAGGATCGCGTCGACGACGCACTCCATGCCACCCGTGCGGCCGTTGAAGAGGGTATTTCCGCAGGCGGTAGCGTCGCACTCCTCCGGGCATCGGCGGTCATCGAGAAACTCGACATTCCCTGTCCCGATGGGAAAATTGGCGCCCAAATCGTCAAACGTGCCATCGAAGCACCGCTGCGTCAACTCTGCGAAAATGCCGGCATCGAGGGTGGACTTATCGTCCAACAGGTCCTCAAAATGGATGGCACGCAGGGATACAACGTGGCAACGGCAAAATTCGAAGACCTCATCGCCGCGGGCGTTGTCGATCCGACGAAAGTCAACCGTACCGCCCTCCAAAATGCGGCCTCCGTCGCCAGTCTACTCCTCACCACGGAGTGTATTGTCGCCGATTTCCCCGAGGAAAAATCCTCCTGCCGCCACATGCCCAGCCCCGGCATGGACGATATGATGTAGTTTTATTATTTTTTCCCAAAAAAAAATGGAAACGTCACTGCGGTGGCGTTTTTTTTTACGTCCATGAATGGCCCCTTTCATTTTGCCATTCGTGTCCCTTCCCATTGCCCGTTTTAGGTGTAAAAATTTTTTAAAAAAATAACTTGACACGGGAATCATTCTCCCCTAGCCCAATGCCCATGATTAGGAATAAAAAAATCATGAATGAAAAGCACATATTTTCCATGGCATCCATCGCCACCCTATGCTGCTGCTTTGGAATAGGCCCCATTCTGATGAATATAAAAAATACAAACCCGCAAAAATATGCATCCTTTGAGGCATGGATTTGCGACAAGTATGTCCGCTGTTTCAAAAAAGTTCCCGCCGAAAAAAGCCTGAAGTATGCGATTTTAGCGGGTGATAAAGGGAGAACGATGGATATCATTTTAAGGGAAGAAAATACAAACTTTCTCATCGATCGCACCCTGTCCGATGAAAACGGTAAACCCTGTTCTCCATTGATTTTCGCCCTAAAAAATAAACGGGAAAAAATTGCCCTGGAGCTACTTTCTCTCTGCTGTGACTTCCATAGTCCGGATGGCGATGGCCACACGGCCCTATACTATGCCCGCAAATTGAATATGAGGTTTGCAGCCAGGGAATTGGAAAAAATGGGTGCCCAGGAATGGTAATAGAAAAAAAATTTTCTCAAATCTCGATTTTTTTTCTATTTTAATAAAAAAAACCCCCTAACATTGAATAAATGTTCTCCAGATTAGATAAAGATACCTATGATCCTGATACTTGTAGGTCGTTTTTAGGATTGGAATGGCAGAGGCAAATCATAGCATTTCAATCTTTTTTTAATGCCCAGATCTAATCCCGAAATTTGCGTCCGATTTCGGCCTCCCCTTTCGCCATTTCCATTGAAATTACCGTTTTGGCCCAGGGATGAAATTGATCGAAATGATAGCGAAAATACTTAAAAAAAATTTTTCCCCGTGTTTTTGTATATTTTTCTTGAAAATAAAAAAAAATCATATCTTCTTCAGCCATGAAACATAAAACACATATAAAGAGAATATCAATATTCTATTCGCTATCATCTTTTTTTCTCAGCGGATTCATTTTTCAAAATAAAGACCTATCCGCCGGAGAAAATTTGCCAATTTTGCCAGTCACCGTTGAAGATAATGAGGGGAAATTTTATCCGGCAAGTTTTTTGAGTTCCATTTACGAACGGTCTCCGTTTACCGTGGATTGTCCCCAATTTCTCATTAATATTAAATATCATCACAGATGTGAACTCAAGCCAATAGCCATTGAAAAAATAAGTAAATTTAGCAATTCAAATACACTTACCATACAAAATCCTGCCAACCAAGAAATTTATACGCTGCTAAGTGGATTTATCCCCAAACCTAATTTGGGAGAAAATGAAATCGACGCCCTAAAAATCTTGTGTGACCCCAAC
>JAIRYA010000039.1 GCA_031268005.1 Puniceicoccales bacterium | reverse complement strand
AGAATTTAAAGCCTAGCCATCCCCTCGAGCAGGTCGTATTTTTTCTGGATGCGGAGCTCTTCTTCCCGGAGTAGTTGTTGGGCACGTTCCGGATGACTCCGCTGCAGGGCACTGAATCGCGTCTCCCCGTACACATATTCCCCTAGTCCGATTGTCGGCCGCTTCGAATCTAGGCTAAAACTATCTTCTCCTCCTTTACTCGGATCGAAGCGATAGAGCGGCCAGTGCCCACTCTGGACCGCTTTTTTCTGCTGCTCCAAACCATTCCGCAAATCGTATCCATGGGCGATGCAGTGGCAGTAGGCAATGATCAGCGACGGCCCCGCATAGGCGTCCGCTTCTAGCATTGCCTTTAGCGTTTGTCCATCGTTTGCGCCCAAAGCAACCTGTGCAACGTAGATATTTTTGTAGCTCATCGCCAGTAATCCAATGTCTTTCTTCGCATTCGATTTGCCCGCAGTGGCAAATTTTGCAACGGCACCCGCCGGCGTCGCCTTCGACTGTTGACCACCCGTATTTGAATAAACTTCCGTGTCCAAAATTAAAACATTCACAGCGCGTCCACTCGCTAAAACGTGGTCCAATCCCCCGTAGCCGATGTCGTAGGCCCAACCGTCACCGCCGACAATCCAGGTTGTTTTTCGAACCAAACTTTCACTTAAATCACTCAGAAAAATGAGCTCGGAGCTTAGATTTTTCTCCTCCCGTAGTTTTTCTTGGAGAACTTTGACCCATTGGCGTTGCTCGGGAATGGATGTGCTATTTCTAATTTTTGTAACCAATTCCTCACCGAAAAATGAACCATTGCGCTCGAGGAGTTCCATGGCCATTGCGCGCTTTTTTTCCGTGGCCAGTTGGATGCCAAACCCAAATTCGCCATTGTCTTCGAAAAGGGAATTTGCCCAGGCTGGACCGCGGCCCTCCCCATTCACCGCATAGGGCGTTGTCGGGAGATTGCCACCGTAAATGGAGGAGCAACCCGTCGCATTTGCGATGAGGAGATGGTCGCCAAAAAGTTGCGTTAGAAGCTTAATGTAGGGGGTCTCGCCGCAGCCACCGCATGCGCCGGAGTATTCGAATAGGGGTTGTCGAAATTGGGACGATTTAACATCCGTAACCGCTCCGATGGCGGGCTGGGGAAGGGATTGAAAAAATTCGAAACATTTTTTTTCTCGCCCGAGAATGGGGTCCTTGGCAACCAAATGAAGTGCTTTTTGTTCAGGATTTTGCTTGTTTTTCCCGGGACAGACTTCACTACACAGCGCACAGCCGGTACAATCTTCCGGCGAAACCTGGATGGTGAATTGCTGCCCTTGGAGCTCGCGGGAACGAAAATTCACGGATTTAAATCCCTCGGGGGCGTTCTGCAAAGCCATTTCCGGGTAATATTTCGCACGGATCGCACCGTGGGGGCAAACCGCTGAACACCGATTGCACTGGATGCAAATATTCGGATCCCACTCGGGGATTTCTCGGGCGATGCTGCGTTTCTCCCACTGCGCCGTCGCCGATGGCCAGCAACCGTCCATGGGCATCGCACTGACCGGTAGCTCATTGCCGCCGTTGGCCATCATTTTCGCGATTGTATTTTTGACGAAGGCGGGTGCATTTTCAGCGACAATCGGCTCGCGGTGGATTCCATTGTCCGGATTTTTAGATTGCAGGTCGAGTTCGAAGAGATTTTCAAGGGTCATATGGACCGCTTCGAAGTTCTTTTGGATGACCTCCTCGCCTTTTTGGCCATAGGTCTTTCGGATCGATTGCTTAATTTTTTCAATGGCCTCTTCCCTTTGTAAAACACCGGAAATCGCGAAGAAACAGGTCTGCATAATCCTATTAATTCGGTTGTCCATCCCCGCCTTCCGCGCCACCCGGTAGGCGTCAATGGCATGGACTTTTAAATTTTTTCCCACTATGTCTTCCTGGACCTCGCGGACGAGATGGCTCCAGATATGATCCCCGTCGTGGGGAGAATTGATCAGTAAAGTGGCGCCGTCGCGGATATTTTTTAAAAGATCATAGCGATTCAGGAATGAAAATTGATGGCAGGCGATAAAATCTGCCCTTTGAATCAAATAGGGTGCTTCGATGGGCTCCGACCCAAAGCGGAGATGGGAAATGGTCATCGCACCGGATTTTTTAGAGTCGTAGACGAAGTAAGCCTGGGCGTATTGATCCGTTTCTTCGCTGATAATTTTGATTGTATTTTTATTTGCTCCCACCGTACCGTCTGCGCCTAGGCCGAAAAACATCGCCTGAAAAATTCCTTGGCGAGATTCGAGGGGATCGTAGGGGGAAGAGGAATGCTTTTCATCCAAAAAGCCAATGGAAGTGTGGGTGACATCGTCATCGATACCCACGGTGAAACCGTTCGAGGGGTGTCCATTTCTAAGTACTCGTGCGCTGGAAGGAAATTGCATGGGGCGTTCGCCTCCGATCCCACCCCTTCGATCGAAATCCTCCCCATAGTCAAAGAGACCGAGCATTTCGAAAACCGTTCTTGCCATTTCGGGGGTAAATTCCTTGGAACCCAGGCCGTAGCGCCCGCCGATCACGGAAATGTTTCGCCCCGATTGCTGCACCGCCGCCGCGATATCTAAAAATAGCGGTTCACCGGGTGCACCCGGTTCTTTGGTGCGGTCTAAAACGGCGATTGCCTTCACCGTTTCCGGAAGTGTCGCCAGAAGATGCTCCATCGAAAAGGGCCGAAATAGGCGCACTTTCACTAGCCCAACCCGGGGAAAATTATCCAATTTCCGTTGCCCATTGTAGCGATCGATGATCAGCTGAAGCGTCTCCGTAGCCGAACCCATGGCAACGACCACGTGCTGCGCATCCCTGGGACCGTAGTAGTCAAAGGGATGGTATTTTCGTCCCGTCAACGCAGCGAATTTCTCGAAGTGGCGCTCCATAATCGCCGGGACTCGCTCATAGAAGGAATTGGCCGCTTCCCTGCACTGGAAAAATACGTCCGGATTTTGTGCCGTACCGCGGATGGAGGGATGATCCGGCGTCAACGCCCGTTGGCGAATTTCGGAAATATAGCGCCCATCGATGAGTTGGCCCAATTCGTCGTCGGTGAGTAATTTGCAGTTATTGATTTCATGGGATGTGCGGAAGCCGTCGAAAAAATGGAGAAAGGGAATGCGCGACTCCAGGGTCGTCGCCTGTGCGATTGCCGCCATATCATGGGCTTCCTGTACGGAGGAGGAACAGAGGAACGCAAAACCGGTGGAACGGCAGGCCATCACGTCGGAATGGTCGCCAAAGATCGAGAGCGCATGGGTCGCCACCGATCGCGCCGTAACGTGCATGCAAAAGGGAATCAATTCCCCCGCAATTTTGAACATATTGGGAATCATCAAGAGTAACCCCTGGGAAGCGGTAAAGGTCGTAGCCAATGTACCCGCCTGGAGCGCACCGTGTAGGGCCCCGGCTACGCCGCCTTCCGATTGCAGTTGGATAATTTCAGGAACAATGCCCCAAAGATTTTTTCGGCCCTTTGCCTGCCATTCGTCGCAAAATTCTGCCATCGCCGAAGAGGGCGTAATGGGATAAATTGCGATCATTTCACTGAGACGGTAGGCGACATTCGCCGCTGCTTCGTTGGCATCGAGAATGGCCAAATTTTCTTTCTTAGTCATATAAAACCTGGCTCGAACTGAATGACAAATTCTTTGATCGTCAACGCCGTTTTTTTTCCATTTAGGCCAAGGAAAATGCAGAAACCCTCACAGGTCATTTGCCCAAGGCTTCACCCCAAACCCCACAAAAGGGTTGACACGGAATACGGTCGCCTACGCGCAGGACTCCACATCCCGCACCTGCAGGAAGTCTAACAGGGGTCTTAAAAAGAGAAAAAGAGACTTAATTAAATTTCCTTTATCGATTTTTTATTTTTATAAAAAATATATTGCTTTTTTTTTATAATCTCATAGTATTACTTTTACCATGAATAAATATTCTATTTTTAAGTATGTATTATGTGTAATGACTCCCCTTTCATTGGATATGGGATCCTGCGTTCTAAGAGGCGCAGAAACTTTTTGGGACAGACTGAGCAATATCGGTAATTTTGCCGGAGAACATCAATTAACGACCCTATTATCCCTAAAGGACAGAGATATAGTTATTACGAAAAAATGCTTTGAAAATTTGCAACAATCC
>JAIRYA010000035.1 GCA_031268005.1 Puniceicoccales bacterium | reverse complement strand
CCTAGCGGTGGAATCGAGCCTAAAAATGCCACCGAGATAGAAGTCGAAGAGAATGTAAATTGAAGAGGATGGGGAGAGCGGTGGATTTTTATAATTTTCAGGCGATTTTTGAGGAATTGATGGGATTTTGGGGCAAAAGCTGTGCGCTTTGCGCACAAGACCTGTAGCAAAGCTCCAGGTCTTACAAGGAGCCAAAGGCTCCTTGAGCTTTTGCCCCAACGGTCCGAGGACAATTTTTGGGTTTAATATTGCCAGGAGTCAGAGTCTCCCAATGCTACGGCCATGAATCCATTGAACAAAATTCGCAATTTTTGCATCATCGCCCACATCGACCACGGTAAAACGACCCTATCCGATCGCCTGTTGGAATTTACAAATACGATTCAAAAGCGCAAAATGCAAGACCAATTGCTGGACTCCATGGATTTGGAGCGGGAGCGGGGCATCACCATCAAGTGCCATCCCGTTTCCATGCAGCTGAAACGTCCCAATGGGGAAGAATTTTTACTGAATTTGATTGATACGCCGGGCCATGTGGATTTTTCCTACGAAGTTTCGCGGAGCATCGCGGCCTGTGAAGGGGCTCTACTGCTCATCGATGCGTCCCAGGGCATCGAGGCGCAAACCGTAGCCAATGCGAATCTTGCCATTGGGCAAAAGATGGTGATCATTCCCGTTCTAAATAAGATAGATTTGCAGAGCGCGCAGCCGGACGCGGTTTTGACGCAGCTCGAAGATATTTTGGCCATACCGCGGGAAGAGGCAATTCGGGCGAGTGCGAAGGCGGGTATTGGCATCGAAGAAATTTTAAACGCCGTGGTCGAGCGTATCCCGGAGCCGCGCTGGGCGGATTATCCCCAAACCCGTTGCCTCGTTTTTGATTCGGTTTTTGATGCCTACCAGGGCGTGATTTGCTACATTCGGATCTTTTCCGGAGAAATTAAAACGGGCGACGAAATGCTGCTCATGGGTACGAAGCAGCGGGTACAAGTCAAGGATGTGGGTATATTTTCGCCGCAAATGGTATCCGCCGGTGTCCTATGGGCGGGGCAGGTTGGTTTCATCGTGACCAATATAAAAAATGTTTCGGAAATTAAAATTGGCGACACGATCACCCATTTTAACAATCCGGCCAAGGAAATGTTGTCCGGCTATAAGGAGGTGCGCCCCATGGTCTTCAGTGGCATTTACCCCATTGAGACACCCGATTACGAGAAGTTGAAGGCGGCATTGGCGCGCCTACAGTTGAATGATTCGGCGCTGGTCTACCAGTCGGAGAATTCCACGGCACTGGGTTTTGGCTTTCGCTGTGGATTTTTGGGATTATTGCACATGGAAATCGTGCAGGAGCGCATCCGCCGCGAGTACGATCTCGACGTAATTTCCACCTATCCGAGCGTGGTTTATAGGGTGATGAAAACCGATGGCGTGGAGCTGCTCGTCGACAATCCGCTGCATTTGCCCGATCCATCCTCCATCGATCACATCCAGGAGCCGATGATTCGTGCCATGATTCACATCCCCAACGATTCCATCGGTGACATGCTGATGCTGATTGCGGAAAAGCGCGGGAGTTGTTTGCGCACGGATACCGTCGATGGGCACCGCGTTATGCTCTGCTGCGAACTACCTTTGAATGAGGTTTTGGTGGATTTCAATGATCGCTTGAAAAGTATCACGAAGGGCTACGGTTCCATGGACTACGAATTGACGGAGTACAAGACTGCGAATCTGGTGCGCATGGACCTCCTCGTAAACGGCGAAGCGATCGATGCATTTTCTTTGATTGTGCATAGGGATAAATCCGTTGGAAAGGGGCGAGAGTTGTGCCAAAAATTGAAAGAAATTCTACCGCGACAGCTCTTTGCCATAGCGATTCAGGCGGCGATCGGCAGTAATATTATCGCCCGGGAGACGCTGAGTGCGCTGCGAAAGGATGTTACGGCGAAATGCTACGGCGGCGACATCAGCCGCAAGCGCAAGCTCCTGGAAAAGCAAAGGGAAGGCAAAAAGAAAATGAAACAAATCGGAAAAATTTCCATTCCCCAGGATGCCTTCATTAAAATTCTAAAATCTTCCACATGAAGTTAAAAATGCCCCTTCTAGGACTCCCATTGTTTGATAGGGAAAGGCGAGTAGCCCCTGGAAGTCGGGTGCTTTGCAACGATTTTTTCATTCATAGTGAAAAAAAATTTGAAAAAAATAAAATTGAAGAAAATAAAATCTTTCATAGCCTATGCTAAAAATAAAATATTGAAGGGATGAAAAATGACTACGACGAAGAATGAGCGGAATGAAATTGCGGAAAATTTCGATTTGGATTTTGGGCTTACGGGGATTACAAAGGGAAACGATTATCAGAAACGGATGAAGTTACCGATAGCCGGGAGCCTGGATCCGAGTGAGGGAAAAATTGAAGAAAAATTAAAAAAAGTCCTAAGCATAGGCACAGTAGACAGTTTGGTGATGCAGCTTTTGCGGCCGGAGGTAAAGGATCGGAGTCTACTGACGCCGGCACGTTTTCGCGAGAAGGTGCGAGAAATTCGCGCACTCATGGGGGAGCAAGTGGGGAAGAAACCGGAGATGAGCGAAACCCTACTCACCCAAGTGGACACCCTTCTCCAAAGGGAGGAGGAGAAATCGGAGCTCCTCGACCAATACCGCCACATGCTTTTGCTGGGATAGGAAACAGTCCCTTCTGTAGTTCTTTGGTAAAAACCACTCAATTGAATTTTAGGTTGTTCTCGATATTATTGTCCTGTTTCCATCCCCTAGCACGTTGAATGCGTTCCCAAGCTTCATTAATTGCTTGAAATTTTTCCGTGATGGACGGATCGTCTTGGTTTTTATCTGGATGGAAGTCTAGAGCTTTTCCCTTATAGGCGCATTTGGCCTCACTAAAATCGACATCGGAAGAAATTCCAAGAAGTTTTCAACAGTGCTGGAGGCCTTGAGTGATGCTTATTGCATTGCCTTGGAATTTAGCCATGTTCCAGCTTGATATTTTACATCTAGCGATGTATTTGAATCGGACCAGATTTTCCTTAGCTCTTCCAAAACTTTCGTTTTATCCAATCCATTTTCAAATTTCCCAGATTGTAGCATTGAGATAAGGAATAGGCATTTATTTCGTTGCAAGGCTAAATCAATATTCAACAAGTCTGTGGCTTGATTTTGTTTTTGTATATTTTGCGACATATTCTGATTGAAATATATATTTTTTAGCTCTTCGATAATTTCTAATCTATTTTTTGACTGTATACCAAAATTCTTACAATTTTCTTCCCATATCAACTGTGCGGCTTGATTTTTTATATCTAGCGATATGGCCGGATTATCAAAATTATTACATATATTCATTAGGTTTTTGATAATTTCTGATCTTTTTTCTTGAGATAAATTTGCTTTTTTTAACTGTTCACCGAACTTATTACATTGATCTTGCCATAGCGAGCATGAAGCTTGATTTTTTGCATTTTGCGGCGTATTCGGATCGGAACAGATTTTCCCTAACTCTGTCAGAACCTTCTCCCTAGTCCAATCATTTTCAAAATTACCAGATTGCAACATTTTGGAAAAGTAGTTGCATTTATTTTGTTGGTTTTGCTCATCTTGCCATAGCAACGCGTTGGCTTGATTTTTTATGTTTTGGAACATCTGCGGATTATCACATATTCTCTTTAGCTTTCCGATAATTGCTGATCTGTCTTTTTGAGGTAAATTTTCATTTTTTAGATCTGCACCGAGATCCTTGCAACGCTCTTGCCATAGCAACGCGTTGGCTTGATTTTTTATGTTTTGGAACATCTGCGGATTATCACATATTTTCTCTAGCTCTCTGATAATTTCTGATCTGTCTTTTGGAGATAAATTGGGAGTCTTTAAATCTGTACCGAACTTATTACATTGATCTTGCCATAGCGAGTGTGAAGCTTGATCTTTTGCATTTTGCGGCGTATTCGGATCGGAATACATTCTATTTAGCTCTTGTAAAACATATTCTCTATTCCAGCCATTCGTAAAAATCCCAGATTGCAACATTGAACAAATGGAATTGCATTTATCTTGTTGGTTTTGCGCATCTTGTTGTAGCAACGCGTTGGCTTGATTTTTTATGTTTTGGAACATCTGCGGATTATCACATATTTTTTCTAGCTCTCTGATAATTTCTGATCTGTCTTTTTGAGATAAATTTGCATTTTTTAAATGTTCACCGAGAGCATTGCAACGCTCTTGTGTGATATTATTTTTAACATTTTTTATCCATTTTTGATTGTTCAAAAAAACTGTTTTTGATGCTTTTTGGCCATTTATTTGTTTTTTTACAATAATTCTTGGTTTCATGAATAATCCTCCTGGTTTTTTCGTGATCCTATATGTAGCGGAAGCTATGCCTTCAAATGGAAGATCCAATTGATTATCTGTTTTTTTGCCGTTTTTGGTGATTTTCTTGTTCAAAAAATCGTCTAGCCTATCTAGTGAATTAGAATTACTTACATTAAAGTTATTCATGGGATGCTATTTTGTCTTTTTATAAAAATTATCAAGTTTTTTTTACTTTAATATTATTTAGGAAGATAAAAATAAAATTTGTGCACTTCCGGAGATGGGCAAAGCAATCGTCCAGGTTAGAAAAATCTTGACACGAAAAAATCGTGGGCAGGTTCCAATTATGCCAGCCATTTAATCGCTCATTTTTTATCTATGCACTTGTTTTTTTGTAAAATCTACTAGAGTGGGGGACATGTCCGTTGGTTGTAAAAATTATAATTTCCGTGAAATTGAGCCTTTTTGGCAAAAAAAATGGCTGGAAGGGAAAACATTTCGAGCGGAAAATGAAAGTGAAAAGGAAAAGTACTACGTTTTGGATATGTTTCCCTATCCATCGGGAGCGGGGCTGCACATCGGCCATCCGGAGGGGTACACCGCTTCGGATATTTTGGCGCGCTACAAGTGGGCAAAGGGCTACAATGTTTTGCATCCCATGGGTTGGGATGCCTTCGGGTTACCCGCGGAGCAGCACGCCATTGCGACGGGACAGCATCCCTCCACCAATACGGAAAAAAATATCGATCGATTCCGCGAACAAATTCAGTCCCTCGGTTTTGCCATCGATTGGGAGCGGGAAGTGGACACGACGGATCCCAATTATTTCCATTGGACGCAGTGGATTTTTTTACAATTATTTAAGCGCGGCCTAGCCTATGTGGACGACAAACCCGTTTGGTGGTGCCCGGAATTGCGATCCGTATTGGCCAATGAGGAAGTGATCAATGGGCGCTCAGAGCGTGGGGATTTCCCCGTGGAACGGAAAAATTTGCGCCAGTGGATCCTGAGAATTACGCGCTATGCGGACCGACTATTGGAGGGGCTGAAGTTCATCGATTGGCCGGATTCAACGAAGCGGCAGCAAATCGCATGGATTGGCCGTTCGGAAGGCGTGGAGCTGAATTTTGAAATCGCTCCAAGCGGGCCAAAAATTTCCGTTTACACGACGAGACCCGACACCCTTTGCGGCGTCACATTCCTAGTCCTGGCGCCGGAGCACGAATTAGTTGAGCCAATCATTACCCCTGAAAATCGAGAAAAAATTCGAGAATATATTAATAGTGCTAAAAGGAAAAGCGATTTGGAACGCACGGATTTGGCAAAGGATAAATCCGGTGTTTTTACGGGGAGTTTTGCGAAAAATCCCTTGAATGGCGAATTAATTCCGATCTGGATCGCGGATTACGTACTCATTTCCTACGGGACGGGGGCAATTATGGCCGTTCCCGCCCACGACGACCGCGACTTCGAATTTGCTCAGAAGTTTAATATCCCCATTAAACGGGTCATTGCTTCAGTTGGGGATTCTAAGGATGGAAAGGTCTTGGCCAGTGGCAATTTGCCCTTTTGTTCGGAAGGAATTCTTGTAAATTCCGGGGAATTTGATGGCTTGGCGACGGAAGAGGCGGCCAAGAAAATAACGGAAAATGCGGAACGGCTGGGTTTTGGCCAGCGGGCTGTGAAATATAAATTGCGGGACTGGCTATTTTCTCGGCAGCGTTACTGGGGCGAGCCCATTCCCATTCTCTGGATTGAGCGAAAACATTACGATCGCGCATTGGCTGAGAAAAAAGCTTATTTTGCGGATAAAATTCCAGCGAACGTCGTTTCCCATAAAAAAGATGGCCTAGAGTGGTGTGCGATTCCGATCCCAGAGGAACAATTGCCGCTAAAATTGCCGGAGACGGAGATTTATTTACCCTCCGACGATGGGGAAAGTCCATTGGTGCACGCGAAGCAGTGGCTCAACATTTTTGTAAATCTTAAGACTGGCGAAATTGCTAGGGAAGGAAAAGAAAATTTTGTTTCGGCGATTCGCGAGACCAATACCATGCCCCAGTGGGCAGGATCTTGCTGGTATCATTTGCGCTACCTGTCCCCAAATTACGGAAAAGGTTTGGTCGATCCGAAGGCGGAGGCCTATTGGAAGAGCCCCGATTTTTACATCGGTGGAGCGGAACACGCGGTTTTACATTTATTGTATGCGCGGTTTTGGCATTTATTTCTATGGGACATTGGAGCAATTTCCGTGGCGGAGGAACCCTTTACCAAATTATTTCACCAGGGTATTATTTTGGGAAGCGACGGACAAAAAATGTCAAAAAGTCGGGGTAATGTTGTCAATCCTGACGAAGTCATCCGCCAATATGGTGCCGATTCCCTACGTCTCTACGAGATGTTTTTGGGACCGCTTGAGGCGATGAAACCTTGGAGTACGCAGGGAATTGAAGGGGTGTATCGCTTTTTGAAAAAAGTTTGGGTGCTTTTCATCGACGGCGAAGGCAAGGCAAAAATATTCCCGGAAAAAGATGATCCCGGTGTCGATCAACTCTTGAATGAAACCATAAAAAAAGTCACGGAAGACATCGAAGCATTGCGGTTTAATACGGCGATTGCACAGATGATGATTTTTGTCAACGGGGCTCAAAAAATAGGCATTAGTCGCCAAACGGCGGTTTCATTTTTGCAATTACTTGCCCCCTTTGCTCCCCATGTGGCAGAAGAGCTGTGGCTACGTTTGGGGGAAAAATTTCCGATTTCGAGGGCAAAATGGCCGATTTTCAATGCTTCAAAATTGGTTAAAAATGATAGGAAAATCATGTTGCAAGTTAATGGCAAAGTCCGCGATGAAATTCTAGTCGATGATGGCGCTAGTCGGGAAGAAGTCGAGCGAATCGCCTGGCAACGGAGCCGATTTATGGCATTTTTAGAGGGAAAAGAAATTCTTAAAAAAATTTATATTCCGGGAAAAATTTTAAACATCGTCCTCGGCCGATGATTGAAAAGCGATTGGGCTATGATAATTGTTTAGACAAAAACTGGGCGGCAATCGCGCAGTTTTTGTTCCAAATTTAGAGTTTATTTCCGGAAATGTTCATGGAGTTGGCGATCCAGTTTTTGAATCAATAGGTCCACCGATTTGTAGAGATCATCGCTTATGGCCGATGCAATAATATCGGGGCCTTGGATTTCGATGCGGCCCTTGGCGATAAATTCCTGGGAAGGATCCCTAGCCGTTGCATGTTCCAGTTCAAAACGTAGGCGAATAATACGACCTTCGTGGCGAAATAATTTTTCAGCTTTCTCGAAGACGATTTGCTTCAATGCATCGGTCAATTCCAAATGCACACCCGAAATAATGATATCTCTATCCATAAATTTTTCCTATCTTCCGGATGTTAAATGACTCGACATATTTGGCAACTTTTAAATCGTTGGAGAAGTATTTAGAAATGCCATGGATAATAGCGCCTATCTTTCCGTTCGAAACTTAGCAATAAGTTTTACAAATTCCAAAGAACCAACCGTTCGGGATGTCTCTTTTTGCGTTAATTCCGGTGAAACGCTCGCCTTGGTCGGGGAGAGCGGAAGCGGAAAAACGTTGATTGCGGATACTCTGATGCGTTTGCGTTCCAATGTTTCAATTTCCGGGGAAATCATTTTAGATGGACAATCGATTCCCCATCTATCCCTTGGAGAACTCATTTCACTTCGTCGCCACAAGGTATCCTATATTTTTCAGGAACCTGGAGATGCCCTCAATCCGGCACTGACGATCGGTTACCAATTGCTTGAAATTGCGGACGGGGCCCATAAAAAAGTCCGCACGTTGGATGCCTTAAAAAGGGTTGGTTTCACGGATCCGAAAAAAATTTTTCGCTCCTATCCGCACGAATTGAGCGGTGGTATGCGGCAGCGGGCCGTGATCGCCATGGCTCTGATTAACAAGCCCAAATTACTCATTGCCGATGAACCGACGACGGCATTGGACATGGTTCTTCAGAAGCAAATTTTGGAATTAATAAAAACATTGCAAATGGAACTGGGTTTTGCGATGCTGCTGGTCACCCACGATTTTTCGCTCCTGCAACGGATGACCGATCGCGTTTGCGTCATCCACCGGGGAAAAATTGTGGAGCGGGGAACACCAAAAGATATTATTTTTTACCCAAAGCATGCATACACCCAAATGCTGAATCAATCAATTTTAACACTGTCCGAAGCGTTATGCTCCCGTGAAATGTAAATATGCACCACTAACTTTCCTTCGCCGATAAGCTTTTTTTGTGAAAAATAAACTAAATTTGGAGAAAAATTTTAGAGAAAAAATCTTTTTTGTTGTCTATTTATAAAAAAATACTTCAAACAGTGGAGTTTTTATAATTTTTAGTCATTTTTTTGAACTTAATATATTTTTTTTATATTTTCTCTTTTCTTTCTTTTTATTTTTACTATAATAAAAAGCACTATGAATATGAATATAAATCCGAATATAAATCCGAATTTTCCAAACAATCCAAATCCAGTTGGAAATGCTCAGAATAAGGATGCTAAAAACTTAATAACCATTGGAGACAAAAAATATACGATCAATGTAGAAAAAAAGCATCCAAACGGTTGTTTGGGGAAGAAAACAACTAACGTTACGCTGATTCCCATAGAAT
>JAIRYA010000042.1 GCA_031268005.1 Puniceicoccales bacterium | reverse complement strand
ACCTATTAATTTTATAATTCTTATCCATGGCTCCCATAATCTAGCATTATTTTCGAGCCCACAAGCGTTTTTAAATAATAATTGATTTTTTAAAGAAATATTAGCAAAAATACACCGAGAATGTAAAATATATATAATTTAACAAAAATTAAATTTTTTAGCTAAGGAATCCCGCCACGGCACAACCCCTCAGGCGACACGCTCAACGATTAAATCGTTTTGAATCGGACGCTTTGGCGCTAAACGATAGGAGGAACGTAAAAATTCCAACGCCGATTCCAAATTAATTTCATCATTGTAGTGAATCATCATCAAAGCTTCCCCCTGCTTAACTTGATAGCCTATTTTTTTTACTTCCGATATGCCAACGGCGTGGTCGATGGAACCATCGCGTCTACGCGCTAGAATCTGAACGCCATGGGCTAGCATCCCCGAGTTAATGGTGTGGACATAGCCCCGCTTTGCCGCTGGCAGTTTTTTTACATATTTTGCTTTGGGAAATTTTTCGGGATCGTCGATGTAGCTCGTATCCCCCCCCTGCGCTTCGACCATTTCCTTTAGCTTCACCAGCGCCATGCCATCGGTTAAATGCTTCCGAACCATCTGCTTTGCCGAGAGCGTCGATCCCGCAACCCCCGCCAGGCGAACCATCTCCATCCCCAGGCGAAGAATTAATTCATCCAGTTCCGGATCACTTTCACCCCTCAAGAGGCGCAAAACTTCTTGCATTTCCAATCCCGTCCCCACACAACTCCCCAGAGGTTGATTCATATCCGTTACCAACGCGACGCATTTTCGATTCATCGATTTGGCAACGCGGGTCACCATGCGACCCAGTTGTTTTGCGCTTTCAACGTCGCGAACGTAGGCACCATTGCCCCACTTTACGTCAACGACTAAACCGTCGGCACCCTCCGAAAATTTTTTACTCAATAGACTACTCGTCAGCAATGGAATGCTGGGAACAGTTCCCGTCTCCCGACGCAATTGAAAGAGAATGGTATTAATGGGGGTGATCGCTTGCCGCTGCTCAATGACGACACAGCCGATTTGCTGCAATTGTTTCACAAATTGTTCACTGGGGATCACCGTTTGGAAACCGGGAATGGAACGCAATTTATCGAGATCGCTGATCACAAAACCCTCCTCCTCCCCAACCATGGATGGCACCGCAATTCCACAGGCCGCCGCGAGTGGGATGAGCACTAATCCCGTCTTATCGCCAACCCCACCCGTCGCGTAGCGATCTAATTTGGGGCGCGAGATGCGGGGGAGCTCCAACACTTCTCCGGTCAACATCATTTCTTCGGCTAAAACGGCAATTTCCTGGGGAGACATCCCCTGGAAATAAATCGCCATCGCCAATGCTGCCAGTTGATGGTCGGGAATCGTTTTATCCAAAATTGAGCCCGTAATAAATCGAATTTCGTCATCGGTAAATTCTTCCCCGTCGCGTTTCTTCTCAATGAGATACACGTAGGAAGGTTTAACAAAATCGCGTGAAATGTTGCCTTCTCTATCCATTGCCATAAAATTTTCGTTGCCTCTTCACCAAACCCAATACCATTAGTGGGTTTTTTCTTAAAATGTCAACCAAATTCAATTTTATTATTGACTTAATTTTGCTCCACCCACTCCTAAAAATAACTGTTTTCTCAATATTTTCAGTAAAAAATTAAAAATTTTCTTGATTTTAAATAGAATACAATGGATCACAAATCGATCAATTTTTTCGAATTTTTCTATTTTATAGGGGATGCAAAGGAATAGCAAAATTTATAATTTATATAAAAATCAAGCCAAAACATGAAATAATATATTTCCATTATTTAATTAAATTTTTACCTTTATTATCCGGGGGATCTGCTTTTTCCCCATCCCCAATGGATCGAAAAAAAGTATAATTATCTTTCCCCATTTTCTGTGAAAATTCCAGGGATTTTTCTTTCAAATTTATATTTTCCAGGGTATAAATTTCTTCTCCAACGGAAAAATTTTCTCCCCCGTGCGATAATAAAATTTCGCCATTGTCTACCTTTGACCGCAATTTGATATCCCAAAGCCCATCGTAGTATTGGAGCATTGGCGTTAGGATGATTTCCCGATTAATTTTTGAATCAAAGAGGGTGAGTTGCGGATAGGAA
This sequence comes from Puniceicoccales bacterium, assembly GCA_031268005.1. Taxonomy (GTDB): domain Bacteria; phylum Verrucomicrobiota; class Verrucomicrobiia; order Opitutales; family LL51; genus LL51. The sequence continues at coordinate 9,318 of JAIRYA010000042.1, read as the reverse complement.
ACGATTTCACCATTTGGGCCTTTTTCTTTAAAATTTCTAACCTCCACGCCGTGACTTCCAATTTTTTGTCCCAATTTCACGGTCATTGTTTTTCTAGTATTCCCATCGCGTAGCATGAAAACATATCCCCCATCGACCCATGGAATACCTTCCACCGTTGGCGCACTAAAATACCCTCCAAATTGCAGAGGGTACACTTTTTTTTCAATGGAGATGACATCGAAATTAATGGTTATTTGCCTTTCCTTGAGCCAAGGCCACGTCGCTAAAAATTTGTCTCCTTCCCTAGTGATCGTCGGTGAAGTAAACAAATCGAAAGTCCAGTTTTCTCCTTTTTCCGCAATTTTTGGCTCTTCCCAAAGTGCGTCCTCGATAGCAATCGCCTCATAGCCAATGATTTCGCCACGAGTTTTAGGGTTTTGAAAATCACCGCGCCGATTTTCATCGTCTGCAATGGAATGTTTCGATTCCATGGAGAAATTAATCCCCGCCGCTATCCATGGCAACGAGATGAGGATGAAAATTTTAGATGTTTTAATCATTTTTTGGCAACACTTTCCGCCTCCAATGACTTTTTTTCACCTTCGATAAAAAGCCACTCCAATCCGAGGACAATTTTTGATTTTTCCGCACTCATAATGGTATTTTCTTCGGTTACCGGTCCCGGAGTTTTAATTTCCAGGGAACGGATAAGGACGGGCAAATTATATTCCTGCAATTTATTGATAAAACGGCGCAAAACACTGCTATAAGTTGTAAAATCGAATGTAAAGAGATAGGATTTTAAGCCACGCCTACGCAAAAATAGCAATCGACTTCCATCGATGGTCCCCATGGTATCCGCCGCCTTTTTTTTTGAATCTTTTCCCGAATGGGGAAGATCGACGCGTTCTCTCATAACATTTTCTAAATCGAGGCCGTGATCATTGGATTCATAGAGGAGCATCAGGAGTTGTGCCATAATTTTACTCTGCCCATAGAGCTCTTGGATATGTTCAGGATCTGGAATTAAATCTTTTTTAACATAGGGTTCAAATCCAAAAGAAAATTCTTTCGGAATATTTACGGCAAATTTTTGGGCTTGTTCGCCTAGGAATTGCACATAGGACATCAGCGAAAAATAGAAATCTACTTCATTTTTCGGTTTCTGACCATTGAAAAAATTAAAATTAAATTTTCTCTTTACCGGCGCGTAGAGCATGAAATCGGTTTCGTATTTTTTTGATTTTTGTATTAATTTTTCAAGATTTTCTTCACTAAGCACCCATGGCTTGGACGATAATTTCCGAATTTTCGCCTCCGCTTGGCGGCAAATTTTTTCCATTGAATCCATAGCGCTTTTCTTCCCCAGGACAAATTTTGCCAGCGAAAAAACCACATAGACTAGTGCGATCGGTAGAAAACAATAAACAAATTTTTGAATCATGTTTTTCATGGCGCTACTATTTTTGATTGCGGATCCAACCCAATGACACATCGAAAGGTAATTCTATCATTTTCCGGTAAATTAATCTTTATATCACTCACCTTCGCACAGAAAGGTAGGCATCGAATGCGATCAAACAGCGCACTAAATTTATCATTAAAATTTTCCCTAACTTTTTCGCCAGTCCCAACGTTTCCAATGAACACCATCCCTGCCACATGGATCGATGAGGATAGAACGGATATTTCCTGATTTTTCGGGGATTGGATTATATTTTCATTTTCTTTCCGTATTTTTTTAGACTTTTGTGTCGCCAAAGCTTTCTTTTTTTTCGCGGTCTGCACGGTCCAGGTGAAGGAATTAATGTAGACATTATCCATCTGGGATAAAATTTCCTGCAACGCATTCAATAGCCTACACCATGCACGATTCTGCTCCACGTAGACCAAAACATTTTCCAATGATCTTTTCTGTTCCCCAATGCGCTTGTCTAGGGCATCCATGCGCTCCGCAATGTGCGACATTTCCGCCTGTTGGGCGAGTAATTGCCTACTGCGACGATCTTCTTGGACACATTGAAAACTCAGCTTCTGGGAAAAATAAAAAAGTATGGATGCGCTGCAAATCAATCCGGCAATGCATTTTTCATAGAAAAAATGGGTTTGTTTTGCCCCCTCGGCGTTGGAGGTATCCATTTGCAAATTTGCGAGCCGATCCAAACACTTCTCATCCAAAGCGGCCGTCGCCAATAGGGGCGGAATAAAAATTTCCAACACCGAAACGATTTCCGAGTCGATAATCGGCGAAATTTGCTGCCTAAAAAAGAGATGATAGGGAAAAACTTTTTCCGTTTTTTGGAGGCGTTCCGTCAGGCCATAGCGCTCATCGCAGTGCCCACCTACGGCGAATACTACTTCCCGGGTTTCACCGAAATATTTTTTGACTTTTTCTTTGATCGAAGAGCACAAATGATCGAAAAATTCATCCCATAGGGGTTGAATTTTGGGATCATCATTTTCATTTATTTTTTCAATGAATGCGCGGAGTTCATCCCCATCCATTGGATGATCGGCGGAGGGAGATATTTTTCTCGCCAATTTTTTCAAATCGATGGGCAATAGGCAGGAATGGGACGCTTCTCCCTCCCCAAATAGGATTGATAAGGCGTCGTAGTCCACATTCAGAAAGGCGGTACAAAATGCCGTCGACCGCAATTTTGCCCCCTCGAAAAACATTAGCGGTGAAAGCAAAATTCTTGGATTTTTTATGCCAACGCTTTCAAAGATTTTCATGAAATGAGTAAATTCTACCTTCGGAATCCGAAAGGCATAGGCCTGATAATCCTCGTCCATTCCGTAAATCCAAAACTTAAATTGATCGATTCGATCACCCATCAAATTTTCGAGCTCAAAAATGGCCACTCGATTAAAATTTGAATCGCGGGAATAAAAAATTTTCAAGGGCAAAGAGAACCCTAGGGTCGTTGAAAAAATGACATCTTCCACTCTTTTTAGGAATTTCGCGTCGAATTTTTCCAGTATATCGCCCAGCCAATCTCCTTGATCTTCAAATTTCCTTTCGATGCGAATGGCTTGGCTGGACAGGATATAGCTCTCCCCCCTTTGCCTGGCAACCTGACATAAACTTACGCTATCCCTAGCAACACATAGAACAACTTTTGCCTTCCCACTCAAAATTAAGCCCCTTATTCTCCGATTGCCAAGGCTAGAAATTTTACAAAAAAAGTCAATTATTGACCGGTATTTCGTAAAAAATCACTATTTTCTTCGTTAAAATCATAAAAATCAGTTTTTTCAGGGTACCTTTTAGTGGCTCCAAATGAAAATTTCTCACTATCTTTTGAAAAAAAATCAGGTTCATGGTGAATTACTTTCGCTTTCATTGAGTCATCACTTTCCATTTGAAATACCTCTACTTGCATTTCAGACTCATCAACCACCACCTTTAATGTTGCATCTCTATTATTTCTGTAAAAATTTTTCGGCCCGTATTCCCTATGAAAACTCATGGCCGAGATATCGCGTCGATTTTCCCAGGATGCTGGTCTATTCCAAGGCAACTGCGAATCGTCGGAAATTGGATCCGAAGCACATCCACTAAAAAGGGCACACTCACCTAAAATTGGAAATAAAACAAATACTTTTTTCATATCGATAATCGTTCACATTTCAGTTTCAGGAATTGCATTTAAAATGTCAATCAAACGATTTCCCTCGGCGATGGCATCCGTCAGTTCAAATTTCAGCTGCGGCGTGTAACGCATTTGTACTTTTTGGCACAATTTTTGTTTAATAAAATTTTTGTATTTCGAAAAAAATTTCAGCATACGGCGGCAAATATCCCCATTCCCAATTACCGAAAATTTTATGGATGCCTCCTTTAAATCGGGAGATAGTAGCGCCCCCACAATCGTAACGGGAACGGTTTCTTCGCGAAAATAAATTCGCAATATGCGATTCACTTCGTGTTCAATGGCCTCATTAACTCGATTTAAACGCAAACTCATAGTGTTTGGCGATGTTGAATCATTTCAAAGCACTCAATTGTATCCCCCTCTTCAAATGCCGAAAATCCTTCCATTCTAATGCCACATTCGAAGCCGGAACGAACTTCGGAATAATCATCCTTTTGGCGCCTTAGGGAATCAATTTTCCCCTCAAATAAAACTTTATCACCGCGGCGAATACGGGCAAGTTTATCGCGTATAATTTGCCCATCGATCACCATACATCCAGCAATAATTACCCGAGCGAGATCAAATACGCGACGAATTTCCGCCGTACCCAAATGATTCTCGGTATATTCGAAATCGAGCAGTTCCTTCATTTCCTCTTTTACCTGATCGATCAGCTCATAGATAATGTTGTGTATTCTGACACGAACGTTCTTATTTTTGGCGAGTGGGGCCACGCCGTTGTCCGTTTTTACGTTAAAACCGACGATTATTGCCTCCGAAGTGCGGGCGAATTCCACATCATTTTTGGAAATCAAACCCACTCCAGAGGTCAAAATCTCGAGCTTCACCCGATCACTTTTTATCGCTCCAAGGCATCCAATGAGAGCCTCCATCGTGCCATGAACATCGCATTTCAGAACCACTTTTAGAATTTTTTGATCCTGGGAGGCCATCGCTTCGAATAGCGTCTTCACGTTGGCAATTTTACGGACCGGTTCCGCCCGCGCAAGCTTGGCATTATTTTCGTTTTCCTCGGCCTGTTTCTTGGCCGTTTTTTCATCTTTTACGGTTTCAAAAATATCGCCGGAATTGGGCACTTCATTCCAACCAATGATTTTTACGGACATCGATGGCGTTGCTAATTTTACATTCTCCGAGCGCTCATTGAGCATGGATCGCACGCGGCAATATGCCTTGGCGCAAACAAGGGCATCGCCAACTTTTAGCGTACCTTCCTGGATAATAACGGTAGCCACTGCTCCCCTACCCGCATCAATCTGTGACTCAATTATAATTCCGGAAGCGGGACATTTATAATCCGCCTTGAGTTCCATAATTTCCGCCTGGAGTAAGACCTGCGAAAGGAGTTCGTCCACATTGGTACCCTTTAGCGCCGAAATTCCCGTACATAGGGTATCACCACCCCATTCTTCGGGCGCAATGCCGCGCTGTTGCATCTGCTGCTTAACGCGATCCAGATTGGCACCCTTTGCATCGATTTTATTGATGGCAACGACGACGGGAATACCCGCTTTTTTCGCAAATTTCAGTGCCTCATCGGTCTGCGGCATGAAACCATCATCGGCGGCAACAACTAGAATTGCGATATCCGTAACGTTTGCCCCGCGCTCGCGCATATTCGAAAACGCCGCATGTCCCGGCGTATCTAAAAATGTAATTTTTTTACCTTTGTGATCGACTTGGTAGGCACCGACGTGCTGCGTAATGCCCCCCGCTTCCCCCGACACCACACTGCTATGGCGGATCGTATCAAGTAAAGTCGTTTTTCCATGATCCACATGCCCCAAAACACACACTACCGGCGGTCTCGGCAGCAATTCCTTGGGAATAACCACCTTCGCTTTGGGAATGTTTTGTTTGGAAGGATCGGGTTTTTGACGAATTTCGAGCCTAAATCCCTGCTTTTCGGCGATATTGATCGCAATATCGTCCGTAATTTGTTGATTCATGGAGGCAAAAACGCCTTGGCGCATCAATTCTGAAATCAATTGAAAGGGCTTTAAACCGATCTTTTGTGCAAAATCGCGGACAATGATTGGGGCCCTATAGACGAGAACTTTTCCTTCGCCGCCTTTGCCTTCCAATGGCTCCGAGACTCCCGGTATTTTCATGGCATTAAAGGGAGCATCGCTGCGCTGACTTTTGGACATAAACTGAAAGTGAACGGTCGGTGCAGCGCGTTTTTCCTTGAAATTTACGGGAGGTGCCTTCCTTCGATTCCCTTCGGCTACGCGATTTTGCCTCACATTTTCAGGGAGTTTTTCGGGAAGTTTAGGTTCGGCGGATGCCATTTCCGGCCTATTTGAAATGGCAACGGTAGACCCATCGGAAACCCTACGCCCATCTTCCTCCGAAATAACGCGGACAGAGCTCACCTTCGCCGCCACTTCATTCTTCTCAATAAAAACGGTCGGCGTTTTAGGGGCTGTCTTGGGTAAGGGAATTTTTATAAACTTCTTCGGCATAGGCGCCGTATTTGGCAAAGATACACTATTTTTTTCTTTTTTTTCAACTGAAATTCGATCAAAATCTCCATCTTCAGTGGAATTTGTTTCCTGGGAAGATTCCTCCGAAACCCTAGCCGCGGACTCCTTCATCTGCGTTAAATTCTCCTCTTTTTCTGTGCTCTCCCTGGGGAAATTTTCCTCCGTTTCTTTTTCTACTATTTCCCGTTCTTGAATCGTTTCCCCGGGAATATTTTTTAGTTCTTCGATCAGTGCCGTGGCATAAATATTAGGAATTGAACTGGAAGCACTGGTGACTTTTAAACCGCGTTTATGGAGTAGCTGCATAATTTCCCTACTCTCCATGCCTAAATCTTTTGCCAATTGATATACTCGAACACTCATGCTTCTCTACTAAGAACTCTTGAAATTTTTTATATTTTCAAGAACCAATTGCGCTTCCTCCTCCGAAAAGCCGGCATCCCGTAAATCCTCCAAATTGACGTCATCGAAAACATCTACGCCGGTAAATCCACAGGCCACTAGGCGCTGTGCCAAATCACTATCAATTCCCGGAATATTGTTAAGCCCCGCCGTCGCCTGTTGAATTTTTCGATTGAGATTCTTTTCCTTTTCCGTCTCCGCTTTTTTGATATCCAATTTCCAATTCATGAGACGGGAAGTCAGGCGTGCATTTAAACCCCGCTTGCCAATCGCAACGGCTAAATCCCCTTCGGCAACTTCAAAGCTAATTTGGCGATGATTTTCGTCGATGCGGACATTACGCGGAATTGCCGGGTGAATGGCTTCCTGTAAAAATTCAACGGGATTCTCGAAGTAGCGAATGACGTCAATTTTTTCCCCCCCCAATTCCTTTACAATACTATGAATGCGAACGCCCCGCGTCCCCACGCAAGATCCTACGGCATCCACCTTGGGATCCCTACTGTGGACGGCGATTTTTGTGCGATAGCCCGGCTCCCGAGCCATACTGCAAATTTCCACCATACCATCCGCGATTTCCGTTACTTCAATTTCCAATAAACGCCGAACAAAACGGCCGTGGGAGCGGCTCAAAATTACTTCCGGACCATGGGGTGTTTGCTCAATTTTTAGGAGGAGACAACGAATGCGGTCACCGGGAATATACTCCTCTCCGGGAATGCGCTCCCGATAGGGCAAGACGGCCTCCGATTTCCCCAATTCCACGTAGATATTACCGGCATCCTGGTGGCGAACGATTCCGCTGACGATGTCGCCAATGGAATTTTTAAAATCTTCGTACAACTTTTCACGCTCAAAGTGGCGAATGCCCTGCGTAATGGCTTGGCGGGCCCCCTGGGCTGCGATACGGCCGAGGAGAGCGGGATCAATTTCCCTCTCGATGATATCACCCACGCCCGCATTGGGATTAATTTCCTTTGCCTTAAAAACATGCATTTGGGCCTGCTGATCGCTGACGGAATCGACGACTTCCAGAATAGACCAAGCCTGGAGGTGTCCCGTTTTGGGATTAATTTCGACGCGAACGTCGTAGCCGGCAGTAATACTTTTCATAGCGGCGGAGCGAATCGCGTCGGCAATCGTCTGAATCATATTGCCGCGCGGTATTCCCTTTTCTTTCTCCATGTACTCGAGCACGGCTAAAATTTCGCTACCGGTTTTCATCACTAATATAAAATTAAAAAAAAACAACTGATAGGAAAAGCGGAGTACAACTACCTCGCCAATCCAACCACCTAAAGTTTTCGATTGGCTAGAGGTCTAGGACAATGTTTTTGGTCGTCAAGAAGAAATTAATTTTTTACTTTATTTTTGGCGCTCCCGCCGGGATTCGAACCCAGACCCTCGGTTCCGAAGACCGATGCTCTATCCATTGAACTACGGGAGCCCTTTTAAAAATTGCTTCCATCCCTACCCCATACGCCATCACTCTGGCGTTCCCGCCGGGATTCGAACCCAGATTTTCGGTTCCGGAGACCGATGTTCTATCCATTGAACTACGGGAACTTTCCCCTATTCGAAGCCTGTAATGTTCTAAGTATAGTCAACGTTAAATGCGCACACACCTCCAATAAAATACCCATCTAATTTTTTAAAAACATTTTCCGTCTTTCACCATGTGTTTTCACCTGTGGCAAAAGCACAAGGAGTCAAATGACTCCTTGTGAGGTGTTCCACCTCGCGCGCGAAGCGCGCAGCTTTTGCCACAAAAACCTATAATTTATTTTTTTTAACCAAGCACATCGAAATAATCCTGCAGAATCAATACCGCTGCCGCGGAATCGATCGCCCCACTCCTCCGCAAATTTTGACGATTTTTCCCCGAACGTCGCCGCACATCGCCCACATTCTCACTGGTCAGGCGTTCATCCATTCGTTCCACGGGAATCGAAAGATCTTTTCTCAATAAATCGATAAAATGATCGACCTCCTCTGTCATCGCACCGACGCTATCGTCCATATTGATCGGATAGCCCACAATAATTTTGTGAATTCGACGAAATTTAACGATTTCCGCAATTTGTTCTCCGACTTTTTCCAGTGTGCCGACGCGAATCGCCCCGAGGGGAACCGCAAGCTTCAATTCATCGTCTCCCCCGCTCAAGCCAACTCGTTTCCTGCCGTAATCTATCCCCAAAAAGTTCATCTATCGCGTGGCAATTGCCTTCCTAATGAGCTGGCCCGCCGAAATATCGGGAAAATCCTCCATAACCTTCGAGACCATCATTTCCGCCTCCGATCGCTTGTAACCCAGTGCAATTAAACCCAAAATTGCATCGCTGCGCTGACTATGGGCGGCCACATTTTCCGCATTCCCACCGACGCCTTTCACCCTGTCAGAAAGTTCCAGAATGACTTTTTCCGCTGTTTTTTTCCCAATTCCCGGCACACTCGCCAGCATTTGTATTTCCTTCATGGCAATGAAATGGTTGAGTTCGGACAATTTAAATTTGCTCAGCATGGCAAGTGCCGTTTTCGGTCCAATTCCCGATACTTTATCGACCACTAATTTAAAAAAATCACGCTCCTCCATGCGATTAAATCCGTAAAGCGATTGGCCATCCTCCCGATAAACCGCATAGGTGAACAATTTTATCCCTTCACCCATCGCCGGCAAATCGACCGTCAATGGAACAAATATCTCATAGCCGATGCCGTGGACATCAATTACACAACTCAGCGGAATGCGCGAAACCAAACGTCCCTCCAAGGAAACAATCACAGTA
>JAIRYA010000036.1 GCA_031268005.1 Puniceicoccales bacterium | reverse complement strand
CATAATTGCAACGCTTGGAACAGCCATTTTTTGATTTCCTGGAAAGCGAAAATTTTCCTAGAAATATAAACGAAAATATGTGAACGATTTCACCGGGGATCCCAAAAGGGGTCTTCGGTTTTTTTTGGATTAAGTTTTGTTTTATTTTTTAATTTTTTTCAAATAAAAAGTTGTAAAAATTCCATCCGTTATTATATTGCGAAATGGATGGATATTATGGATGATTCTCAGAAGGAATTTTTAGAGATTCTTATTTATCTCTTTTTGCGTTACAATAAATTCGATGAGGCCTTTGCTTTGTCACTCATTTTGGCGGAGTATTTTCCGGAGGATCCCCTCGTTAATCTCTCCCTAGCCTTTGCAGCCTTGAAATCGCATACGCCCAGCACGGCACTCAATGCGATTCAGGCGTCGGAGTTTCTCCCAAAATCAAAGGAGTTGGATAAATTATTCTTTGTCCTAAAGAGTAAGACCATGTGGGCACTGGGGCGCGATGGGGAAGCGCGTTCCGCCTATACCCACTTTCTCGGTATTCAGGAAAAGGATCTTCGCCTCGCCGTCGCCTGTTCAAACCCTAAAAATAAGGTCATATCGTGAGCTTTAAAGCAAAGTTAAGTGGGACAATCGCCTCCGTATCGAAGTATAATGATATTTTTTTAGCGATTATCGTGGTCAGCGTCATCATGCTCTTGATTGTGCCGATCCCGACCTTCGTTTTCGATATGCTTTTGGCACTGAATTTGTCGATGAGTATCAGTCTATTGATGTTGGCACTGTACATTCCCCGCGTATTGTGCATATCGACTTTTCCGAGTATTCTACTGTTTACGACGCTATTTCGTCTGGCACTCAATGTTACCAGTACGCGAATGATTCTATTGACCGCCGATGCCGGTGAAATTATTTTCACATTCGGTGATTTCGTCGTCCAGGGAAATTTCGTCGTCGGTGCCGTCATTTTTGGTATTTTGCTTATCGTTCAATTCATCGTTATTACGAAGGGTGCGGAACGCGTTTCGGAAGTATCCGCCCGCTTTACTTTGGATGCGATGCCCGGTAAACAGATGAGTATTGATGCCGATTTGCGCGCGGGAAGCATCGATACGGAACAGGCCAAAACAAAGCGTACGGAATTGGAACAGGAAAACCAACTCTACGGTGCCATGGATGGGGCGATGAAATTCGTCAAAGGAGATACAATTGCGGGATTGATCATGACGGCGATTAATATTATTGCCGGATTAATTATAGGCGTTTTGCAGAAAGGAATGGAGGTGGATAAGGCAATTAAAACCTACGCAATCTTGACCATCGGTGACGGTCTCGTTTCCACGCTGCCTTCCCTGCTCATTTCCATTACGGCGGGTGTCATCGTCACCCGTGTGAGTTCCAGCGATGCGAAACCACTCGGCAACGATATCGGTGCCCAATTGTTGGCACGCCCCAAAGCGCTCGTTGTTGCGGGATTTATGATCGTCGGCTTCATGTTAATTCCCGGATTTCCAAAATTTCCATTTCTAATTCTCGGTATTCTATCGGTGATGATTGGGCGCTCACTCATGGAAAGTGGAGGAACATCAAAATCTTCCGTGGACATTGCAAAGGTTCCAAAAAATACGGGGTTACCCTCCGATATCGCTCCCAATACGCCAACATTTAAGGAAGAAAAGGGAGAGTTTTCCGTTACGGTACCCTTACTATTGGATGTGGCGACATCCATAGAGGAGTCCGTTGATCCCATGGTCCTGAATGACCAGTTGATCCAAGTGCGCAAGGCATTGTATTTCGATTTGGGCGTGCCCTTTCCGGGAATTCATTTGCGGTTCAATGAAAATTTAACCGATGGGATGTACCAGATCCTTCTGCAGGAGGTTCCCGTTTCCCAGGGACGTATTTTGAATGGCCATGTGCTCGTCCGCGAGACGAAGGAAAGTTTGGGAATTTTAAATATCCCTTACCAGGAAGAAAAAGCATTTTTGCCCAATATTCCAGCCCTATGGGTGGGAAAAGATGTCATTCCACAGATGGATAAGGCGAGTATTAACTACATGACGTCACCTCAAATTTTGACCTACCATTTGTCCTTTATCCTGAAAAAATATGCCGCAGAATTCATTGGACTCCAGGAAACGCGTTTTATTTTGGAGAATTTTGAGAAAAATTTCCCGGAATTGGTCAAGGAAGTCCAACGCGTACTGCCGGTGCAAAAAATTGGCGAAGTTTTACAGCGCTTGGTCCAGGAAGACGTATCCATACGCAATTTGCGCCTCATTATGCAGTGTTTGATCGATTGGGGACAAAAGGAAAAGGAACCGATTCTATTGGCGGATTATGTGCGGACGAGTTTAAAGCGCTATATCAGTTATAAGTATAGTGGTGGACAGAATATTTTAGCGGTTTACCTACTCGATCCCGGCACGGAAGATGTCATCCGCAAGTCCATTCGCCAAACGTCGGCGGGGAGTTATTTGGCCTTGGAGCCGAATACGGCGAAAAAAATTGTGAGTTCGGTGAAGGAAGAAGTGGGTGATTTTGCCCAGGAAACGAATCGTCCCGTACTCCTCACATCGATGGATATACGGCGCTATGTGCGCAAATTGATTGAACTGGAATTGTATGAGCTGCCGGTGCTGTCGCACCAGGAATTGACGGAGGAAATTACCATACAGCCCCTGGGGAGAATTTCCGTCTCATAGGAAGGAGATATGTACCATGAAAAAAGAACTAACATTACACCAAAAATTTCTTCGAATGAAGGCAGAGGAATTGCTGGAGCAAATGGGAACGCCCATTGGTTTGCCCGATTTTGAGGATGAAATTGTCGAGGAAAGGGAAGAAGGATCGCCCACATTGAGTGAATTGGAATTGGAGGCTCAAAAAACGGTGGATGCTGCGGAGCAATTCTTTGCCAAATTTGGATTAGTCCCGGAAAAGCAGGAAGAGCTTTTCCATATGCCGATAATACGGCACTGCCAGGACGAAATCGTTGGCACTGTGATGCGCGAACGGGAAGAATTGGAGCGGACGATTGGGCGTCCCCGCAATGGGTGGGATTTGCTCCCATTTGAGAAAACTATGGAGACGGAAAAGATGCTTAAAAATTTACCGGAACACATTGAAAGCAAAAAAGTTAGGGAAATTCATCTCGATGAAATTTTCGATCGCAGCGCAGAGGATCAAATCGTGGCGGTGCAACGGCGACTATCGGCGGCGTTGGAAGATGTCAAAGAAGCGGCTAATAGGCAAAGGAAAGCGATGCGTTTACCCATTTTGCCAAAGGGTGAATCCTTGCCCTCGATTGGGGTAAAGCCCCTACTGGAATTACCCGATTTACGGGAAAAACGAAAAATTGATGCCAATTGTGAACGCCATTACTCGGAGCAATTGAAAATCGTCCTGCCGGAGAAAGATGCTTTAGAACGGGCAATTGTTGCGGGAAATTTTTCTTCGAAGGGCGAAGAAACGCAGTCAACGCACAGTGATCCTTTTAATGTGAATTTAGGGACACCTTCCGATCCTAAAAATGAGGGAGAAAATTTGTCCACGGGTGGCGAAGTTCGTGCCCTGGAGGCGATTAGCGAAGACATTGAAAAAATGACCTCTCGAAGGGAAAAAGTGGCGGAAGTCATTGCCGTCGAAGTCAGTCCAGTTTTAGGGAATGATCAATCGGCTGCGACGATTGCTTGCGAAGACGTCCAACCCATGGGCAGGAAATTGCCGGCACTCCGACCGAACGGTGGGATCGTTATTTCGGCATTGAAATCGAAAGTACAGCGCGAAAATAGCGGAAGATCGGAACTTCTGGAAAAAGATTTGGAGCCCGGAAAAGCTCATGAAAAAGCACTCATTAGTGATCTATTTAGGGGCGTGACCTTGCCACAATTACCCGTTTCTAGGAGAATATCGGATGAAACTGGTCCGGCAGAGAACAAGGAAAATGATGAAAAAGTAGCGGCTGCGCATCGGCGTCCCATGGGACCCCGTCGCTTCTGTTTATGAAAAAATAGAAAAAACAATTTATAAAAAACTAAGGAGGATAAAAATGATGAGAATAGATCCAAAGGAATATGCGGAAGGAACATTGGGGGCATTAGCCCCGGATTTAACGGATCCGCAAAGCCCGCACAATAATCCTTTTAATGTGAATAAAGATCTTATATTTTTTGAGGTCGAAATGAACATCGCCGAAGGAGAGAATGTACCCATGGCGAAGCCGACCGTCATTAACAATCCGGGGAGCATTCCAACGGGATTTAGCCTGGGTATTTCGGAGCCCCAGGAATTCGTTCCCCCCGCCGTTACGAGTGGAGTAGTCAATGACCTATTTCCAAAAATTAATGAGCCAATCATAGATGGAGCGCCGCTACCCAGGCAAAGTGCCCTCGATAAAAATTATGAAAAAACAATAGGGGTGTTGCCGACCTACGTATTGCATCCCGTTGATCCCACACTAACCGCAAAGGATGGGCCGGGATACAGTGAGTTGGAGTTTAAAACAAAAAAACCGGAGATACCCAATGGAGCAAATTATGTCTGGGAAGATGCCGCGAAGCAGGGATTGTCGAAAAAAAGTGTGGAATGGTTAACCTTCCTCTCCCACGATAAATTTTTTAGTGATACGAATTATCAACTCAATGGTACGCAACATTTAAGTCAGAATAGTTCCCTGCTGGAGCGTCTAACGAATAGGGAATTGCAGGAAAAAAATAGCATCTGGAAAAACATAACGGAAGACTTTTTGAGGGAAATTGTCTTTGCTCCCGATTTGCAAGGTAGTGTTTTTAATTGGGAGGCAATTATTGCCTATGTGAACTATTACATGATTCAAAAATATTTTAATAGCATACAAGTTATTAATGTGAATGATGGGGTCATTACATTGGGGGAGGGTGATGAAAAAGGAAAAAATTTTACAACATTGGAATACTTGCAAAAGCGCATCGAAGAAAAAACATCCCTATTACTTTACAAAGATAAAATTAGTACCCTAGATTCCTATGACGATCGCAAAGTATTGAATGCTTTTTTTATAAAAAAAACGAATGACAAAAATTCGGATAGTGAAACCATCGCCGATGCAATGTGCCGAGATTTGGTAAAAATCGCCCTATCCACCACATTGGAAGCGCTAAAAAGTGAAAATCCAGATCCCCTCTCAGATGATCAAATAAAAGACGCAATTTCTACAAATATTGACAAATACATTAGGGAAGAAACCTCGCAAACCGGTGAAAAGGATACGATTAGGGGTAGGATGGGCGTGATCATTGATGATTTTATTAGCCAGGGTCTCTTCGAGGCCGCCAATAGGGAAAAAGTCATGGCTAGCGTAAACGTGGAAATCCGTGACCTCTTCTGTTCCCTCGTTGGCGATCTTGTCATTTCCGAAGCGCGCAAATATAAATTACAATGTCAAATTAGCCAAATTGATCAGTACCTGAAAGTTTCTTTTGAAAATATAAGAGCCGCTTCCCTTGAAGATTTACTTGGAGGATTGGATAAAGCAGAACTTTCAGAAATTCTCTCAACGTGTGAAAACGCTGATTCCATTGAAGCCTTGCTTAGCGCTTTAGAAGAGGGAGACCAGGAAACCTTGCGCAGTGAATTATGTGCGGAAAAAATTGAAAATTTACTTAAGGATATAAAACCTGCCTCCGATCCATCTTTGGCTACCGAGATACTCGAAGCACAATTTCCCCTATTTCAAAGGGCTTTGAAGTACGTCAAAGGTCAATTGATTTTGTTAAAAAATGAAAATTATCTTCCCGAGAAACTGGTTGTCGAAAAAATTATCATCGACGGCAAACCGGTGGCCGAATCGAATAGTATATTTAAAAATGTTACGGATTATTTGGGAGGAAGTACATTTGATATCAAGCAATACGTCGACCGACGCATACGCAATTCGGTTACGGAGGCGATTCAAAAAACGTTTTTAAGCGAAATGAAAGACTCCAGTATTCGCGATGCGATAAAAAAGTTTATCCCCAGGCCGGAGGATGGCAGCGCGGATAATTCGATCCAAGGTAAGCGCGAGAATTTGCGCTACGCGCTTTCAAAAGATTTTCTTCAAGATCTCGAATCCTATGTGGTCGATCGCGTGCTCAATGCCCCCGTCGATGGTACCGATAGCCTTATTCTATCCCTGGTTGACCAATCCGTTGAAAATTTGCCGATTAGGAAATGGATCAATGAAGGCTTGGCATCACTCCTATCCGGTGGGAAAGATGAAATGACCAAAAAAAGTTTATCGCAAAAATATGAGTTTATTGATAGTGCGGAGGTTGGTAATAATGCCCAGGCGAATGAAGTAATGCGGAATAATATCTCTGAAATTGTTCAGGAATTGCTAAAAACAAATGAAAGCTACAGGGAAGATGAATCCCCTCTGGTTATGGCGATCGAAGGCCAAATTTCCGAAGAAACATTGGTGCTTGCCTATAAGGATCAAGTTGAAGCGCAGTTGAAATCTTTGGAATCGATTATTTTAAAGGGAGAAATTGCAGTGGCTAATGGTTCCCAGATTACGGCGATGAATAGGGAAACTGAAAAATTTCTAGAGTATAGCTATGCCAAAATTTTAAAGGATCACTACGAACCCATTATTTATAATGATTTCGTAAAATATTCAAAATTATTAGGGAGTTGGTTTGGAAAAACGTCTCAGGCGAAGGGCAGTAAGGATGTCTGCGAACTTTTGACGGCAAAAATTGAAGAATTGCGGGCGGACTATGGACGATACTACGATGCCATACAGACCTTTCCCCTCCATGGCCAAGCCTATTTAATTGGAACTGAATCCTATCGCTACCCCAATTTGGATAACCAATACGATCTATTTTCCCCCTTTTTCGGCGCCGATCGATCAACGCTGAATATTTCCCAACTGCTCATAGACTATGCCGCGGTTTTCAATCAATATGGCATGAAATGTTACAGCGAAAATAAGAAATATTCCGTCAGCGATTATAGCATGGAACTGATGAAGTTGTTGGAAAAATATGCGGAACTGGCAAGGGGTGATGATATCTTTTCCGGAGCTATTTTACAGGGCATAAAAGACGAGCAAATTGCATTGAAGCGCGAGTTGGAAGTGCTTGATTTGTATACGGAATACATCAAAGCGGAAAACTTTAGGGAGGAGCTGAAAAATTATCTCCTAGACGAAACCATCGAAGGGTGGCGTTCCGATGCCATTAGGCAGCAAGTGCTCACCAATGCCATTTACCGCATTGCCATTGACCATCAAATCATGCGCGTTGAGAAGGACGGTACCTATGGTTCGGGAACTGTGAATACGAATATCGTCAATCCAAATGGGGAAAAAGAATATGACGAAAGTGCGGGAGCCTATTTGTATGCGAAGGGAATAGTGGAGTATGTATCCAAGGAATACGATCGAAACAAGGACATTGCCGTACCCGTTTCGGAGATTTTAAATGCGATTGAGGCCTACAGGACTTCTGATTTATATCAAAATGAAGAATTGCTTGCCCAATTTAAGCAGCTCCTCGTTTCCAATGGAAATATTCCCCATAGCAGTGGTCTTTCCCTATTTTCTTTCCTAACAAAGTACGTCAGTTCCAACAGCATTGATTTTTCCCTTGTGACGCTATTTGCGGGTATTTATCCGACCATAAAAAGTAAAACCTATATTCCCAAGGGCGTAGGCGATTTGGCAAATAAAGTTTTGGATAATGGGACGAAGGATATCAAGGCAAAAATGAAAAATTGCTACGCAGCGTTGGCCGAAATAAATGGAAAATTTTTCGAGTTTTTGAAATCAACGGAAAGCGATCGCCTTGCCACACTTGGGAATTTTTTAACTTCAGAGATACTGACGGATGCGGCTAAAACTTTCGATGGGGGAGGGCACTACGCCCACATGACCAACGCATTCATCGGCGCATATAATATTTTTTTGGCAGGGATAAAAATTTTATCCGAAAATTTAACAGAACTCGAAGATCTAAATGATTCCACAGGGATTGAAGAAAATTTCACGGCTATTCAAGGAAAATTAGCAGCAGTTAGGTCCAGCCTAAATGACGTTTCCGTTGATGAAACGAAAGCGGGGGGAGCGGTCAATCAAGCCTATGTTATTGCGGCGATTGGCGATTTGAATACCCTTTTAAATCACATTGAGGTCGTGCTTTTTCTGGAAAGCCTGCAAGTAGAATATCCCGGTTGGTACACGGATCGGGGGGATGGCGGTGCCTATGGAAAATTGTTAACTGACCTTGAAACATTCGCTTCAGAGCATTCGGAACTTGCTGCTATTTTAACGCAATTTATTACACTTTTGAAAAATAATGATGCGAATTATTCATTGATTGAAAATTTGGGGAACACGTTAACGCTCAAGGAAATTTTCAATGCGGAAACGGCTTTACCCCTCTGGAAAGCTACCGATGGAGATAGTTTTAGTGCAATTTTTGCCGCTGAAGACTATAATTTGGACACAAAATTCGCGGAATATGGGGACAAATTTAATAAATTAAAGGAAGCGATGGGAGTCCTAATGGCCATGGCATCCGCGGTAGATGCCGATTCCTGTGCAACTGCAATTGATAGTTTATCGGATATAAAGTTGCTTTCCGATCTCGATGGAAGCGGCGGGCAAGAAACCTCCGCCGAAAAAAATCACTACGTTTACCTGTTCAACGCCATTGCAAAGGCATACAATGGGGTGGTCACTTTATTGAAAGAAGAAGGAGGTGCGATCGGAGACTATGTGGACGCATTGGCGGAGTATAATACCCTACCAGAAAATGAGAATGCCATTGAGAGTGTCATCGAAAAATTTCAAGGGATGCACGGAGCATTTTCCGAATTGGAAGCGAAGTTCGGACCGTCGGGGGAATACATGGCAGCGATTGCGGCGGATATGAATGTTGTGAGTGGTGTAAAATCTACCGATGAGTCAAATGGGACTGATGGAACTAATCTTTTAACCGCCGAGGAATCCGCCAAAGCACAGGTCATTTTAAATTGGCTACTCGATATCCTACAGCAAAATAAAAAGGCGACGCTGAGCAATATGCTCGCGATGCTGTATCCCAATTGGAATACGGATTTTACCGTATTAAAAGAATTAAAAGAAAAATTAAAAACTTTCGTCAACGTCCATGAGGTAAATGCGGACAATGTAGAGACTAGAGCTTTTACGATTACGAAAAGCGACTGTCTGAAGTTGCTCGATGCCATCGATAGGGCAGCTTCCGATAAGGATGCAATTGCTAAGACAACTTTGGAAGGGCTTGGAGAGATTTCTGCGACCTATGAGGGTGGATTCAAAAAACTAATCGCCGGTGAGTCTAATTTTATAAACCCAACTTCGGATGAAGTTATGACTGAAAATGCAAAAAGCGCAGGGGATTCGCAGACAGTTTACAAAATTCTATCGAAACTGTCCGTGGAAGGGGAAACTCCAGCGAAACTGTCCGTGGAAGGGGAAACTCCAGCGAATCTGTCGGACTTATACGCAGCCCTTAGTGGCATCGTTAGCGGCGGTAGGCTGTACGATGAAATTGTTGGGATTGGTGAGATTGGGCAAGGGGAGCAAAGCGATGGCAGTTTCTACGATCGTTCCCGGTGGTTGGCGCGCCAATTCGTTTCCGCCTATAACAAAATTGTCAAAGATTTTAAAAATATCGAAGAAAATAGCGAACAGGGAAGTCTTTCCGCATTGGCGGCCTATGGAACAGCCATCAACGAAATATATGCAAAGATTGCATTGGAAAGTTCCGGCGATGCACCCGATGTGGAGCTCGACGTAGAAAGCGAAGTGCCCGGCGATGATGAAGAAAAAAGAGCTTTAATTGAAAGTTATACCAAGGCAAGCGTTGGATTGCACAGCCAATTAAAAGCGATTGTTACGGAACTGGATACGCAAAAGAGCGCAATAGGCACGCTACAACAGGATTCGACGGCGGAAGAAGTGGCGGCTAATTTATCGGCTAATGGTGTTTCCGATTGGGATGCAATTGGCGATTTATCGGCTGACAATTCCGAAGCGGTAACAATCACGCTCAATGGGGAACAAATTTTCATTAAAAAGTTCAAAGATACTACGAGTGCTAGGGAATTTTACGTTGCCCAAAGCGCTACTGAAAAAACATTTTTGACGGAGGATGATCTATCGAATTTGGGTTCCCTGCTCGGCGCACAAATTGAGTTGTACCAATCCTTCAACAATCAAGTCGCGGTCAATGTTGCCAATTTAGTTGGAAATTACGGCGAAGATATTTCGGAGATTGTGGATGGGCAGATCTATTCGAAGGGAACTTATTCGGCCAGTGAGTTTTTAAACAGCTACGTCATCGATTTTACGGGAAGTGTTTTCACTCCGGAACTTAAGTTCCAAATCGGAAATTTAACGGGTAAAGACCTATCCCTGGTGGAGATGTACCACGGGACCTACGCCTATGCATCGCTTTCGTCCATAGAAAAGGCGGATGATTTGTTCCGAAATCTTTTGCATGCGACGAGTTTCTTGCAGCTCAGCACCGAACACGTTTTCAATGGGGTAATTAATTTTGATGCTACGGCAAAGACGATTGGCGACGTGACTCAGTATGGCGAGGCAACCCTAG
>JAIRYA010000056.1 GCA_031268005.1 Puniceicoccales bacterium | reverse complement strand
ACCGGTGCACAAATTTAATGGAATTTCCATGGCATATAAATTAAAAAAATTCACACAATGGACAAGCTATTTGCGTTTGAGTTCCATTTTTTTAATTTTTGCAAACAAAATATTTTTAGCTAAATCTTGGAATTTTTTCGTTTTCTATCCGTATTTTTCTCGCCCGTTTAATTCCAATGAAAATGCAAAAAATAGATAAAAACTTTTACTTTCCACCGCTTTGATTGATTTCGAGATCAATGAGGCGTTTGAGTTCAACGCCATATTCCAGGGGGAATTCTTGGATCAAGTCATTGACGAAACCGTTCACGCATAGACTCGTCGCCTGGGCTTTACTAATGCCCCGTTGCTGGAGATAGTAGAGGCGTTCCTCGTCGATTTTTGCCACGCTTGCCTCGTGTTGCACATTATTTTTATCACCGTGGACCGTGATTTTCGGGTACGTATCGCTGCGGCTATCGCCATCGATCAGCAGTGCATCGCACTGGGTATTATTTTTACAACCTTTAATTTGGGGATGAATGTGGACGATCCCCCTATAGGACGCCAACCCATTGCCTTTGGAAATGGATTTTGAAATGATATTGGAAGTTGTATTGGGGGCAAGGTGGATCATTTTTGCACCCGTATCCTGAATTTGTTGATCGGAGGCGAGGGCGATGGAAAGGACTTCGCCGCGCGCTCTTTGGCCTGCCAATAAAATTGCCGGATATTTTACGGTGAGTTTGGAGCCAATGTTACAATCGATCCAACGAATTTCGGCATTTTCGTGGGC
The DNA here is from genome assembly GCA_031268005.1 of Puniceicoccales bacterium. Classification (GTDB taxonomy): domain Bacteria; phylum Verrucomicrobiota; class Verrucomicrobiia; order Opitutales; family LL51; genus LL51. Next base: position 2,173 of record JAIRYA010000056.1, on the reverse strand, counting down.
GATGCTGCGTTTGGTGACGAGATTATAAACGTTATTGGACCAGTTTTGAACCGTAATGTATTGAATCTTTGAATTTTTGAGCGCGATGACTTCGACCACGGCGGAATGGAGTGTAGCCGTTTCGAAGCGCGGTGCGGTACAGCCTTCCATGTAGGTCACTTCGCCGTCCTCGTCGACGACGATGAGTGTGCGTTCAAATTGGCCAAAATTTTGAGCGTTAATGCGAAAATAGGCCTGGAGTGGTTGCTTGACTTTGACCCCTTTGGGGACGTAAATGAAACTTCCACCACTGAAAACGGCGCTGTTTAGGGCGCTGAATTTATTATCGCCGACGGCGACGACGGATGCAAAATATTTTCTAAAAATTTCGGGGTATCGCTGGAGACCGACGGTCGAATCGACGAAGATGACCCCTTCCTTGGCGAGGGCATCTTGGATGCGATTGTAAGCCGCTTCGCTGTCAAATTGAGCTTCGACACCGGCGAAAAATTTACGTTCCCATTCGGGAATACGAAGGCGATCGAAAGTTTCTTTAATTTCGGGAGGAACTTCATCCCAGGTGCGTTGAGGGGCTTGATCATTGGCGAGATAGTAGCGGATTTTATCGAAATCGAGATCGTCGACGCCGTGCGCTTTTAAAATTTCGGGCATGGGTAGGGTGCGAAATATCTCCAGAGCTTTTAGGCGAAATTGGCGCAGCCAAGGATCTTCGTTTTTGACGCGACTAATATATTCTACGGTGCTTTGATTCAAACCCATGCCCGCATCGAGCGCATAGGACATGTCAAAATGAAAATCGAAAGAATGGGGCATTTTGCTTTAAATTTTATGGAAATAAAAAGAATGATCGCAATCATGATTTTTCTTCCCGATCGAAGCATGCATAACCTTTCTTTTCGAGTTCTTTGACAATTTCAGATCCACCCGATGTAATTATTTTACCATTTTCGAGGACATGGACTCTATGGGGATGGATATGGTCGAGGAGCCGCTGGTAGTGGGTAATAATCAGGGCAGAAAAGGTTTCCGAACGCAGCGAATTGATGTTTTCGGCAACGCATTTTAGGGCATCGATATCGAGACCACTATCGATTTCATCGAAAATGACAAAGGACGGCTGCAGCATGAGCATTTGGAGGATTTCACAGCGTTTTTTCTCTCCACCGGAGAAATCAACGTTGATCGCACGGGCTGAAAATTTTCGATCAAAACCCAGACGATCCATATTTTCGTGCAACAATTTATAGAACGCGACGGTCTCCATTTTTTTGCTTTGCGCGTTCATGGCGGATCGGATAAAATTGGCAATCGATACGCCCGGAATTTCAATCGGGTACTGGAATGCTAAAAAAATTCCCCTTCGCGCGCGTTCTTCGGGGGAAAGTTGCGTAACATTTTCACCCCTAAAAATAATTTCACCGCCGGATATGGGATAATCGGGGTGGCCGGCAATGGCCTTTGCAAGGGAACTTTTTCCCATGCCATTTTTTCCCATCAAAACGTGAATTTCTCCGGGTGGAATGGTTAGGGAAAAATTTTCTAGAATACATTTTTCGCCGATGGGGAGTGTCAAATTGCAAATTTCCAGGGTCTGCATTTTCCAAAAAAAATGGCAAAACGTTTCAGAGCAATCTTTTTCTAGGGGCTGCGCGGCTGCTTTTCTAAGGGCTGCTCGCCCCTAGGAACCTTGCCAGGAGACCCGTCTCCTGGACCTTCTCTAAGCCAAATGGCTTTGCAAATTGCAAAGCCATTTGGCTTAGAGAGTCTTTTATTTAATAGGAGCTTTTTTTAGGTAAGAGCTCCCGCGGCTTCGCCGCGGGACTGGAATCGACCCTAGAAAATTTCTTTTGGAAAAACTTTTTAGAAAAACATTTCTTGCCAAAACCGGGGAAGAATCTTCCCCGGTTTTGGCTGAAAGCGGTCAAGGAGACAATGACTCCTTGCAGGGTCACGGGACATCGACACGTGGTTGCTGATGCCCTCTAAGGGCTGCTCGCCCTTAGGAACCTCGCCAGGAGACCCATCTCCTGGACCTTCTTTGAGCCCAATGGCTTTGCAAATTGCAAAGCCATTGGGCTTAGAGGAGGTCCAGGAGACGGGTCTCCTGGCGAGGTTCCTAAGGGCGAGCAGCCCTTAGAGGGAATCAGCTACCACGGGACGCTGTCCCGTGACC
>JAIRYA010000044.1 GCA_031268005.1 Puniceicoccales bacterium | reverse complement strand
GCACCGCGAAAATCTTTCCCCATTTTTTCAGGACATGGAGGATGAAGCATTTCTTCTCCGCGAAGGTTCCCGAATTCGGCTCACCGCCAAAGGACGCCTGCTTTGCGATGCCATCGCCGGTGAAATTTTAAATATTTCATAAAAAAATCGAAATTCTTTTGTTTTATTTATAATAAAAGACACTATGAGTTACTTTAATAAAAATTGCTTTAGTGTGAGTTTTTTTTATTATGAGTTGTTTTAAAACGACTTGGTCTAAGACTGAAAAAACTATCCCCGACGAAAAAATCCTATATCCAGCGCTTAAGAGAAGCACATAACTTCCTTCTAGGGAGGCGATGTAATGGGCGCAAGCCTTAGGCCAAGGAATAAATAACGGCAGCGGGACTATTTTTGCCCCTTTTGGCAAGGCGACGTAGTTCCCACAGTCCGAAATTTTGCTCACCATTTAGCGTAAAATCTCCCGGCATCTCGATAACTAGGCGGCTATTTTCGCTCCGTTTCAACAATCTTACCCCCAGGGCTAACAGTTCGTCGCTTTTTTCGCGCATCAAATCATAGGGCGAATCGACAAAGATTAAATCGAAGCGTTCCTCGGTTTTTATCTTGAGTGCATCCACATTCCAAATCCGACTTTCATTCCCATGGCCCATACTTTTGCAAACCGTCTTCAAATTGCTTCCCAATATGCCCGCTATGCGGTGATTATTTTCCACAAATATTCCCGAATGTGCCCCGCGACTCAATGATTCCAAGCCATAGCTTCCCGTCCCCGCAAATAGATCTAAAAAATGACAGCCCATGATCCGTTCCCCTAAAACGGAAAAAACCGCCTGGCGTAAATAGTCCGTGGCCGGACGCAGTATGGCCTCATCCACACTTTTCAGTAAAATGCCACGCGCCAATCCTCCCGTAATTCTCATGGGCTAAATGGAATAGAAATTCTCTAAAAATTGCAACCGATTCCAATCCAATCGCCACGGAAAACCCCAGAACTATTCACGGAAAACTGCCCCACTGGGAACGAATTCCCCTCCCCACCTATAAAAGTAAAGGATTATGGGAAATTTTGCCATACTTTTTACCATTAATTGCAATTTCAGGGGTCACGGGGATAAAGCGAATTAGCGGTGCGGCATCAATTGGCCTACGTTATAGGTAAATTTTAACGCCAAAGGTGCCTGCTCCTGGGTAGTCTGCTCCATTTTATAGATCGTTTCCATGGAGATAAAATCTTCTTCCCTTGAACCGCTGAGAACGATATAATCGCAATTATTGGCGAATTTTATTTCGTGCTCCGCGGATTTTAGACGCTGTGCGAGATCATCCGGAGATTCGGAACCTCGCATTCTAAGCCGATCCTCCAATACATTTAAATTTTCAGGCATCATGAAAATCGAAACCATGCGAATGGGCAGGCGCTGAAAACGTTTGCGAATATTCATAACTCCCTGCACATCGACAACTAATAGGGAATCCACTCCGTGGCGAATATTGGAAAATACGGATGCAATGGGAGTTCCATAAAAATATTTTCTATGAACATTGGTGTATTCCAAAAATTTATCCTCCGCAATATATTTTAAAAAAGTCGCCTCATCGATAAAACAATAATCGACCCCATTGACTTCCCCTAACCTCGGAGCCCGGGTCGTTATCGTTATAATTTTTTTTAATTGCCTAGGATAATGCTCCAATAGGCGACAACTTACCGTTGACTTACCGACTCCCGCCGGTCCTGAGATCATAAAAACCTTACCAAAATCTACCACACATGTGTTTTGAAAGGATTCTATCATCATTCAAGATTATTTTTTTTTAAATTTTCAACTTGCATTATCGCTCCTCCCCCTAAGTTAAATTTCCAAAATTGAGACTCTGCCTCAAACTCTGCAGGACTTTGTCCTATACCTGCAAGGAGTCATGGACTCCTTGACCGCTTTCAGCCCAAACCGGGGGAGATTCTCCCCCGGTTTGGGCACGGAGAAGAATCTTGTTTGAAAAAGAGACTTTTATTTTTCATCCCATGGGCGGATTAGAAGTAAACTTGCAAAGCCTTCATTTTTATTTTACTTATTCCCATGGAATTAATTTCTGCCATAGAAAATAATCGCAATCTAGGAACCATCATCCGCATCCTCCATGAACATGGGGGACATTGCTATCTGGTGGGTGGTTGTGTCCGCGATCATTTTCTCGGCATACCCAGTCATAATTTCGATCTCGAAGTCTTCAATTTGCATTCCTCCACTATTATCGATTGTCTAAAACCACGCTACGAAATCGATGTCGTTGGGAAATCCTATGGCATTTTAAAGATTCGTAACCTTGATATCGACATTGGCATTCCACGAAAGGAACAAAAAAACGGCCCACTGCACACCGATTTCAACGTCCAAGAGGATCCATTTTTACCCCTTGATGAAGCGATAAAGCGTCGAGATTTTACGATCAATGCGATTTATTTTGATCTCAAAAATAAACAAATTATGGATCCTTTTTCCGGAATTTCCGATCTCGAGAATCGCATTCTAAGGCATACGAGTGAACGCTTTGCCGAAGATCCACTGCGCGTACTGCGGGGCATGCAATTTTGTGCCCGCTTCCAATTGAAGCCGGATCCGAAAACCATTGCCCACTGCCAATCACTTTCAGCTCAATTTCTTTCAGCGGAACGCATCTACCAGGAATTCGTAAAACTACTGCTCCAGGGCGTCAAGCCTTCCCTCGGATTACAGTTTCTAAAAAGCACGGGATGGACGCAATTTTTTCCCGAAATTCACAAATTAATCGGCGTCGAACAGGACCTTTTGCGCCACCCCGAAGGCGATGTATTCGACCATACCTGTCTAGTTCTCGACGCATTTGCACAGAACAGAACGGGTATTTTGGTGGATGATTCGATTCTGGGATTTGCCCTACTCTGCCACGATTTCGGTAAACCCGCGACAACCTTTAAGGACAGCCGGGGAATCCATTCCTATTGGCATGAAATTGCGGGAATTTTACCGGCACAGAATTTCATGGAGCGTCTACGCGTTCCCAAAGACACCGTTTTACAGGCATTGACACTCATTCAGTATCACATCGAACCGCGGCGATTTTTCAAGCGACAGGCATCGGATGCGGATTTTCGACGCCTTTCCTATCGCGTACGCCGACTCGATTTACTGATACTATTGGGTTACTGTGACTGTGCGGGACGCCTGGATAACAATGAAGAAATCCGCGATTGGTTGTTCGAAAAAGCCAAAGCACTCGATATCCTAAGGGCTCCGCCAAAGGCCATTATCCAGGGGCGACATCTCATCGAATTGGGCTTGGAACCCAGCGAAGACTTTTCTCAAATTCTCCTAAAAATTTATTTCGCCCAACTCAACGGTGATTTTTCGACCCTGAATGGGGGGCTTCAGTTTGCACAGAAATCGATTTCATCCCCACAATTTCTATCCAATTTTCCAGAAATTTCCGCTTCTTGACGCTATTTTGTATTGCCTTAATTCTAGGTTTCATAGGAAATGAAAAGCATGCTACCGACCATCCACGTGATCGATTTTGAGGGGAATCGTTCCCATGGAATCATGGAATATGGCTTAGTGACGCTGGAAAATAATCGCATATCGGATATTTTTCATGGCAATTGTTGCGGCGACAATTCATTTGGCGTTGTTCCATGGGCTGAACACTCCCGTTTTCAAAAAAAAATGGCGCACCCTTCCTTCGGGAAACAGCTCAATTTATTCAAAAAAAAACGTAAATGCGGTTTCTTTTGTGCGCACAATGCGACCCTTGAAGATCGCCTACTGCGCCGCTATCATTTTCTTTCAATGGACGAAAGCGGAGAGGGTAATCGTCCTTCCAAGGACAATGAAAGTCACCATTTTTTTGCAAAAACATTGGCGGAACGGAAAATTCAGGCAATAAATGCTCCAATTATGGGGAGAAATATTTCCTGGGGGCCGTGGATTGATACCCACAAGATTTATAGAAAATACTATCCCATGGTGGGAAGTTACAGCCTGGGAAAACTCGTTCGCCATTTCCGATTGGAGGAGGAATTGGAGCGCCTCGTCGCGGAACATAATTTCGGCGAAAGGCTCACCTTTCACCGAGCCCCCTACGATGCCATCGCAACGGCATTATTGCTACAAAATTTCATTGATTTATTTCGGGTTCAGGATATTGATTTTTTAATTTGCCGATGAAATTTCCCTTGGAGTTAAAAATTTTATCACCTCATTTTTCCCAGGCAAATTTATTCCAGAACTTCCTTTGGTTGCACTTTCCCATCGATTTCTTTAACTCATTTTGCTTCGCCATTCGCGTTTATAGTGCTATTTTCTCACTCCGCTTTCCAGCTGATGACGTCAATGGATTTATCGTTGTCACCCATCGAAAAAATGGCTACCTTTTCCCGCAAACCGATCGATGGCACTTTCCCTTTTATGGTCGCATAACCATTGAAAACTTCTTGCGGAATTAGGGCATCCGGATCGGAATCACTTTCGATGACCAATTTAATATGGGGATTATTAAAACGGTCCGCAAGCCGCCCACGATCAATAGTTCCATTATTCTTTTTCCAGAAATCATCATCTGAAAATTCCATAAACTGCACGCCGTTGGGATTGAGGTATTCGTGGTCCGCCGTGAGTGGATTGACGCCGTCAATTTCTCTCCCGGAAAGTGCAAGGATGAGATTGATCGAGGAAGTTGCATCGATGGAAATGATGCTTTCGGAAATTAAAGGAATATCTTCCTCCATGATTTGGGGAAAATAACCGTATTCGCGGTAGTAGGAGTTGAGTCCCAAAACGTAGCGATTAAATTGAATTCTCGACTGATTCATACGCATCGAACGCCTGGCTTTTCCCCACGCCGGAAAAGTGAACGACATGAGAATCGCAATCGTCGCAATGACAACGAGGAGCTCCACTAGGGTGAAAGCCCGCTGTTCCTTTGCTTCGCCATATTTATTTTTTAGAAAAAAAGAATTCATATTCCTCGTCGTATTAAAAATAGTCCCAATGGATACAAAAAAATAAAAATTATAAAAATCCTCCATTTGTAATGACCAGATCTCCGCCAAGATGATCCGAGATCTGCCCATCCCTACCGATCACGGCGCACTTCTCCATATTGCGGTCGCGCTTTGAATTTTGCTGACCCTTTGCCCCCTTCGAAAGGAGTATGAAAGAAGAATTTTTCCAATCATTTTCATTGGAGCGCAATTTATAGTAATAGATATAGTCACTCAAAAATGGATCGACGAATTTGCCGTTAATTTCTCTAAATGTGGTCCTAACGAGATCGATTCTATCGTTTTCTATGACATTTCCATCGGAGTCGATTTCACCGTGGAGTGCCCGATTGAGAATATCGCCCTGCCCATCGTCATGCATCGCAATTTTCGGGTAATCGCCATGCAAATCGCGATATTCTTCCAGCATAGTCATCAGTTTGCAAAGTTCCGTGCTCGTACGATATAACTTATCCCGCTCCTGATAGGTATCGTAAATTTTGAAAATTCCAGCCATAACAAGAAAAATGATCGAAATCGTACACATAATTTCGACCATGGTAAACCCTGAGAATCGGCGATGTAGCGCCCCCATCTTCGAAAAAATTCTTCCCACTTTTCAAGTATACTTTCCCGTTTCAGAAGTTCAATAAAATCTTCCAATTTTTCCCTTTGCCCATAGTTGCTCCAAATTTATTGCGCAAACGCCTTCGCCGGTAAATTTTTCCAGTGCGTCACAATGGTCTTCGAGATACTCTGCCCTATTCCGTAAATGCGTTGCCTAAACCCTAAATTTGCCCAGCAAGTTCTCCAAGTTGTAGATCCCGCTGCCGTAAAGATTCCTTTTCCGATGTTTCAATTTATGCTCCCATTCCCCGATTCGGCGGAAAGTTCTTCCATTTCTTTTTTGTAGGCCGCTTTTTCAGAGGAACTCCAATTTTCAAATTTTAATTGACCCAATGCATCCATAACTTCTTCGGGCATACCCAAATCCTGGCATCTTGCAATTTCAGAATGATTTCAGCCCCATTGTTCGCAATGGCTTGATAATTTATGATCGCATTGGCATTAATTTCACAGAAATGCACCTTCGGATCCTCCTTGGCGATGATTTGCCTAATGGTAACTTCCGCATCCATATCTCGAAGGATGCCATTCATCAGGGATATGGCGATTTGGTCATTGGACAGTATTTTCTTTAACCCCGTACGGCCGGTGGCTTTTACGAAGCCCGTGGGACTTAAACCGTTGGAAATAGGCGTAAATTCACACACTAGATTTTTATCATTCGTTATGTTTTTCCAAGATAATACGACAAAATCACTGCAAAGAGAAATATTGAGGAAAATAAATTATAACGCGAAGGAAAAATGGGGTTGATGGCAGGGATGGAACGGAATCCAGCTGAAAAAAAATAGCTCAAGGGGCCCTAATCTACAGACAGGAATAGCTGACGCCGATGGCATCGTTGGGATCGACAACGGTAATGTTAAAGCGATTACAGATATCGCTACCAAAGAGTGAAGTCACGATTTTCGAATCATTGCAATCGCGGCTGAGGTGTGCTAAAAATATTTTCTGCCACTGTGGACGATCCGTGTGGGCAATTAAATTAAAAGCCGACTCATTGGACAGATGTCCGTAGCGTCCACGAATTCGATTTTTTATGGCCTGGGGCCGCCTATCATTTTCCAATAGCGTATTGTCATAATTTGATTCCAAGATTAAAATTTCGGAATCCTTAGCGTACTCTTGCAATCGCTGGGGGACATATCCCAAATCGGTCATCCAACACAAACTCTTTCCACCGTGCTCACTGCGAAATAGAAATCCAACGGGTTCGACGGCGTCGTGGGGAATGGAAAATGTTTCGATGGAAAGATTTTTATGGGAAAATTTTTCACCACTTTTAAAATAATTCCAACGAAATGTTTTCCCGAACTTATCATTGATCGCCATTGCAGTCCCCTGGTTTGCAAAACATTGAATGTGGCTATATTTAAATAGACCGCGTAATCCCTGGGAATGATCCGCATGCTCATGGGTAATAAAAATCGCATCGATGTCATTGATAGCGACGGAAAAGGCGGGTAGACGTTCCACGATTTGCTTCCCCGTGAGGCCGGCATCCACTAAAAAATTACTTTCCGTTGACTTCACCAATAGGCAATTTCCTTGACTACTACTCCCCAAAAAGTGACAACTTGTGATCACGGAACATAACCTATGAATGCGAATCCTCCAAATCAATCATAAATTTACCGGAAAAGATCTGAAAACCTAAGGGCTGCACTCCCTCAGAATCCCCGCCAGGAGACCCGTCTCCTGGATTATTCCTCGGTTTTGGCCGAAAGAGATCGGGAAATCCATGACTCCTTGCAAGCGCACGGGACGGAATCCCGTGAAGTTTCTTTTAATCTAATCAATAAAATTTATTTGGATAACCTTTTTGTCAATTCCGAACGCACTTTCGCTTCCAGGCGCTCGAGTTCATTTTGCTCGAGATTACCGCGCATGACGGTTGTTTCCAGGGCATTTTTGGCGAGAATCCTAGCCTCTTCGACGGAGGATGCAACGCACAATCCGTGTACATTGACCGCCTCCTCCACGGTCAAAACGGCCCGATCATTTTCCAATTTCAAAATACCGCTTGAAGTTGCTATTGTTTTTATCAAACCATTCGGCAATTTTAGACGCGCACTCCCCACTTCCAAAAGCGTTATCAAGGGGCGATGCATGGGTAAAATTTCGATTTCGCCCATGGTCGTATCCACCGTTAACGAAGAAACTTCTTCGGAACAAATCACCTGATTTGGCGTAATAATTTCAACGGTAATTGCCATTTCAATCTTTTTCATCCATAACTTCGTCAATGGATCCCTTCATGTAAAAACTATTTTCTAAAATGTGATCCAATTCGCCCTTCAAAATCATCTCAAAACCACGAACGGTTTCCGCAGCCGAGACATATTTTCCTTCCATTCCCGTGAAAGCTTCCGCCGTGTGAAAGGGTTGCGATAGAAATTTTTGGATCTTACGCGCCCGGCTCACCGTCAGTTTATCCTCCTCCGACAGCTCATCCATACCGAGAATCGCAATAATATCCTGCAATTCTTTGTATTTTTGTAAAACCGCCTGGACTCCACGGGCCACATCGAAGTGTTTCTGACCAACGATCTTCGGATCGAGTGCCTTCGAAGTAGACCCCAGGGGATCGACCGCAGGAAATAATGCCAATGCCGAAATTTTGCGATCCAAAACTAGGGTTGAATCCAAATGGGCAAAGGTATTTGCCGGAGCCGGATCCGTTAAATCATCCGCGGGAACGTATATGGCCTGAAAGGAGGTAATTGATCCATTTTTTGTGGACGTAATGCGTTCCTGGAGCTGTCCCATTTCCTGGCTCAGCGTCGGTTGATAGCCTACGGCGGAAGGGGAACGACCCAGCAATGCCGAAACTTCCGATCCCGCCTGAGAAAAACGAAAAATATTATCAATGAATAATAGAACATCCTGGTGGCGTTCGTCGCGGAAATATTCCGCAATGGTCAATGCGGTCAAACCGACGCGCATCCTCGCCCCCGGCGGCTCATTCATTTGGCCAAAAACGAGAGTCACCTTTGATTTTTGCGGCTCTTTCTCGTTGATAACGCCGGAACCGACCATCTCGTGGAAGAGATCATTGCCTTCCCGGGAACGCTCCCCCACTCCGGCAAATACGGAAAATCCACCGTGGCCAATGGCAATGTTGTTGATAAGTTCCGTAATGACGACCGTCTTGCCCACGCCGGCCCCCCCAAAGGCTCCAATTTTTCCACCCTTAACAAAGGGGCAAATCAAATCGATGACCTTAATGCCCGTTTCTAAAATCTCCGAATTGATATCCTGATCGAGCAGCGTGGGAGCGGGGCGATGAATGGGGAGTTTTTTTTCGCATTTAATTTCACTGCCCCCATCAATCGCATTGCCCGTCACATTCAAAATACGCCCCAAAACTTCATCGCCGACGGGAACGCAAATGGTGCTTTCCGTGTCGCGCACTTCCATTCCCCGGCTTAGCCCATCCGTTGCCGACATTGCAACGGTGCGGACGACACCATCGCCCACGTGCTGCTGCACTTCTAAAATAAGTTTCCCCCGCTCGGATAGCTGAATTTCAAGGGCATTGTAGATGGAGGGAATTTGATCGCGTTCAAATTGCACGTCCACCACGGCCCCCATAATTTGTGTAATTTTTCCTAAATTTTCCATAAACTTTTAACTACTTTCCGCCGCCGATACGGCAAGTTCTATGATCTCATTCGTAATCGCGTACTGGCGCGCCTTATTGTATTCCAATTTTAATTCCTGGGAAAGGGATTCCGCATTATCCGTCGCATTTTTCATGGCCACCATCCGTGCGCTGTGTTCCGAAGCCTTCGCCTCCAGAAAAACTTGATGCAGATTATATTTCAAAAAGATCCTGGCGATGTGATCAATGATCCCTTTGATATCCGGCTCAAAGAGCAAACCCCTGGGATCACGCTGGAAATATTCCGGTTCAAGATCCGCCGATTTTAGCATTTGATTGAAGACATCGTAAAATCCATCCATGGGTAATACCCGCTGCAGAAGGGGCCTATAGGTTAATGTATTTATAAATTTTTGAAATAAAATTTCAACGCCATCGATCCTAGCATCCAAATACAATTTGCCAATGAACTCACAAATGCCCAAAACTTCGTGGTATTGAACGCGATCATTGATCGAAAAGCTGGCGATTAGGGGGCGTTTGCTTTGACTCAAAAATTGCATCGCCTTGCGTCCAACGGAAATAAAACTCATATCCCCTTCGGGAATGGATTTGAAAAGCGTATTATTGAGCATGCCGCACAGCCCCTTATCCGTTCCCACGACGATTATGCAGCGCTTTTTATTTTCACGGGAGAGGAAAAAGGGATGCATACTTTTTTGAATCTTTTTCTCCGAAAGGCAACAAATGATCTCCGATAGGCGCAACAGATAGGGGCGACTTCCAATGGCAAAATCCTGGGCACGTTTCATCTTCGAGGCGGCAACCAGTTGCATGGCCAGCGTAATTTTCGACGCACTGTCCACCGCCCGAATCCGATTCCTAACTTCCTTGATTCCCTTCATCTATTAATTTACCAAATATAAAAACTATGACACTGCCGTCAATTCCGATTCTTTTAATTTTTCGATGGCCTGTTTGGGTCCCGTTAGAATCAGAATATCGTCCTTTTCCAAAGTCAGCGAAGGTTTTGGGGTCGTAATTTTTTCCCCCTGGCGTTGAATTCCTGCGATATTGACGCCAAAGCGACTGCGAATCCCCGTTGCCGCAATCGTTTTACCCACAAAATCACTCGCCGGCGTAATGCAATAATTATCGATGGAGAATTCTATGCGATTAGCGGCTAGGCGAAGCCCATCGGCCACTTCTTCGCTGAAAAATCCAAGCGCCCTTTCAATTTGCTCCGCTTCCCCCATCAGTAGCAACTGGTCATCGGGAAATAAAACCGCATCGGGCGAGGGAGAATAGCAGGTGTAGCCACTCCGAGAAATTGCAACGACCGTCGTTTCCGTTTTTTCCCTAATTTTCAATTCGGAAATTTTTTGCCCCACGCAAACACTATTTTTTGGCAGGCGAAAATTTTTAATCTGCGCGGACCAGGGATACCTTTCCTTTGCTTTCTGCAAAACCGTATTCCGATATTCGTCATCCTTTTCCTGGACTTCGGCGATAAAGGTTGCCTGAAACATGCGCTCAAAATGACTGTTCGATTTGAGCAGTTCACGCCAGAAAAATGTGCCCTGCAAGCAGGATAAAATGACGAAGACCGTTAGGGGATAGCCCGTGGGAATATAATTCGAAGAAACGGAGACAAATATAATCCCAAAAAGCAACAGAACGATGGATAAAACCACGTGGCGAATGACCTGGATACTGCGATTACTCCGATTGCCGACGTAGTCGATGGAGGTGAATATTTTTTCCAAAATGAGACTGATAACGGCATCGACATTCTTTACCACACCGACGAAAATAGGCATAATGATAAATGCGGCAATAGCCCACACAACTATCAAAGATACGATTTCTTCTCTCTTAGTGATGATTGAAAATTTCCTGTCACAAACCAAACTCGACAGATAGGATGACAGACACATTAGCCCAACGACGAGGAAAAAATACCAAACCAATCGCAGAAGAAAGCCCTTCGCTTCCCGCAGTAGGGTCATTTTTTCGATCTCCATCTTCGCAAGGCATAGAAAATTGCGATAAAAATTACCCATATTGGCCATCGATTTTGGCATGAAACGGGTCAGTAGGTCGAAGAGAGGCTCGATATATTTGCGCAACAGCGATCCCAGCACAATTTTAAAAACGGAAACACCCACCGCCAGCGTCATCAGGGAAGGATCCGTGACCCCCAGAGAATTGCCTAGCGCTGCGATGACAAAACTGAATTCTCCAATTTGTGCCTTATAAATTGCCGCATAAAAAGACGTTTTAGATTCCTCTCCCGCCATGAATAATCCAAACCAGCACACAAAAATCTGTGCCACCGTCACAACGAGACTAATTGCCACAATGGCCTTCCAATGCTCCGCAATTTTTGCCGGATCGATGAGCATGCCGATGGTGACAAAAAAGACGGCACAGAAAATATTTCTCAGGGATTCCGTTACCTCATCAATTTTATGGGCAATGACCGACTGGGATAGAACCGATCCCGCCAAAAATGCTCCCAATTCGGCGGAAAAATGTAGCTTATCCGCGATCTCTCCCAGAAAAAGTGCAAAACCTACGGCGACCAAAACTAATAGTTCCGGCGATGCCATTTTTTGTAGCAGTGGCGCAATGCGGGCCCCAAAAAATCGTCCGAGAACAAATACCATGACCACAAAGACGCCAACCAAAAATGTTACCTGCCAGACCGCCTTCCATTCAAAAAATCCCGTCATCGAAATCCCGGAAAGCACGATGAGGAGGAGAATTGCCACAAAGTCTTCGAGGACAAGGACTCCAATGGCCAACTGTGCAAAATGACTATCGAGGGCGTTCTGTTCCCTGAGAACGGGAATGGTCATCATCGTCGAACTGATCGCCATGAGCGCGCCTAAAAATAAGCCGTTAAGCCCCGACCAGTGCAAAAATTTTGCCGATAAAATACCGACGAACATCATCACAATCGTTTGAAAAATCACCACCAGCAGCGACGGTCCCAGCGTTCGCCGCAGCTTATCGAGGTTAAATTCGAGGCCGATATAAAACATCAAGAAGATGACCCCCAAATCACCAAATTGATGGAGAATTTCGTAATTTTTGATATAGTTGGCAAAAAATAAATGCGGCCCAATGATGAGTCCGCTCAAAATATATCCCAACAATAGGGGCAGGCGCAGAAAATGAAAAATAAATCCTGCAATGCCTGCCGTACCAATTAAAATTGCAAAATCGCGAATGAGACTACCATCTTCCATGGGATAATTATAATAATGTTTTTAGCTAAATCGTAAACAAAAGAAAACATAAAATTTAATTTTTTTAGATTTCAAGATAAATGTCGCCTCTCATTCCATTGGCCACCTACCCCAAGGGATATTAGTAAAAAACTTTCTCCAAAAACAATCCATGGGGAGGAGCCGTAACGATTCTTTCCCCGCGGATTCCGTTTTGAAAACAATGGAGAACATAATTTCCATCAATTTTTCCCAGTCCAATGTCCAATAGGGTAGCCACTAGCGTACGTACCATTTTGTAGAGATAGCCACTCCCCTCCGTCTCCAAAATTAAATCGCGATTGTCCCTGGAAAATGATAATTGGTATAGTGTTTTTCTTGAATTATTTTCGGAACCGTCCCCTCGGATCGCTCCAAATGCGGAAAAATCATGTTCACCTAGAAGGTGATGGGCCAAATCGTTCATTTTTTGCAGATCCACGACTCGATCGCCGATGGACCATTTGTAGCGCTTCTCAAAGGGCGAGGCATGGCCTAGATAAATTTGATAGGTGTAGCGTTTTCTTTTTGCCGAAAACCGCGCATGAAAGGAACCATCGACGGCTTCTATCGCCGTAATTTGAATCCCCGAAGGCAACCCCGAACGAAAGGCTCGCAGCAATTTTTCGGCGCCGTGGGACCAATTCCCATCGAAATGAAATACTTGCCCACGGGCATGTACCCCGGCATCCGTACGACCGCTGCCGTGAATGCGAATGCTTTTCCCAAAAATAACCGCCGAACGTCCCTCGATAAAATCCTGAAGGGTATTCCCATTGGGCTGGCTTTGCCAACCACAAAAATCCGTCCCATCGTACCGACATTCACAGCGCCACCGCATTCGATCAAAATTATTACTTGGAAGAGCCCCAGCGCTGCGTGAAGGGATATAGAATGAAAATAGCTTTTCCGATAACTTCGCGATTGGGTACAAACCCCCAGTTGCGGCTATCGTAGCTGTGGGGAGAATTATCACCCATCGCAAAATAACAGTTTTGCGGAACTTCAACCTCATAGTCTTCTTTCAATAATCCGCTATTCGTGTATCCCGGATACTTTCCAATTTGCCCGCGGTTTAAGACAAAGGCTTCCGCTCCTTCAATGGGACGATTGTTGCGATACAAGGTCCGCCGCCTAATTTCAAGCGTGTCCTCCGCCAGTCCCACAAGGCGTTTAATAAAATATTTATCATCGTAGTTGAGTTGTTCTATATTGCGCGTGCGAAAGACAAAGGGATCACCGATTTTTGGTGAAGAAAAATGGTAACTAATTTTATCAACGAACAGCATATCCCCCGATAAAATATCAAAATTAAAGAGATCTTCCCCCTGGGATTTTTGAATGCCCGTGTCGAAAAAATCGATACGATCCTCACGGCCATCCTTGCTAATTTTTAAGGAGTGAAAACGCCCAGGCGATCGGCGATTTAATATCTCATTCCAGGATTTTGCCTGTGGAAATAATGCGGCTAAAACCACATCGTCGAAACAAAATTCTAAGGGTACGCATAGCGTCGTATAGCTGGACCCCACGACGAAGGTGTATTCCCGCATCTTCGATGGTAATAGGAAAAATTTTCGCCTATCGACGACATTGTAATCCAGAACTCCGCCGTAGGGCCTCGTCCGATCATCGCGTTTCGCTATGGGAATCTGCAGCGTACCCGTATCATTGGCCCGTGCGTTGAAATTGGAGCCCCCTAAAAAAATCCAACGCCTAAGTTTCTCGAAGATATTTCTCTTCCCTTCGACCAATTCAAAGGTCATACCGGCGTAGGTCGGCCACATCGAATTCGTTGGAATCTGGAAGGGCTGAAAAAAGAAAGCTCGTATGCTAAGTGCCAAAATTGCTGCAAATAAAAAAACCTCCGCATTTTCAACGAATCCCGCCATGGGATAAATGGCTCCGCCGATGGATTGCAATAATTGATTGGCCGTATCAAAGCGCTTCTGGGCTTCCCTTTGCGATAGCATTGGGGCGTTCCTAATTTGTTCCCGCGCTTTCCCTAAAATACTTAATTGCTCATTTGTTAGGACATCTTTGCGATAATTTTCAATTTTATTTGCAACATCGAGCAAATATTTCGCTATTTCTTTGGTTTTATTTTTTTTAAAAAACATCATATTACCCAATCGTAAGGAAAATTTGACAACAATTCCGCACCCGCATCGCCAACCACTAGGACATCTTCAATGCGAACGCCACCCATCGCCGGATAGTAGAGCCCCGGTTCCACCGTCACCACCTCACCGCTCCGTAAAATATGATCCCGTTCTCCAATGGAGGGACTTTCGTGCAAATCTAAGCCAAGGCCGTGGCCCGTTCCGTGGAAAAATCCCTCCGAATCGGTTGAAAGATAACCCAGTTTCGTGAACATTTCCACATTGTTTTTGTGAATTTCCTTCGCATTTTTTCCCCTACGAATTTCGGAAATCGCTCGCCTTTGTACCTCTCTAACGGCGGCATACATCTTCACCTGACTTTCCGAAGGCTGTCCCCTTAAAAATGTTCGCGTCATATCTCCATAGTAGCCACTTTCGATCAAACGCGGAAAAATATCCACAACGATGAATTCGTTTTCCTCCAGGACTCCCCTGCCACGGCTGTGCGGAAATGCCCCATCCTTTCCACAGGCGACGATCGTCTCCTTGGCAATCGCCCCCCCCTCAAAACAGATTCTTGCGATCTCCGAACGCACAAATTCCGAGCTAAGGGCTTCATCCCCGTAGTACAAAATTCCATCGACAATTTTCGAAGCCGCCAAAAGGGAGCGCACATGGCCAAATACATCCGAAATAATGGCACAAGCTTTTCGAATTTGGGCAAGCTCAAAGGAAGATTTTATCGATCGTTCCGGCAAAAATTCGCCTTCAACTAGGGAAAATTTAATGCGCCGCTCCTGTAATTTCAAAATGAGATCTGCGGGAAAATTTTTGGGAAGCAGGAGATCCCGTTCGGAAAATTTTTCGAGGATACATTGAATGAGATCCAGGGTGCTTGCATCCTCATTTTTCGCCAAATCTTTGGCTAAAAGGACCTCGTCGAAGGCGGAATTTCGCCGCATTTCATCGATCTCCAGGGAATTGGAAATCGCATAGCGACGGCCCTCCACTTCAAAGGCTAAAAAAGGGTCACAGGTAAACATCCGACTCCAATGGAGTAAATTGGCATCCCGTTCCGGAGAAGCGTATATCAATCGAATACTCATTGCGCAATTTCTATCTCCTGGAGTAGGGTTCTAGCCTCATCCTTCCATTGGTCGGGAAAATTGCCACTGAGAAGTTGATTCAGAATGCTCTTTGCCCGCCCCAAATCCTTCCGATCATAAATACTGGCAGCTAAAAGATACATCGCATTGGCACGAATTAGTGCGGGATAGGATTTTTCCTCCGAGGTCTTCCCAAGGACCGTTTCACCCTCACGCTGTGATCCCGATTTAATTAATGCGACGCCTTCGCCAATTGCCGCCCGGCCTTTGAAAATATTCCCGCCCAGGCTTACGGCGGCGCGATGGTAATAGCCGGCCGCTCGTTGATATTCTTTTTCCCGGTAGGCTTCATCGGCGAGTTCTAAAAAGACGATTCCACCCAATGGTTTTGAAATATATTTTTGTGCAAAATCTTTTTTATTACCCGTTCGTATCGCTTCCAAATAGGCCGCCTTCATCGACCTTTGGCAGATGCCTTTACCGATTACGGTAATGACAACGATCGCTATAACTACTAGAGCCAGGATGGCCACCGACGTCAATGCGCGCGCGTACTTCGCAAAAAACATCCATACCTTATCATTCAAATCCGCGGATTTAAATGCATCATTTAATTCTTTTGAATTCTCTGTGTTCATAGGAAACGGGTGTTTAGAAGGGGACTCGAACCCCTACGCCTTGCGGCACTGCCGCCTGAAGACAGCGTGTCTACCAATTCCACCACCTAAACAACTGAGCCTAAAGATCAAAACTCCGTCAATTTTGTCAAGAAAATCAAATCCTATAAAACTACAATGAAAAATATTCCAAAGGAGGCTGCTCGCAGGACTTTGTCCTGCGCCAGCAAGGAGTCTGCGACTCCTTGCGGAATCATGGGACGAAGTCCCATGGCAGCCTCAAACGGAGCATTCCCTTTCCGAATACTTTGTTAAAATAATTTATGGGTTGCAAAATTCATATTCGCTTATTATGTGCAGAAAGAATGAAAAAATTAGTTATCGCAGAGAAGCCGAGCGTTGCCCGAGATATAGCCGAAGTTATGGGTAAATTTAAAAAAGAGGAGGATATTTTTGAAAATGATGAATTTGTGATCAGTTCTGCGGTTGGTCACATCGTAGAACTTTTTATGCCGGAAGATTTTAGTGAGAATCTAAAGCGCTGGTCCATCGACATGCTCCCCATTATTCCCGATGAATTTCAGACGAAACCGATTGCAAAGAATAAGGCGAAATTTCTAGAACTAAAAAAATTAATGAATCGAAGGGACGTTAACACGGTCATCAATGCCTGTGATGCGGGACGGGAGGGGGAATTAATTTTTACATACATCTACGAATTAGCCGGGTGCAAAAAAGAGGTACAACGCCTATGGCTATCGTCCATGACCCAGGAGTCCATTCGGGAAAGTTTTCGCCATTTACGCCCCGGCAGCGAGATGAAAAATTTACAGTCGGCGGCCCGTTGCCGCTCGGAAGCGGACTGGCTTGTTGGCATCAATGGAACGCGCGCACTAACGACAAAAATGTCCTACAATGGCATGGTGGCGACAATTGGCCGCGTACAGACGCCCACCCTATCGATGATCTTCAAACGGGAATATGAAATTCGCCACTTCAAGCCCCAGCCCTACGCCCGTATTATTGCGGAATTTTCAGTGGCAAACGGCAACTATACTGGGATTTATCAGCGCGCCAATTTCAAAAAAATAAGTGACGTGGATCGCATTGATCGCATCTTTGACTTGGAAGAGGCGAATCAAATTATCGATGCCATTAGAAATATTACAACTGCTACGGTCACGGAAAAAAAGAAAAAGACGAAACAAGGTGCACCCAAACTCTACGATTTGACAACCTTGCAGCGGGAAGCGAATGCAAAGTATAGCATGCCAGCGGGTATGACGCTCAAAGTTGCCCAATCGCTCTATGAAAAGCATAAATGTCTCACCTATCCGCGAACGGATTCCAATGTGCTGCCCGAAGATTATCCCGATACTTGTAGGGAGATCATGGGTGCTTTGGGGGGAGAATTTACGAAATTTGCCCAGGAAATTTTGAATAAAAATTGGATTGACGGATCCAATAAAAAAATTTTTGATAATAAACAGATCAGTGATCACTTTGCGATTATTCCCACAGTAAAATTTACAGCGGGATTGAACGAAGAAGAAAATAAAATTTACACTATGGTTATGCGTCGGTTTTTGGCAGTTTTTTATCCGGCAGCGGAATTTGATGTAACCGTTCGCCTATCGAAAGTTGGTGACTATGAATTTTTGACCGAGGGTAAAATTTTGACGGAACCGGGGTGGCTCAGCGTATACGGCAGGGTGATCGAGGGAACGGATGACAAGATACTTCCGGCGATTGACAAAGAAAAAGATGGAGATCCGGCGAATGCTAGAATCACCAACACTGAAAAAATTGAGGAATCGACGAAACCGCCTCCCCGGTATACGGAAGCGACACTGCTCTCCATGATGGAAACGGCGGGAAAAATGCTTGAGGACGAAGAATTGGCGTTGGCCATGAAGGAACGGGGACTGGGGACACCGGCGACGCGGGCGCAAATCATCGACCATCTCATCGATCTCAATTACATGGAGCGCAACAAACGCGAACTAATTCCGACGTCAAAAGCGGAAGAATTATTCGAGTATCTCGATGTGATCGACGTTCAGGCGCTATCAAGTCCAGCGCTGACGGGGGAATGGGAATACAAATTGCGCCAAATGGAACAGGGGCAACTCGATCGACCAACCTTTATGAGTGGAATTAAAGAATTAACCCATGAAATTGTGAATAAAGTTAAGAATTTTGACGAAGAAAATCAGGCTAAAAAATTGTCCAATCTCATATCGCCCACCGATGGGCTAGCCATGTTAGATCTCTTGAAAAATTATAGATCTCAGGATGGAAAAATCACGCTGAGTAAAACGATTTCCGGGCGGCGTATGCTTGAAAATGAATTGGAAACTTTACTTAAAAATCGCGAGGTGGGACCCATTGAGGGTTTTCGCTCGAAAATTGGAAAAATGTACACCGCGAAACTCATTTTAGATGAAAATAATGAGGTAAAATTTTCCTTTTCCAATCGGCGTGAATTCGAGTCGGAGGAAACTTTAACCCTGGAAAAACTAAAAACCTATCCACTTTTGGAGAAGTGCTGCTGCTGTGGCGGCAATGTCTATGCGACGGAGGGCGCCTATATTTGCGAAAATTTTATCGATGAAAAAAAATGTCCTCTCCGCTTGGGGCGGCGCATCTTGGAGCAGCGCATCGATGAAACCCAAGCAAAAAAATTACTCACCGAAGGGAAGAGTGATCTATTGGAAAATTTTTGCTCAAAGCGTACGGGAAGAATCTTTGCCGCCTTTCTGAACCTCAACAGGGAAGGAAAAATAGGATTCGAATTCCCCCCCCGGGAAAAATGATATTTCCATTTAAAATGAAATAAATTTATTTAAAGTGAAAAAATGCGCCGACCGCAGGGAAATAGATTGGGGATGGCGAAAATATATTTCAGATATTTTGGGATAGGAAAATTCAGCAGGACTAAAAGCAGATAAATAAGTCATTTCAAAGATAAAAACTCCATTCTCTACGGAAAAATGCCATTTCAGCGGAAAAATCTCGCCAACTTCGAAAAATTTGAAATAAAAAAAATGCATCCATTTGAAGTAGGAATTTAGCTAAAAAATATCCGAAGATGGAAAGAAAAAATGGAGAAAAAATAAAATTTTAAAATTAAAATGTAAAAAAGCTTGTTTTTTAAAAAAAACGAAATATTATTAGGGAAGAAATTAAAAACAAAAAGGAGATATTTATGAATATAAGTAAAAAAAATAAAAGTAGTGGTATGACGCTGATCGAAATTTTGATTGTCGTCGCGCTGTTAGGTCTGCTTGCGGCTGCCCTAACGAAGTCGCTGAGTGGTAGTTTCCAAGCGGGTAAATTTGGAGCACTGAAGGCAGAAGTGCAATCAATAGCAAATCTTGTTTCCGCCTATCAAACAATGAAAGAAAAAATGCCAAGTACAATGCAAGATCTTGTCGACGCTAAACTCCTTGCGGAAAACCCAAAAGACCCTTGGGGTAAGCAAACGTACGGGATAACCTCGCAGGAGGGAACAACTATAGTTTACGGTGGAGAAGGTGCGGAGGTGGCTTTAACAGGAGAAAAAGTCAAGAGCGAAGCGCAACTGCAGACGGCATTAACAACATTAACCAACTCAACCAAGTCAATATGCCATGCAGTTATTGTAAAATCTGTATTATAATTAACCCATCTTTTAAAGGCAAATCGCGCGCACTCCGGTGCGCTTTTTTTTGTCTAAAATTTTAAATGAAAAAATTCCTATTCCATGGCAAAGGCATCCCAAGCAAAAAAAATTATTTCCAGGATAAAAATTTCACTTTCGATGAAAATATTCCATTTCAGTGGAAAAATTTCGCCCATTTCGAAAATATTACATTTAAAATGAAAAAATTACACCGTGATTGGAAAATTTTTCCATTGAAGTCCAAATTTTTCTATTTGAAATGAAAAAAATGCATTTCAAATGAAGTTCTTCCATTTTTGGCGAAAAATTTCCACTCGAAGGAGAAAAACACCATTGGGAATGAAAAAAATACATTCATTCCGAAAAAATTTCACTCAAAATGAAAAATTTCTATTTCATATGAAAATTTTTCGCTTCGGATTGGGAAATCAAAGGGTGAAACCCTCATAGATCTACCGATCGCCGCTATTCAAACCGCTGAACTTTAGCTCATTTTGGATCAAGAAGATACCCTCCAAATCTCGGCCGGAATATTTATCCCTTACCCAGTAATACTTTCGGAAATTTCCATTCCCCAGCGTGGAATAGTCGAGGAATTGGATGGCGTAGATGTTTTTGATTTGGGAATGCCATTCGCTTCCGCCCTCGAATTCCTGATTGGCGAAGGTGGATGCCGCATGGAAGAGGACACGTTTGTCGAAATTGTTGTGGCGAAGGATTTGCATCTCGATGATCGCGCGGTCCCGATTATTGATGATGGCATGGTAATCCACGACGGCATTGGATCGCTTCCCTCGGAGGGAGATCTTCGTTTCGCCCTTGCCGATGATTTTGATCTTCGTCGGCCTATCCATGATTTTTATGTCCCGAAAGCTATCGCTGATCAGCGCCTCTGCGACGCGATCGTCGGACAACATAATCTTGAATACCCTATCCGTCGTCGCCCGAACGAAGCCCGTTGACTCGGCGACATGCCCATCCGGGCTAACCCCCGGCCCGGAAAATAAATATTCCTCTTTCTTCCTATTCCCCAAAATAATGCTCCGCCTTTCTTGTAAATAAAAATATGCATCAAAAAATTTTATTTTGAAAGGAGTAAAGGGTTTTTCTCTAATTTTTCTTGTATAAAATGGATAAAATTTTTAGTTTTTAGGAAAAATGAAGAGGACT
>JAIRYA010000031.1 GCA_031268005.1 Puniceicoccales bacterium | reverse complement strand
TTTAGCCATTGCAAAAGGATGCGTCGCTAAACTAATCGTGTTCCCTCCCAGGAAAGTACTCCCGAGAACAATATTTGTTATAATTTTATTTGTCATAAATGCCTTCTTTCCATATTTTTCCCACGTAATCCCAACCTTCCATGTTCTCAAATGATACATCCTCGTCAAACATCTTCGTTTAAATTTTTTCCGGCGATGTCTTTTGTTGTTTTTTTTACAACACAATCTTTCCTTTGGCTAAGTTTTTAAAGAAGATTGATTCCCTGTGCAAAATTTTGGGCCGGGTTTTCCTTGTGGAAATTCGAGCCCGCTTTGTCTTTAAGTTCGATTTTTGCAAAAAATTTTTGAGCCGAATTTTCGCCAGAAGAGTCTGGCCCGCTTTGCATTGTGAGAAAATTTACGATATAGAAATCTTGCAATATGTTAAATATTTTATATTCTATTCATGAGAAATATAAAATATGGATGCAGGATCTAATATTAAAAAAAGTGGATTAAAAAGTATACTGGATGTTGGTTTTGAATATGCTGTGAGCGAAGGTGGTACATTTTGGACAACTGATGGTAAGATTGAAATCGAACAAACTAATGGAAAAATAAAAATTACGGAATTAATTATTAATAACATTTCATTGGAAGGCAGGGAGGTAAAGCAAAGTAATAAAAATGTGTTTAAATACCATAAAGAAGCGATGAAGTATCTCAATAAAAATCCAAATCAAACTGCTACCGTTGTTAAAAAATATGACAGCAAAAATGATGCGATTGTATGGCTTCAAAGAAATAATCTTTCTTTAAAGGCAGATATAAAATCCATTCTAATGAAAGAAACAAATAAGATAGAAAATTTTTCTAATTGTACAGACCAACAGCAGGAATATATTAGAAATTATGCGGAGCAAATGATCGAAGGCGATGACAAACCGGAATTCGCCCTTGAAGTATGTCGGAAGATGGCACTTGGTTGCCAAGGTAAAACAGGGGACGAGGAAATGATATGGCTTCAGCAATATGCGTCTGCTTTAGAGGAAGGAGGGAAATGCTGTTCGGGAAAAATAGATTTTGGACAATGTACGCCTCAGCAGCAGATATATATTAGAGAGTATGCGGGGCAAATGATCCTAGGCGGCGATAAACCGGAATTCGCCCTTGAAGTATCTAAGGCAATGGCAATTCTCTATAAAAGTGGAATTGAAAATCAAATGCCTGTTGAGATTCATGGAGATGCAGATGTGAAAAAAAAAGCAGAAAATGTTACTAATAAATTAGAGCAAATTATGAATGAAAATGGAGGTGATTACGAAATTATGAAAAATTATTTAAAGGAGCAACAGCTTAATATCAATGCTGATGAATCCCAAGCGATGCGATATTTTTTATTGACTCAGCGCCAAAATCCAGATGAAGAGCGCTATTTAGGTAAAGTATCAAAAGAAAAAATGCAAGAGCATTTTGTAAAGTTTTGTGGCGGTGATGAGAAAAAATATGCTAAAACCGTTGCCATATATAAGGCATTTACAGCTATTGCTTTAAATAGGGTCGATTTTACGGGTAAAAATCATCAAAATCATAGTTGTACGGTTTATCGTGGCTTAAATCGTAGATTTTTGGAGGGAAATTGTCCCGGCTATGATCAAAGGCAAGACAATACTTTTACAATAAATCATAATACACTGGAATCGACTTCTATTGGGGATGTAGTTTCTGGGTTTAATGATTTAGGAAAGGATACACATGAGATGAAAGTTCCCTTCGATAGAATTTTTGTAGTTTATTTCATGTCTCCAGAGATGTGTGGTTTATTGATAGGTGAACGAGAATTTATTTGTGATTTGCAGGGTATCGAAGCAAAAATTACGCGTAATTTATGATTGTAAAAACTTAATAAATAAAAATTTTAATTGATTTATGTTTAATATGTTTATTATATAGGCATGAGTATGTTTGTAAATGATATTGAAACCATTGATAATAATTACGTAAAAAAATCACCCATCGAGATCGTAAAAATTTTTCCGAATGGTGGGGTTAATCTAAAAATTGGTCGTAAACTTGCGCTGATTGATGACCCGAGGTCACGTTTTCTCGAGATGGGATTTGTTTATTTAGTGACTCCCGATGTGGGGAGTGCTAACTGGGCTGATTTAGTTTCGTGTGATATTCCAGGATTTGGAAATGCAAAAGGGGTTACCGACGATTCGCGTTTGGTGGAAATCGGAAAAAAGGTGTATACTTGCGAATCGCTGGATCTAAAACCCGGAACGGTTATTCCGCCCTTGTTGGAGAAAAAATGATATATGAATCCTACGATCTCTAGCCGAAGACAGTTATCCTGCCTTTGTCGAAGAAAAAATGATATATGAGTCCCGGGATCTGAAGCCGGGGATGATTATTCTTCCCTTGTCGAAGAAAAAATGACATATGAGTCCCGGGATCTGAAGCCGGGGATGATTATTCTGCCCTTGAAAAAGAGCCGAGGATGCACAACGAATTAGATTGTCTTGCCATTCCATGGGTATGAGTTGAAGGCGCTTGCTTTTTTCCAAAAAAAGAATACTCTCAAATCGTGGATGGATCCATTGATTTGACGGATAAATTAGCTAAAAAACACGGTCCGCTCATGGGAAAAAGCGTACCCAATGAATTCTTTGTGGGAGCGCAGATCGACTGTTTCTATATTTTTTTCCTATCGTTTCCCCTGTTTCTGATGGCATTGGAGCCCCTGTTTATTCTAATTCCCCTACAACTTGTGGAGCGGTAGGGTACCAATTTTTGGGGAGCGTGAAGGGCGTGCAAAGGGCCGATTGAGCCCGTGCATATTAAATTTTTTTTGCGAAAATTGGGTCATTTTCTGGAAATGTTTGTTTGTTTTTAATTTTCTTTGCTGAAATTTTCGATTGGGGAATGTTTTGAAAAAGGAACGAACTTCCTTTGTATTTTCCTTCCTTTGAATGGTCTCCATCTGGTTTTTGCCCCGCTGCACAATGGGCCCACCTTCCCCGGAGGGAAGGGCGAAAAAGGGAAAGCAAATCATGGGAAAATATTTTCTCATTTTGTTTGTTCCCGCTTGTTTGAGTTTTTATTTAGGCTAAAAGTGAGGAAGAACCCGATGAGCGTAAAGATTGGCATCACGAAAAGCGCCCATTTGAACGTCTGCGCATCGTAGTGGTGTGGCATTGATTTTATGAAATTATCGCAGAGGTGGTCGAGTATGAACCCGACGATGAACTGGAAAATCCCTCCAACTAGGGAAATGATCATATTAATGGTGGCTATGGCACTCGCTTTCGTATTTTCCGCATTTTCTTCGATACCCAATAGGAAGCAAATTACCTGCGGAGCGGAAACGAAGCCGGTGAAGAATAGGCAGGTCATTAGGAGATGGAGCGACATTTTGTCGCAGAGAATTAGAATGGAAAGTAGAATGGAGGCGGACAGTGTACTGAAAAATAACAGTGAGCGCTTTAATCCGGTTCTATCGGAAAAAAATCCCCAAAATGGAGCCCCAATGAACCACCCCAAATAGATCATGGAAATGATAAAGCCAGCGTTCTCCTTGGAAGTATAGTAAACCGTTTCGACATATTCCTTACCCCAGAGGTCACCCAAAACGGTCGTTGGCATGTATAAAATTCCACCAATTAGGCCCAAAAGCCAGGTTTGTTTATTCCTAATAACCGAGAAAAATCCAGAAAAGGCATGGTTAGGGGCGAATTCTTCGAAGTGGGCTTCCCTGCGTTTCTTTTCCCAAATGGGTGTTTGGGGAATGAATTTGTAGAGAATAGCGGCCGAGATTAAACCGAAAAGACTTGCCTCTAGCCAGCAATTTTGCCAATTCAGGACTTTGGCGCAGTAGGGGATAAATTTGAGCGCAAGGATTGCTCCGAGAAACCCGAGTGCCGTCGTGGTTCCGGCGAGAAAGGAAAGGTGTTCCTTGTGAAACCATACCGTTGCGAGGTACATGACGCCAATAAATCCAAATGCCGAACCAAATCCCATCAATAGGCGTCCGATGGCGAAGAGCCAAATCGAATTCCATGGGATTAAAATACAGGCACATCCAGCCGCCACGGTAATACTCGCCGGGATCATAATGCGTCGACCACCGAAGCGGTCCAGCAGGATACCGGCGAAAATTTGCATTGGCGCATAGATATAATAGTAAATTCCGGAAGCTATGCTGAGCGTTGTCAAAGAAACATTATAATGAAATTGCATTTCTTGGAGCATCGTTCCCGGCATAACGCGGACGAAAAGTTCGTAGAAATAGAAAAATGCAGCCGCTCCCCAAACGAGCCATGCTAATTTTCGATTTTCCGAAATATGCTTATCGATCTCACTATGGTCCATCTAAGTATACAAGATAAAAGTTTTTATTTCAGGTGACAATGTATTTTTTAAATAAATTTAACTGCGGTCTCTAAAATGGGCGAAATATTTTTTTTTAAGCAAGATTTTCCTTGCAAAAACCGGGAAAAATTTTTTCTATTTCTCTCCTGGGACAGTTTGAATGTGGTGAAATTATCTCCAAAATTGGTGGCATGGGGAAAGTGTGGAATATACGCTAAAATTTTAACTCAATTTGGATTTTTTGTTTTCTGCTAATGTTTTTTTGCCCATTCGGTTTCGCCATCGCCGTTAAATTTCTAATCATTCCAATTGTTTTTATTTTCAAATTTGCTATTTTGCTACCGTGGAGGGTAGACGTAAATCACGCCGCGGTTTCGCTCTGATGATTGTTATTTCGATCCTGGCTATCGTTTCCAGTCTCGTCATTGGCTTTTCCCTACTTTTCCGCTTGGAAGGCAAAAAAATCCGAAACCTATCCCATTCGCCCTACGCCGTCGCCAAGGAGAATGCTCTCCTCGCGGCCTATGAAGCCATTGCCAAATTGCAAGTTGCTACGGGAAATGATCGCACCACCACCGCAAAAGCCGATATTTTCGACCATTTTGCCGAAGGGAAAAAACATTGGGTTGGTGCCTGGGAAGTCCAAAAATGCGACGAAAAAAATGTCTCTGGAACGGATACTAAAAAATTTCTCGCGTGGCTTGTTTCGGGGGATTACTATGGGGAGAGTGACAGCCAAATGGCTTTCCCCTTTGAAAAAGATTATGTCCCCATCATCGATGCTAAATACAAAAATGTGGAATCGGTCTATGTGCCGCTCATTGATCGCATAAATTCCGATGGAAAGCGGGGACAATATGCCTATTGGATCGATGATCAAAGTCTGAAAGTTCAATGCAATCTCTACGACCCTGAGAATCGCTTCAAAGATTTATTTTCCGAGGAAATAAAAACTGTCGATGGCTATTTTTATCTCAGACGCCAGTTCCAGGGGAGATATGGCATCGAAATGACCGAGGAAAGTGCCTATTCTCCCCTAAGTCAAAATTTTCTAAAAGATAATTTGCAAATCTCCGCCGATCCGGACTACGAACACCTCATCGATTATTCAATCTTTTCCGAGCAGCAGTCTCAATATCTACAACGAAAATACCACGATTTCACGGCCCTATCCCTGGGGCTCATCACCGATACGCGCCGTGGGGGATTCCGTAAAAATTTGAGTGGCAATGATTCCGAAACCTATTTGGATGAAATTCCCGATGAGGCTTTCATTTTTACGGCACCGACAACCTATCCTGCGCCGCCGCCGACCTGGGGATATTATAAAAGTTTCTATAATTTGCGCAGGGAAACGGCTTCCGGAAGCATTGGGCCGCGGGCAACCTATCCCCTCTATCGTCCCCAATCGGGCGTCAACTATGGCGATTGCGAAATGCATTGCACCGCGGATGAGAATGGCTACGAAAAGGGGAAGATTTCCGGAACAAATGCCGGAGATTTGGGTATGGCAACGACCTGCGGCATTTACCCCATTTGGACCGAATTTAAAACCCATATTTGTCTGTGCTACTGCGACAAATATTCGCCGATGAATGATCGGAATAACGATAATAGGTTCTATCAATCTCTAAAAATGCAACCGGGATTTCACTTCGAAAATCCCTACGCCTACGATCTCTCTTCGCTGGCGGCAAGGGTGTGGCACTGCGCACCCTACGTTGAAAATCCCGAAAGCGGTGATCGTCTACGCTATCAAAAGCAACCCTCTTTTCGGTGTAAATTTTGCGATGGCGACGGCATTACCATTCGGGATGGATTGCTGCAGGGATATCTCCAGAGCCAAAATGATGGCGATAAAATTTTCCCCTTCCTCAGTAAATCTGCCGATCAATGCATGCGTCCCGTTTGGGATTGTACACTTGGGGCAACTTTTCCAAAGGATAGGGCACGCTATTTTGGCCTATCGGGTGATACTTCCTACATTTCGCTCCCAAATCCCCGCCCCTTGCAGGTTGTAAGTTCCGCTAATCTTTCTTCCTATTGTGCAAACGACATTCGATTTTATCAACCCGATCAACCCGCTAATGCCTTGGATCCTTCCCCTACCTATGGGACGACATCTTCCTTGAAATGTTTGCTAGAAAGCTATCCCTCCGGAGATCCATGGCCCAACGCTAGCGATCAGTGGTCTCCCCTGTGTCTAAGGACAATGGATGGGGATGGAAAAATTTTGCAACAAATTTGCGATGTGGAGGTGAGGCATGAAAAAATTAATATGTCGGCGGCGGGAGGCGATAGAAATACGACGGCCAATGATCTTTCGAACAATTACGGCAAAAATCTTCCCCTCTATCTTATCTGTGCCGGACTCCGAAAAAATTCTTCCCAAAGCTCCGATTATTGGCACCAATATACGCCGACGAACCTGGGCATTCGCCCCTTTGTGGAAGGCAATCCCCGTGCACCATTTTCCTGTCGAAATGCCCGCCAAGATGATCTAGCAAGCCCTTCCTATGCCAGCCATTTTATCCCAGGAAATTGGTCTTGGAATGCCCATTGGCTAGGATTGGGCGATGGTAATGCTGTGAATTATTTTTCGCAGGAGCGTGAAAATCACGTTTCTTTTGGCGACTATTCGGCCTTCCGCAATCTCTTCGATTTACCGCACCCCACCCATGGAATCATGAATCTTGGCTTTCTCCAACACATGAATGTGGGCTGTTTTTCCTATCATCCCTCCTACGCCTTTGGAAATTCCTATCAAAATCCCTGGATTCCCCGGGAAAAGTTTTTCCAAGAAAATGCGCCCATTGAGGGATCTCCATGGCCCTCACACAGCCGTGTGGAAATGCTCTACGACTATTCCTATTGCCTGAACCGTGCCCTTTGGGATGCCTATTTTTATGCCTCCTATGATGCTAATTTAAAAATTTTACTCAACCCCCACCAGAAAGCTTTCACCGCTGCGACCGCTGGAGAATTTTCCTCCTTTTCCGATGCGGCGAAAGGGATCGTTATCGGCGGTGCCTTTAACATCAACGGCACATCGCTGGAGGCGTGGAGTGCATTTCTGGGAAGTGCGATCGGCGCGATTACGGGTTCGGATGAGGCGGAATTTTCCCGCATTCAATCCCTTGAATTTTCCCGCATTCAATCCCTTGAATCGGCGACGGATGTGGGATGGCGTAAATTGAATAAAATGCAAATTCGAGCATTGGCGGAAAAAATTGTGGAACAGATTAAAAAACGGGGCGTCGCGGGAAGTATTGGCGAATTCGTCAATCGAAAATTGGTGGCCAAAAGTTCCGATCCCGATCAATTGGGCCTCAAGGGTGCGCTCCAGGCAGCGATCGATGGCACGGCGATTAACGACGGCTACGGTGGCGATGGCGTGGAATCGAAGCGCAATAAAGCCTGGTTTGATGACGGGGCCGCATCGGGACCATTTTGGGCCGGAAAGCCGGGATATTTAACCCAGGCGGACATACTCCAATCGACGGCGACGAGCCTCTGTGCCCGCGGAGATACATTTTGCATCCATGCCTACGGCAATGCCTGCGATAGGGATGGAAAAATTGAGGCGGAAGCGCGCTGCGAGGTCCTCGTCCAGCGAATGCCCAAACTATTGGATCCCGCCAAGCCGGAACTGGGAAGGAAATATCAAATTTTAGCCGTCAAATGGGTTACAACATAAATTTCACATGGAATACTGAACAAGCTTTTAAACTTCTATAATTATTTAAATGCGAGTGCTCATCCTAAAAATCCGGCGATGTAGAGTTCCTGTGCCAGGGATTTTTCCACTCCGCGCAGGGAAAAGTAGTGTAAAATTTCGCCGTCGATGCCTCCCGTTGCCGCACCGTGGATGCATTCCACATCCTTTGAGCGCACATCCATGGCCGGTTCCGTGTGGATGCAAACCTTTTCCGAAAATACTAAATTTTTGTTCCTTTGGATCGCCTGCACACCCCTTATATTTTCCGGAACCTCGATCTTTCCGACGTAATCTAGCTGCGCATCATCTTCGCAGACACACTTTATTTCAACGGTCGATGCGCTGTAATCGCCGAGGTGTTTCTGTAGGGTTCGGCAGCGAAAAAGAGAATCCTTTTGGCCGCGATGGATGATTTTCAGGCGAGCCCTAGCCCGTTCTTCGAGCCGTAATTCTATGGCTAGCGGGGAAGGGGAGTCCTTTTGGGATCGAAATTCCGCTTCAAAGTAGCCTTTCCCGTGGATATGGAAACGGAAAATGGATAGGCCATTTTTTTTCTCCTCTTCCGCCGTTACATTTTCCCGGCGAAGTAGGGTAAATGGCGATAATTGTTCCGGAAGTGTTGCCATTAGATGACTAATTCTTTGCCGATTCTGCGAGGATTGTTCCCCCTGAGACATTGACTTTCGCCACAATCGCCCTTTGAATTGTAGTCGATAATTCCCTATCCTTTTGCAAGGTCTGCTTCGCGCTTTCCCGTCCCTGGCCGACTAATTTTCCATTGAAGGAAATCCAGGCCCCCTTTTTCTCGAGAATATTGTATTCCAATCCGAGATCGATGAGTGAACCCGCCTTCGAAATGCCCTCGTCGTGCATGATATCGAATTCGCATTCCGTGAATGGCGGAGCGACTTTATTTTTCACGACTTTTACCCGCGTGCGATTGCCGAGAAACTTTCCCGCATTGTCCTTGATCTGATTCACGCGGCGAATATCGAGGCGAACGGAGGAAAAGAACTTCAATGCCCGCCCGCCGGGGGTCGTTTCCGGGGAACCAAACATGACCCCAATTTTTTCTCGGATCTGGTTGGTAAAAATGAAAACGCATTGGGTTTTACTGACCACTGCAGTCAATCGGCGCATGGCTTGGCTCATCATGCGTGCCTGTAACCCGATCGTCGTATCTCCGATTTGACCGTCCAACTCCGCCTTCGGAATGAGTGCGGCCACGGAATCGATCACAATGACATCGATGGCTCCCGAACGGATGAGCGTTTCGGCAATGTTGAGTGCGTCTTCGCCGCTTTCCGGTTGGGAAACCATTAAATTGGCGAGATTGACGCCGACGATTTTTGTATATTTTGGATCGAGGGCATGTTCGACGTCGATGAAGACCGCATTTCCGCCTTGGCGCTGTGCCTCCGCGATAACCGCCAAACAAAGCGTCGTTTTTCCCGAAGATTCCGGGCCAAAAATTTCGCAAATTCTTCCCCGGGGTAATCCCCCCACACCCAGCGCCAAATCGAGCGACAGAGATCCCGTAGAAATAACGGAAACATTCATTCGCTTGGCGTCACCCATGCGCATCAAAGAACCATCGCCAAATTGTTTGTTGACCGCAGAAATTGCTAAATCGATGGGCTCTTGTGGAGAGACATTTTTCGGAGCATCATTCGCCATAGTGGAACATTTTCTATTGCAAAGCTTTCACACTTCAAGTCTAATTGAAAACTCACCCCAATCTTTTGCAATTAGGGGACTATTTTTCTTTTTTTTCATCCAATTTGTCTTTTTTATCTCCATCTTTCGCCGGCTCATTTTTCACGGAATCTTCTTCCTCTGTGGACACCTGTGCGGACACATACTCCAGCGTAGACGTGTCCTCCTCCTCTTCTTCTTCTTCTTCTTCTTCTTCTTTGGATGCGTCCTTCTCTTCCTTTAATTTATTCTCGATCAGTGAAATCATTTTCTGATTTTTCTTTTTCCGTGCATAATCTAGGGTAGTCTTTTTCTGGACATCGGGAAACTTCAAGCCCTTTAGGCTATCGTCTTGATCGAGGATGAAGCTGAGCATTTCAAAATTTCCCCTTTGAACCGCAAGCGTTGCAAGTACGCAATCTCTTTGGTCATAGTCATTCACATCGGCTCCGTGTTCCAGAAAGATTTTCAGAAAATTTTTTTCATTCAAAAGGACTGCAGCTTGTGCCGGAGAAACATTAAAAATGGCATCCGAATACCAATTAAATTCTAGGCACGATTTCGGTAAATTATTCAATGCGGAGACTACATCCTCCTCCTTTTTAAGGATCATTGCGGCAATCAAGGCCGCGCTTTTTTCATCCGCATTCAGCGTTGGAAAATTTTTCATCAATTTTTTAAAATTAG
This sequence comes from Puniceicoccales bacterium, assembly GCA_031268005.1. Classification (GTDB taxonomy): domain Bacteria; phylum Verrucomicrobiota; class Verrucomicrobiia; order Opitutales; family LL51; genus LL51. Next base: position 10,992 of record JAIRYA010000031.1, on the reverse strand, counting down.
ACGGATAGGATCGAGAATTTTCGGAAATTCTAGCGACGATGGTTTCCAGAGAAGGCTTTTTGTTTTCCAATGTTTGCGCCTGACAATTTTTGAAAAATCGAATAAACCAATTTTCCTGATTCTTGGGCGGTTTTCGCAATTGACTTTTCCGGGATACACTCGATACCGGCAAAGAATTCCTTTGCTTTTGCGCATTGCCTACTGTCCCAACATTTTTATTCGCACTGCCGATGACCTCCGCCGTCGACACCGTGAACCCCACTAACAAACAAACGATATTTTTCCTAAGATTTTTCATTTTAAAAAAATTTTTTCACTTTCAGTGCGCATTCCTTCGAATTTGGCATTTCATTTTTGAAATTTCAAGCTTTGATGGGGAGTTGCAACGGTAAAATCGCCCATTTAATTTTCCAAACCCATCGGCCCCAGTCTCTGGGGATGTTATTTCGCAGTTCATCACCATATCCTCTCCTCTTTTTTCCAAGATCTTTTGTGCAAAGTTCTTTCCGTTTTATAGGCCAAGCAAAAGTGATGTCAAGTGCCGAGTACTCCTTTCGCACAAAACGATTTTTTAGGAAAAGCCAAAATTTTGAAAAAAAATTAATTTATTCTTTTTCCATTGTCTAATTTTTCCCTAAAATTTGTCCATTTTCGGTCCCTTTGAAGCGAACCGTGAAATTTTTTTATCAGCGGCTGAGGTTATCCTGGCCAAAGATTTCGTAGCCATTGTGCACGAGTATCTTGATGCCCATTTCGATGTCATCGACCATCAGTACCAACCCCGCTTTATCTTCGGCGTTGATAATCAGTCCATAGACATAGAGGATGCGGATTTCGCCATTTTTCAGGCAACGCAGAATGCCGTCCAAATTATCCAAACTGCGGAGGCGCACTACGATCACCTCGCGCTCGCAGAAATGAATGCCCTGAACTTCGAGCAATGGCCGAACTTCATTGGGGGATTCCGTAATGAAGCGAATGCACCCCATCTCCGACCCGCATTCTCCCATAATTCCAAGGAAATAGTTTCCATTCAAAGTGAGCAAATTCACAAGATCACTAACCCATCCATCCATCCCTTCGCGACTCACCGTAAATTGGATGATCTTTTCCCGCAATTTCGTTCCTTTTTCAATCGCCATAGCTCTCATCTAACACCTTATTTGTTTTTGTCTATGTTTTTTTTTATGCTAATGGATCCCGGAAGTTTTGTGCTAAGATTAAAGTTCAGCTGCCTTAGAATTTTATTCGCCGTCTGGGGCATGGTATTCCTGGGACGAATGGTGAAAGTAAAGGGCAAAAAAAAATGGTGGGCTGAAATTTTACTTTTGTTATTTTGTTCTCTTCTTTTAATTTCTCCTATTTGCAATTTTCACTCACTCATTATCTTCAAATTTATGCGTTTTATCTAGGAGTGTGATTGGCGTTTCCTCGGGAAAGATTTCTACGAAATTTTCCTCATTATCTTCATTGTTTTCAAGGTCTATTAAAAAAATATTTTTATATTTTTTCAAAAAGTGACCATATATTTCCTGTTTGTTATTAAATGTATTGTAAAGATTTCGATTCATCAAAATTATCTTTTCTTTTCTTAAATTCTGAATAGATTTATGAATCTTTTCAGTAATTAGGTTTGTATCGTTTTCTTGGATAAAAATGTATGTTGTAGTTTTTTCTCTTTTTTTATGGTTTTTGTTTCTTAAATTATTTTTCCCAACGACAAATACCTTTTCTATGGGAAATTTTATTTTTTCGAATACATTAGAAGTGCAATCAGTTATTAAAAAATATAAGATTTCATTTTCTGCATTTGTATTCATATGGAGTTCGTATTACGATTTTCTAGACCCACTTATAATTACATTATAAAAATTTTTGTATAGCTTAAAATGTGGGCTAAAAAAAAATTTTTAGGTGATTATCCCGCAATTTCATTCAGAAAATTCGTTAATTTATGGGGGAGTGATTAAATTAAAAGTGGGGGTGAAAAGGTTCAAAATTAGGTAAAATTGTAAAAAAAAGAGACAAATTTTCCGGTGAAAATCCCCGGATGGATATCCCTAAAATTTTTCTATTTTCGCTTAGCAATTTTACAGGCTTCTTTGTATTGATTGTAAAAATGATTGGCCACCTGAGTTTGGTATTGAATCGCTTGGAGATAATCCTTATTTTTGGCCTGTTTCATGACCTCTTTGCTTACTCGATCGTATTCGAAGAGACTAAAATCCTGCATCCGGCTAAGTGCCTCATCGGCTGCCGTTTGGCGCCCCTCCGCGTATGCATTTTGAATGTGCCGCCAAGCTTTCCGTAGCATATCTCCCGGATCTAAAAACGCCATTTTAAATACGAGTCCTAGGGCATGGAAAACGGGTTTTGTCCATTCCTCGCGATAGGTAAAATCCCCCGCATCGTCGTAGGGATTCAAAGCCGGGTCATCGTAGTATTGCAAGAATTCCGAATGGTATGCCGTTTTTAAAATGGGGGTGCGGCAGAGGGGAGTTTGCGCGGGGCCATCCGGCATACCCACTTTGGAAGCCAATAGTCGCTGTCCCGGTAGGGTTAAAACATATTCCAGGAAGGCTAACGCCAATTTCCTATGCTTTGCGCCGCGGTACAAGGAAATCGGGTCCGGCGACGGGGAACATCCCGAACGCGGGATCACGAAATTAAAACGTGGCTTTGCGGTGCGATTTGCGATATCCGCCTTTTGGGAACGCCCGTAAAAATCCGTCGCGATGCCGACCGGGCAATTTCCATCGGCAACATCGAGGACCGTCTGCGCCGAAGAATCCGTCATATAATGCCCATTGGCGACAATTTTTTGGATCAATTTCAGGCCTTCCAGCCAACCTTCCCGAATCGAAGACGCTTCGATGCCTTGGGGATCCCCATTCCTTTCATCTTCCCCGTGGCCATTGAACACAATTTGCATCTGCTGCTGAATCAGCATCTCATAGGACTTGAGCGTCGAGCTACTCTTCGTGGGATCGACGATGGCAATCCCACCCATATAGTGTGGATCTGCGAGATCCATCCAAGTCACCGGTGGATTGATTCCGAGGTTACGGACCGCATCGCTGTTGTAAATAATTCCAAAATTTGAAAGACTGCAGCCAATCCAATGGCCATCGGCTTCCCAGAGGCGCTCCCCCGCAAAGAACTCTGGAATGGTATCCTCTCCAAATAATTCCGGATACATCCGAATAAATCCACTGGGCACCGTATAGCCCTTTGCGCATTGCATCTTGTGATCGAAGACGCCGCCACCGAAGAGGAGATCAATGCCGCAATTGACGTTGGATGTGAAAAATGCTTTCTTTACCTCGAGTTCCTCCACCGTTGCATTCTTCTCGTTCACATTTTCCAGACGCGAAAAGATCGCTCGAATCTCCTGTGTCCAGGGTTTTTTTAATGTCTTTTCCCAGTAGAAGCGAAAATTATTCGAAAACAGCGAATCGACGTAGCGGGCCACATCTCGCCCTCCCCCTGGATGTCGCCAATCGACGATGACGGTTTTTCCAGTTTTTTGGCGATACCATTCCGTAAATCCACGACCATATTCACTGCGTAGCGTCTCATTGTGGGCGGTGATGATGACGATCACACCATCGGATGTTTGCGGAACGAGCGTCACCTCCTGCCGCCGAAAAATAGAGGGAATTGCTACCACAAAGGCAACGCTGATAAGAATAATGATTTTTTTAATCATCTCACTCGCTTAAAATAACCACATCCTCCGGCAGTACCCAGGCATAAATTCCATAGCGTTCGGTCTGGGTCAAATGGCAGGGATTGAGCTCCGAAATGCGCAACTGTATGCCATTTTTTTCAAACAAATAATGGGCCACTTCACCGAAATAGGTGGAATGGCCGATCATTCCCTCTACGCAATTCTCTTCCGTGGGAAGGCTTTCAAGTTTAATGCTCTCCGGACGAATCAAAACTTTCACCCCATTTCCCGTCCGGATTTTGTCATCTTTGCCGTCGATCATTCCCCGAAAATTGCCGATTTTTGTCCGCACGAAGGCCTCATCGGCTCCCCTCCGTATCACGACGCCATCGATGATATTTGTCTCGCCGATAAAATTGGCGACAAAGCAACTATTCGGGCGCTTGTAAACCTCCAATGGGGAAGCGATTTGGCGAATTTTTCCCTTCTCAATGACGGCGATGCGATCGGCGATGGACAGTGCTTCCTTTTGGTCGTGGGTGACATAGATGGAGGTCAAATGATACGCCTTACTGATTCGGCGAATTTCGATCCGCATCTCATTGCGCAGCTGGGCATCGAGGTTGGAAAGGGGTTCATCCAATAGGAGGCAGCGGGGCCGCACCACAAGGGCACGGGCCAGGGCGACGCGTTGCTGTTGCCCCCCCGATAATTCATTGGGTTTTCGCGATGCGTAGGGTAGCATTTGTACATTCTCCAAAGCTTCACCGACTTTCCCTATGATTTCCGATTTCTTAGCTTTTTTTTGCTGCAAGCCGAAGGCGACATTCTGTTCAACGGTCATGTGGGGCCAAAGCGCATAGCTTTGAAAAACCATTCCCGTTTTACGCTTATGGGGAGGAAGTTTTGTCACTTCCTTCTCTCCAAAGAATATTTTTCCGGAATCGACCGAATAGAATCCCGCAATTGTGCGCAGCAGCGTCGTTTTGCCGCAGCCACTTGGTCCGAGTAAAAAAAATAATTCCCCGGCTCCAATTTGTAAATTAATGTCATTCAAAACAACATTTCCTTGAAACTGTTTCACCAAATTACTAATTGATATTTCGATCATCCGGCTACATGAAATCTGAGGCAAAATTCCATTCTGTCAAAATTTTTTTTAAATAAAATTTTCCATCACAAAATAAAAGCTCCCGGGATTTTTTAGCTAAATTTGAGTTTTTTGTTTTCCATTCATATTTTAACGTTTCCACTCAATTCTTTTAATTTTTTCTCATGTAAGTAATTATTTTTGCCTTTGCAAAAGTTCTTCCATTCGCCTCTTGGAGTCATCGCGAAGGAGGGCGTCGAGCAGTGCATCGAGATCGCCGTCCATGACCTGGGACAAACTGTAAAGCGTCAATCCAATTCGATGGTCGGTGAGGCGATTTTGTGGAAAATTATAGGTCCGGATGCGCTCGGAACGGTCCCCTGATCCCACCTGATTCTTGCGATTTTCAGCATATTTTTGCCGTTCTTCTTCCTCCTTTTGCTGGAGCAGCCGGGAACGCAGCACCGTCAGTGCCTTTAGCTTATTTTTTTGCTGGGAACGCTCATCGGCGCAGGTCACCATCATGCCCGTCGGTTTGTGAATAATTTGGACTGCGGAATCGGTGGTATTAACCCCTTGCCCCCCCGGTCCGCTCGCTCGGCATACGGAAATTTCGAGGTCCTCCGGTGCAATCTGAATATCGACTTCCTCCGCCTCGGGGAGAATGGCCACCGTTGCGGCGGAAGTGTGAATGCGGCCATTGGCTTCCGTCGTCGGTACCCGTTGGACGCGGTGCACGCCGCTCTCAAATTTCAATCGCCCAAAAACTTCTTCGCCGCGCACTAGAAAGCTAATTTCTTTCAATCCTCCGCACTCCGATGGGCTCGAACCCATCAGTTCGATTTTCCAGCCGACCCGTTCCGCATACATGGCATACATGCGAAAGAGATCCGCTGCAAATAAACTTGCCTCATCGCCCCCGGTCCCCGCACGAATTTCGATGATCGTATGGCGCGAGTTATTTTTATCCGGCGGTAACATGTCGATGAGAATGTGATCTTCGAGCGCTCTAATTTTTTCCACAAGTGCTTCGTTGTCTTCCATGGCGAGTTTCTTTATGGAGGCGTCTATGTTGCCATCGTCGATCAATAATTGGTTATTTCGCACCTCTTCGAGCGCCCGACTATGGGTGTGATATTTTTCCAATAGGGAAGATAATTGCTGGTGTTCCCGAGAAATTTGGGCCGCCCTTCGCCGATCGGAAAAAAAATCAGGGCCCAATAACTGCCCATCTAATTCCTGAAATTTTTGTTCGAACGGTCCAATGTCGGGTAGTCGGGACATGCCTGTTTTTAAATAAATATTTTATTTATCAGGCAACCCTTTTTTCAATTTTTCGAAAATACGTTCCCTTACTTCATCGAAGGAACCCTTGGCATCGATCTCGTAGTGGTCGGTAAATCTTTTGAGCAATTTAATGGCTTCGTAGGTCTCCTCGTAGAACGTATTGTAGCGCGCATGGGCAATGTCGGGATTGCTATCAGTTTTTCGAACCTCCATGAGCTGACCGACCCCCTCCTGTGCCACTTTTTTATTGTTTTCTATGGCGATCTGTCCCCGGAACAACTGCCGTTGAATACTGGTTTTTTCATCGATGAGAAGAATAACGGAAGCCATTTTTATGGGGACAGTTTTTTCCGATTTTTTTTGCAATAATTCTATGAATTCGACTTGAATCTTCGACCGCGGAAAGCCGTCCACAATGATGCCCTTGCCACGCGTCTCTTCAAAAATTTTCTCAAAAAGCAGTAGGGTTACCTCCTCATCGTCAATGAGCTCTCCCCGATCGATTTTTTGCTTAAATTTTTCGTCATTTAAAAGATCACTAATCACGATGGGGTGCCTGGGAATTCGCAAGGCACGCATGATATCGCGCGTATTGGTTCCCTTTCCGGCTCCGGGAGCCCCGTTGACCCAAACGATTTGCTCCGGGAAAACAATTTTTCTAGCGCCTTTTTGCGCCGTTTTTTCCCAGATACGATCGAATAAAAAAGCGGCTTCGGGCGATACAATAAGACGCCCATCTTCCACAAATTCTTCGTAGTTTTTGTTTTTTAAAAAATTAATACTTTCACTTAACATTTTTAAATGTTCTCCAATTTTCCAATTTCCAAGAGTAGAACCCTCTGGCAATGCTAAATTGAGCATAACCAGTTGATAAATAATGTATAAAAGTGAATTCAAAACAGAGATTTATAAATTAATGGCGCAATAATAATATAAATTTTCAAGATGTCAACTATTGAAAAATGGTATTATCGTAAATAATTGCATTTTTCCCAATGCACAGTATGCCATCGCGGACATAGATGTCATCGGAATAGTCAAAGGTGCGGGGCTTGTCATGGGGGGAGAGGTTGCAATTATTTCCGATGCGGACATTTTGGTCAATGATACAATCCCTAATGACGCAATTTTCTCCGATGCCAATGGGAGGCACGTTGGTATTTTTCGAATTTTCATCGAAGTGGTCGGCTCCCATCATGAGCACGTTCTCCAGATCCGTGTGATCGCGAATAATGGAGCGCTCGCCGACAATGCAGTGGTGAAGCTTTGAATTTGAAATGATGGTTCCATCGGCGATCAGTGTGGCGCACATATTGCAGGCATTCACCTTGGCAGCAGGCAATATCTTGGGTTGCGTATAAATGGGTTTCAAATCATCGAAGAAATTGAAATCGGGAATCAAATTCGTCAGCATCAAATTCGTTTCAAAGAAGGAGCGGACGGTTCCGATGTCTTCCCAATAGTCGTCGAAAATGTAGGCTTTTATGGCCACTTTTCCCAATAATTCGGGAATAATTTCCCGCCCGAAATCGCTGCCGTGGCTATTGAGTGCCTCCTGCAATATGGACATTTTAAAAACATAAATCCCCATGGAAGCCAGAGAATAGGGCGTTTCCGTCTGGTCTTTGAGTTGTTGGCGCAGCGTCCCTTTGAGCGTAAATAAATCGATCAATTGCGGATTGGTCGGTTTTTCGACGAATTCCGCGATGGAAAAATCATTTTTAATGCGCAAAACACCGAAGGAAGAAATCTTGCTATTGGCAATGGCTTTGGCTGCAATGGTGACATCGGCGGAGGTATCGATGTGGTGTTGGACCAGTTTCGCGATATCCATTCGATAGAGTTGATCCCCGGAAAGAATAACGGCGAGGTCATCCGAATTATTGCCAAAGTAGCGAAGATTTTTACGCACCGCATCGGCGGTTCCCTCGTACCAATTGCCGATGCCATCCGAAGTCTGCTCGGCAGAAAAAATTTCAATCTTACCGCCACCAAAATTATCAAATTTATAGGTATTATTGATATGGGTATGGAGCGATCGCGTATTAAACTGTGTTAGGATATAGATATTTTTAAATCCAGAGTTGATGCAATTACTGATGGGGATGTCGACGAGGCGGTATTTTCCTGCGAGGGGAACGGCCGGTTTACAGCAATCCTTGGTCAAGGGGAACAGTCGCGTCCCTCGCCCTCCGCCCATAATAATACACACGACATTCCCCATCCCGATTCCAATAATAGTGAAATTTTAACAAAAGCCAAAATAAATTATTATATTTTAAAATTTATGACTCTTGGTGCAGTGAAAATGCTCCATTAAAATGGGGTAAAAAGCTATGTTGATAATTGAATTTTAAGACCTTATCCAAGGCATCGAGGGCTTCTTGATAGTTGTTCCCATTTTGCGAAAAATTTTTGCAGGCATCGACTAAGGTTTTGAAAAGTTTTTGGCATTTTTTCTCTAATTTTTTCTTTGACTTTGAGGACTTAATGCTTTCCAAATTGTCATTGTAAAGGCACTGCAATTCATAGGAAACGGGAGAGTTTTCCTTTGCTAAATTTCTTAAAATTTCAGAAAATACATTTTTATTATTGTTTTTCAGACCTTCCCATGCGAGGCTTATCTTCCCTTTTTCATTGTTGCCAAATTCCATCTGCCAAACATTAAATCTCGACAAAGGATAGGCAATGCTATTCGTTCCAAGATCGCGAGCTGTCGTACTCGTTTGTTTGGAAACGTTTCCCGTAATTTTCACAGGTCCAGTTGGAACCTTAGCTTTGGCTCCCAATTTAATTGTCTTTGTGCGTTGATAGAAAAGATGCGCCCAATAGGACTCTTTGCTAATACATTTTTCTTGTCCGGGAAGGGGTTTTTGTTTGCTTTTTTTATCAATTTTTAGGTAGTTTGTATTTATTTTTGTGCTGCAGGAAATAAAGGGGGTAAAATCTTTCGTTAAACCAAGACTTGTTAAATCTAAAGGTTCTTTTGTTAGGTAGATACCGAGGGCACTAATGATGCCGTTCTTCAAAGTTTGAATTTTTTCATCTTTATCCGTTAGCCAATTTTGCAGATAATTGTTAATGCCGGTTATGACCTTTGGTTCCATGAGGGCTAGGGGCAATTTTATTGAAATTGATTGAGTTTCGCCATTTTCTTCTAGAATGGGACTGCCCGAGACATTGTCATAGGTATACTCAATTTCGCAGGCAGTAAGTCCGGCTAATAGTATGGTATTGGTTGCCGAAAATCCATTATTTCTGCCATATGCCGATTCTTGACTAAAGGTGCCTTTCCGTGATTTTTTGCGCTTTGAAAATTCCAAATGTGCCGCTAATTTTCTCAGCTCAAGGAATATTTTTTGAAATGAAGCAATTTTTTCTTCGGAATCCGCATACTGCCTAAGATTGGCAACGGTTACGATGAAGGTCTTTAAAACTCCAAGGCGACCTCGGCGACCTTTGAAAGAAGAAGTAGGGGAAGGGGAAAGTCTGGCTTCGAAGGCATGTTTTCTTTTAGTCAGTTCTTCCGCTGAATTTTTCGTTGCTGCTAAATCTTGCAGAACGGAAACGTAGCCACGCAAATCGCCAAGAAGTGCGTAGAGTATGCTGTCCATTGCAATCGTATCTTCAAAAAGTTTAGAGAATTCAGTGGATCTATCGTTGAGTGAGGATCCTTTTTGGGAAAATTCAAATATTTTTCCCGTGAAGTCATATTTTTTTCCTATAATTTCTTCTATGTCTTTCGCAGTTAAATTGTTTGCTGGTGAACAATCGTCATTGAGCAACGATAGGTAGGGGGAAATTTTTTGATAACTCATTCCACTGATACTCTTAGAAATAGTAAATCCAAGCGACTCAAAAGCTTTCGCCGAGACGGAGATTTTTCCCGTGAGATCTTTTCTAGTTATTTCCTTGCCCTTTTTCGTATTTGGTGGCAATTCGATGGTTACATCTATGGGAAGAATTCCAAGCATTTTCAAATAACCTTCAATGTCTTTGAAATTTCTCCGCAGTTCTTTTTCTTTCCTATGTAATTCCTTGCGAGAAATTGATAAAATTTTCAGAGGAGCTTTTTTGTTTCCCTTTATCTTTCCCTTTGAATCTAAATATTGTTCAATGGAAAAGTAAAGATCCGTAAAAGTTAATTTTCCATCTAGGGCTCCGCTGACTTCAAGTGCTTTGGAAATATTTCCGCTGGCGCCTAGGGATATGCCCAATGTTTTTGATTCTTCGTAGAGGGAATTTGCTCCCGCCCCGCTTTTGCTTTCATAGTTGATACCGGCACTTAAATTGGCACCCAAAAAATCAATTCCAGCTCCTAGAGAGACCGAAGAGGTATCCGTTGTTTTTAAAAGATCGCCCTGGGCAGTTTTTTTGTATTTAAGGGAAATATCTTTTGCCACCGCATGGGAAATAATCCTGTTGGTAGCCTTTATAATGCCATTGATAAATCTAAGAAAAGCGCAATCAATCATCGTGCTGTCTTCTTTTACGATCCCTTGATATAGAAATTGGAGACGTTCATTGAGACGTTCATGGAACTGCACCGCTTTTAGAAAGGGGGTTTCTTTGGGATCTTGTTTTATAAAATCGTCTAAATCTTTTGAAATTTCCGGCAATAGTGATTTTAAATAGGGAATTTTTCCATTTGTATTGCTAAAAAATTCCACAATCAGATCCCTTCCAAAGGTGAAATTGTTCGAAATATTTTTTTCATTTTCCGACGATGGAGAATTCAATTGTTTTGTGATGAAATCGATTGCTTCTTTTGTGAAAATTGCTAAATTTCTTCCTTCGAAGAGGTTGACAACCAAGGGGGCTGTTTGGGATTGTTGCAAATTTTCAAAGCATTTTTTCGTAATAACTATATCTCTGTCCTTTAGGGATAATAGGGTCGTTAATTGATGTTCTCCGGCAAAATTACCGATATTGCTCAGTCTGTCCC
>JAIRYA010000037.1 GCA_031268005.1 Puniceicoccales bacterium | reverse complement strand
AAAGCTCATCAGTATCTTTAAAATCACATTGAGTTAAAAAATTGACTATGGCTGGAGCCACTAAATCATTCTCGAAATTTTCTATTATATTACCGGAGGCAATCCAGTAAGCTCTGGAGTGATTCGGCCCCTTCTTCGCAGTGAGCATTTCAATAAAATGTGCATGCTCCTTTTCACAGTCTTCAAAATACAAATTTTTGTCACTAATAAATGATCGCATTTCCTTAACAAGGTCCCCTTCAATTTGCTCGCTAAGGCCGGTCTGCAAACGAGAATCTCCGTTGATATCTTTATTATTTGCATTAGCCAAATAAAGGGCAGGAATGACGCCCGCCGATTGGGAAACATCACAAAACAAACCCTTTGACGAATCAATGGAATGGGAAATAAAAACTTTTAATAAATCGTTTAACTCATTTTTTATTTTTTTACATTTTTTCATTAGCTTCAAATCTTCACTGCGCTTTTGTATTTCAGCCTTGTATTCTTGGAATTGATTAGAAATGTAAGTTAAGGTATTTTGTACTTGCTGCAGATTAGCCAAGATAGAAAACGCTGGATCAGCTAATTCTCCTTCTAGGTTACCTAAGATAAAAGTAAAGTACTTCAATGCCCACCCAGTCGCATTATAAATCGTATCTTGACTCTGTTGATCTATATTTTTCAGTACATAGGACATATATTTCAACTGCATCTTCATATCTTCCTGTAAAGGCACACACTCTGCGGAGTCTTTCTTATTCCTTATAAGCTTCCCTATTTCGTTCTCTAAGGCTTCCAGCGATTTTAAAAGATTATCAGCAGGCGTAGATTTCAACACCAACGGACTGGTAGGAGTAAAATGCGGAGCCGCGGCGTTCAAGTCCAAAGGGGCTATTGCGCAAGTTATGCACGTTAGCAACAAGAAATTTGAAAATAATTTTTGTTTCATAATGAATATAGCCATCCTACAATTTTTGAAACCTGTCAAGTTTTTTTTTTGTGAAAAATGAAATAAATTTTACTGACGCTTTCGTTTTCCGGATTGCCTGATTTGTTGTTTTTTTTTGTAATTTTTTCCGTTTTTTTGATTTCTTTAATAAATTCTCCTTACTTTTTTATCGTTTTCTTTGATCCGTGCAATCATCTCGTTAGTTGATAATCCAATCACTATAAAAAAAATTTTTACTCAAAAGATCATTTAACTTGAATTAAATTTTAATGCTTTATACTTTAGGAATAAAAGGTAAGCTATGGCTGATAATATTCAAGGAAATGGTCAAGAATTTGGAAAAATGCGACGCATCTTTTTTCCTCTCTATGCGTACGAGCTCAAAAAAGCAATTCCCATGGGATTTATGTTTTTTTGTATTCTCTTTAATTATACCTGTTTGAGGAATATTAAGGATTCACTTATTGTCACAGGCTCGGGCGCTGAAGTTATTCCCTTTTTGAAAGGCTATTGCGTCGCGCCGGCGGCAATTCTTTTCATTCTTTTCTATACAAAGGCGAGTAATATTCTTTCCAATGAGCATCTGTTCTATGCGACGCTAACGCCATTTATCCTATTTTTTGGTTGCTTTGCATTTTTCATCTATCCCCATCTCGATATTTTGCATTTTTCTCGGGAAACCATAGTCAGTTGGCGTGCAAGTGCCCCCAGTTTTTTGCATTGGCCCATTGCAATTATCGGCAATTGGTCCTATTCCCTCTTCTATATTTTGGCGGAAATTTGGGGGTCGGCGCTTCTGGCTCTTTCATTTTGGCAATTTGCTAATCAAATTACAAAAACCGCCGAAGCGAAGAGAATGTATGCGTTTTTTGCATTGATGGCACAAATTTCCGTTCTATTGGAGGGCAAAGTGGGTGAATGGTGTTCGAATATTCGCACGAAAGTTCCAGCGGGCGTCGACGCCTGGGGGACTTCACTAAAATGGATGATGGGCATTGTCGTCGTTCTGGGGATTTTCACCATGCTGATCTATCGTTGGATCTATAAATGTGTCCTAACGGATAAGCGTTTCTACGACAAACCGGAACTCCCCGGCAATACCGGTAAAACTAAGAAAAAAATGCCACTGTGGCAGAGTCTTAAAGTCATTGTAACTTCCCCCTACCTGGCCCTCATTACGGCGCTCGTCGTGTGCTATGGCACAAGTGTCAATTTGGTGGAGGGGTTATGGAAAAAACAAATAGGGCTCCAATATTCGAATCCAAACGATTACACCGCTTTTATGCATAAATTTACATTCTACGGAGGCATCGCTTCCATGGTGATGCTCATTGTGGGGGGTAATATTCTTCGCATTTGCCGTTGGTTTACGGCCGCCCTAGCAACACCCGTCATTCTCCTAATGCTGGGGGCTTCATTTTTTATTTTTGTCCTCTTCGGGAAAGCCTTGACCCCTTTCCTCGAATCGCTGAGCACAACTCCCATATTTTGTGCGGTCATGCTGGGTGCTTGCGTCGTTGCCGTATCCAAAGCCGTCAAATACGCCCTATTCGATCTAACGAAAGAGATGGCTTATATTCCCCTGGATGAGGAAATGAAGGTAAAGGGAAAAGCCGTTGTCGAAGTGGTGGGCGGACGATTTGGAAAGGCGGGTGGTGCCTGGATTCAATCCCTGCTGCTACTCATTCCATCGTCTACCTATTTCACCATTGCCCCCTACACCTTCACAATCTTCATCGTCATTTGCTCCCTGTGGATATTTTCCGTGAAAGCGCTAAGCCATCGCGTTGAGGAAATTACTGAAAAATCTGAGAAACAGGCCTGATTTTTAATTTTCATGGCACAGAAAAACCTCCCCAGGGAGGTTTTTTATTTTACACTTTTGTAAATTTTTAGTTCTAGGCCAGAAAATTCCATTGCGGTGAATGGCCTATTTTGAGAAAATATTCAAAAATAAGCTTTACTTGGAGCATCGCTTTTGTAGTCCTACTATTCGTTTTAACTCCAATTATTATGGGAAATTTAAAGAAAAAACGTAGATTAAAAATGAATAAACATAAGCGTAGTAAGCGTTCGAAGGCAAATCGCCATAAAAAACGTTTGTGGGGAGCGTAGCTTCTATTTTCGGATTTTGTCCTATCTCTATAACGATTATTTCGGATGTAGTTTCGTTTTATTGCTTCAATGAAAGTTAGTGTTATAGTTCCAGCGCGGCTACAATCCTCCCGTTTTCCGCAAAAAATTTTGCAAAATTTGGGGGGTGTTCCCATTTTACGCCGTGTTTTAGAGCGCCTAAGGCGACTTCAAACCGTTGACGAGATTGTCGCACTGGTGGACGATGGTAAAGTTTTGCAACTGGTTTCCCAGTGGGGATTTAGGGGAATTTTGACGCCGACGGATTGTGCATCGGGAACGGAGCGCATTGTTTTTTCCAGGGAAAAATTGGCGGGCGATTTTATTCTAAATGTGCAGGGCGATGAGCCCTTTATTTCCCTAAGCTTATTGGGCGAAATGATTTCCGTTGCCAAAAATTTCGACGGGGATGCATTGACGGCAATCTATCCCATAGCTTCCGCCGAAGCGCTGCTTAATCCCAATCGCGTAAAGGTTGTTTTGGATGCACGGGATCGTGCGATTTATTTTTCACGGCACCCGATTCCATTCCTCAGGGACATTTCGGAAAGGGAACGGTGGCCGACCCACCATCAATTTTGGGGACACATCGGTGTCTACGGCTATTCCAGGAAAATTTTGTCCCAATATCCTTCTCTAGGGGAAGGTATTCTGGAAAAAGCCGAACGACTGGAGCAGCTACGCCTATTGGAAAACGGCATTTCCATCCAATGCATTCGAACGGATGAGGCCGCTCTGGGCATTGATACGCCGGAGGATTTAGTTGCGGCGGAGGAATTTTTGCAACTACATCCCGAGTTTTAATTCCAAGGAAAGAGATGGCAATCGGTTGCGCCGGCCTTGAAAATCGGCATTTCCGAGTTTTTCGAGTTTTAATTTAAGGGGAGAGATGGCAGAGTGGTTGATTGCACCGGTCTTGAAAACCGGCATGCCAGCGATGGTATCGAGGGTTCGAACCCCTCTCTCTCCGCCAAAATAGTTGGGTTTAGTGCATCTGTATCGTTAGAAATTTGTCAAAATTGCCATTTGCCCATATTTTCGACGAAACATCTGGAAAAATATGATGACCGTGCTACCATAGATTTATGATTAAGTTTAAATATTTATTGAATGTCGGTTTTCTTTGTTCTTCTGGAGTGTCAGCGTCTTTGTTGCCTTCTGAATCGTCTTTTCAAATTCAAAGCCAAGGAGAAGAAATATTTTTAGAAAATATGCGTCAATGGTTTAAGTCCTTTTCAATGGACAATAAAATAAAAGTATCTACTTTTCCTGAATTTTTAGAAACAGCAAAAAAGCATTTAGAAACAGCAAAGGAGCAATGGTTAGCAAAAGTGAAAGAAGAAGAAGAAGAAGAGGAAAAAGAAATTCAAGCCGCAAGAGATTGGATTAACGAGAGGGACGCAAAAATTATGGAAGTATGGGGAAATTTCAAAATGTGGGGAAATATCTGTGGTATCCTTGAGAATCTATCCTACGAAATTGCAGGCAGGTCACTTACCGATAAGGAGAATTTTCAATTTTTCTCAGAACTCTGTAAGCAATGGATAGAGCTTTTTGATGGTAAAACTGCGGAACAGATTTCCCAAATGGAAGCGCTTGGAGGGTTTCGATATAGTTTGGCAATCATGTTGATTAATGCTGAAATTCTATTTGAGCAAGATTTGGCACCTTTAGAAGGCCTATGGAAAGCCGTTTATGGGGAGGAAAAAGTTTTGGATTTCACGAATTTTGAGACAATGAAGAAAGAAGGTATGAAAATTATGAAATCGGCTAGTTATTATAACCTTGCGTACGTGTATTTGGGGGTAGAAAATGAAAAATAATATAAGAAAAGTTTCAATTTATTCGGCGTTTTTTATTTCTTTTTTTGGTTTTTTTTGCATCAATGCAAAGTCTGAAGGTAGCTTAAGCGTATTTTATCGGTCAAATAATACACCAGAAAGTCAAAGTATTGAGAATAAAAATTCGTTCAGCGGCATATAGTGACAAATGTAACGTATTGCTGTGTGAAGGAAGGAAATATGTTAATTATTTTTTTCCGGTTCCCACCAATAGGCCTGCTGACAGTGAAGGAGGAAGTCAATGTTTTTGGGAGGTTTACCAACGAAAAATGAAGGGGAATTTTAACGCTAATGTTTTAAGGGGTGAAGCTGGAACTTGGGATGAACAAAAAGAGTTATTAATTTCCTATGTTCAAATGGCGGAGTCTTATCTTAGGACAATGAGTTATTTTTATGACGACAAATGTGTAGCATGGAGAGAAGCTAAAAAAGAGGCAAGTGCTCGGCTCAAAAGCATTAAGGAAAATTTGGAAGAGGTAACGGAAGTAGAAATATTGCAAGATAAACGCTCTCTACTGCTGCATTCCAACATATGGCCGTGTATGCATACGGAACCTATTTGTATTTTTGATCATATTGATAAATGGTATTATGTTCTTGGTCCACCGGAACCGAAGAAAGAAAATTTCTCTTTTGCGATTCAACCGCCAAAGCTCATAGAATTGCATTCCCGATTTCAGCCGTGTTCCAATTATAATTGTGGAAATATGTTAACTAGAGTTGCCGAGGTTATTGGGCGCAATATTTCTTTTTTCTATTATAAATAAGTAGATATAAATAAAAATTTTCCTCCGCATCCCCTAACAGCGATGCGGACTATATTTTTCTGCAATTATTTGTTTTTTTACGGACAAAATGCTGCGATATATTTTCGCTTCGACAGCCAAAAGGCAGGAAAAAATAGGCAGAATAGGTTGATTGCACCGGTCTTGAAAACCGGCATGCCAGCGATGGTATCGAGGGTTCGAACCCCTCTCTCTCCGCCAAAAATTAGTGGAAACTCAAAAGTTGGTGGAGGTAATAAAAAAAGAGAGCCTATTTTTTTAGGCTTCCATGGCTATGTCACTCATAGTTAGTTGGATAACCTTCGGGGAATTGAAAAATGGACTATCCCGGTGCAAATAGAAAATATGAAAAAAACAGCGTAAAAGCGAAATTAGAAACCCTTAATTCATTTTATTTCACCGTTCGCATTTCCATTGAAAAAGAAATGTCCATGAAAAATAATTGACAGTTGGAAAATTCCTTCCAAGGCTGGAAGGCATAGGGAGGGAGTAGGGTGTGCTAAAAATTTTGGCTAATTTTGCAATTTTTCCATTTTCTATTAAGATTTTTTCCGTTTGTCTAATTTCCTTATTCCTGCTAAGGGGAATAAATTAGCGGTGGCGATGGGCTAAAAAGCGTTCCGCTTCTCGCAATTCGGTGCGTTGGCGGAGATCCTGGCGCTTGTCGTAGAGTTTTTTACCCTTACAGAGGGCAAATTTGAGCTTTATGAGACCGTGAAAAATATAGATTTTTAGGGGAATTGCGGAGAATCCATCCCTCTCAATCGCATTTCGGATTTTTTTAATTTCACGGCGATGGAGGAGAAGTAGGCGCTGGCGCTTCGCTTCGTGGTTCGATAAATTGCCAAAGGCATATTCATCGACCTGCGCATTAAAGAGAACGAGCGCACCCTTTTTGTCGACGCGAACAAAGGCTTCCCCAATTTGCGCGTGACCCAATTTAATGGATTTCACCTCCGTGCCCTGAAGAACAATGCCCGCATCATAGGTATCCCCAATGACATAGTCATGGGAAACTTTTCTATTTCTAATCTCAAGGGCATCCGAATTTTTAACCATGTTAGATAATAGTCAACCACATGGAAAAGTCAAAACTATTTCCTCGCATAGAGTTCGTAGGAAATCTTTCCTTCAATAATTTCCCGCAGAGCGATGTCCTCCGGTTCCAATTTTTCCAGGGAAAAAATAAGGGGACGCCCTCCAAATTTCAATTGTTTAACCCTTTTCGAAACGACGTTGATTAGAATCATGGGATCTTTAATAATATTTTGGGCTGCCTGTAAATAATCATTTCTCATAGAATGCGTCAATTAGTATTACTAATCCTGGATTATGTCCATGATTTTTTTTCCTAAAGTCAAGTTTTTTGTAATATTTTATTGATTTTGTATTCCATATTCCTTGAATAATTGGAGGAGATAGTGATGTTTGAGAACAATGATGACGACGAGGATGACGATGAAATGGAAGATAGGGCAAGCAAGGGTAATCATTTGTTTGTGATTCAAAAAAAGTTTCTCGAAGAACGGAAAATTTTCCTATGGGGTTCGGTAAATGATTCCTCTGCGAAGGATATTACGGAGAAATTGCTCTATCTGGAGCTTACGGATCCGGGGAAAAAAATTCAGTTTTTTATCAATACTCCCGGTGGATCCATTACCGCTGGAATGGCTATTTACGATACCATGAAACTGATTTCGTCCCCCATTGAGGTCATCGTGACCGGTTTGGCGGCGAGTATGGGGTCCATATTACTATGTGGACCAAAAAAGGGAAATCGCTTCCTCTTTCCCAATGGGAGGGTTTTGATTCATCAGCCATTGATTTCCGGACGTTTCCATGCTCCGGCGGTGGATATCGGCATTCAGGCGGAGGAGATGGAGAAGACGCGTGCGGAGATGAATCGCATCCTCGCCGAGGCTTCCGGGCAGCCCCTTGAAAAGATTCAAAAGGATACGGATCGGGATTTTTATATGAATGCGCAGGAGGCCATCGCCTATGGTCTAGCGGATGCGATTGTGGAAAAAATTTGGTAGTTTTTTGAAATGAGAAAAGGTATGAAAAAGTTAGTTATTTTTATGGGAGCATTGGGCTCGGGTTTGATGTGTCTATTGGCTTTTGATTCTACGGCGAAAAAGGATAATTCCGTGGCAGAGACGGCTAAATTTTCCCAGGAAATAGGCATCGTCCATTCGCTGAAAATTACGGGAGAGTATTACAGAATTAGGAAACTTAACGAAACGCTCTCGAGCGAGTTCAATGCGGCGCAAAAGGAATTGCTCTCCATGGCAAATGAGTTTCAAAAAATGGGTGGCGAATACGAAAAATTATTGGAAGAATCGCAAAACCCGGCGTTGACGGAGGAGGCTAAAAAGAAGAGGAAAGTTCAGGCGGATGAAAAATTAGAGATTCTTAGACAAAAGGAACTTGCCATTAGAGATTTTAAAACGAATTCCGAGAATCGCATCACTAAAACAAAAATGGATGAAGGGTCGAAAATTTCAACAATGATTAAGCAAAAGATGAAAGATGTTGCCAAAGAAAAGGGAATTTCGTTGCTCTTTGATGCCGACAATCCGGTACTATTCTATGCGGCAGATTCCTTGGACGTAACCGATAGTGTAATCGCTGTTTTGAATGCGGATCAACCGAAATCCGAGATTCAATCGAAGCCTAAAGGGGAAGAAACTGCAACGGCTGCAGCCCCAGTAAAAAAGTAAAATCGTGAATATTGCGAATTATGTAACGCTCTCGCGCATACCTTTGCTTTTTATTATTGTTGGGCTAATGTACTTTCGCATACCATTTGGTTCAACGCTCTGTTTTTTAGTCTATTTGGTCGCAGCGCTGAGCGATTGGTTGGATGGTTATTTGGCCCGCCGTTGCGACATCGTGTCCACATTCGGTAAATTCATGGATGCCCTGGCGGATAAGGTCTTCATGGTCGGATTATTCATATCCATTCTTGTTCTGGGAATATTGCCACGCTGGGCTCTATTTTTCGTTCTCATTATTGTCGGCCGTGAATTTTTGGTGACCGGTTTACGCCTGGTGGCGGCAAGTCGTACCATTGTTATTGTGGCGGAACGCGTTGGAAAAGTGAAAACGGTTATGCAGATCGTAACCATTGGATTTTTCATACTTTGGCGGGCAATTGTGCAGGATTTGACATTTTTTCCGGAATGGTTTGGTCATTTCATCCATGGAGTGGCGTTGATTTTATTCTGGATCTCGACCTATTTGACCATTTCATCGGGCTATTATTACATCCAACGCTATAAGTATTTATTCGAAGAACAGATGGAGGCCAAATCATGATACGGATTCTCCGGCTGCTGCCGACGAAATGGGTCGTCAATGTCGCCACATTGGGCACATTGGGACGGGGGCGATGGATGCCGGGAACCATCGGTTCATTGGCCGGGCTCATTTGGTATACCGTTTGCTTTTGGAATAGCACTTTTTTTCAATTTTCGGTTTTGATTTTGCTGTCAATTTTTATGAGCATATTATTCTGCGGCGAAGCAGAAATACGCATTGGAGAAAAGGATCCATCCCGTATCATTTTGGATGAATTCTGTGCAATGCCGCTGTGTTTTTGCGGCATCGGACGTTTTATCCCCCAGGTGGCGACCTGGAAAATTCTTTTCTATGGATTTCTATTGTTCCGTTTTTTTGATATCGTTAAGCCTCTGGGAATCCGATCTCTTCAAGATTTGAAGGGAGGGCTGGGGATTGTCATCGACGATGTTGCCGCCGCTGCGGTGACTTGTATTGTTCTGCATACGACCGTGCCAATCTTCTTCAATTAAAACACAAATTTTTTATTTTAAGATTTGACTAAAAATTTACTTCAACATAATGCCATTTCGTATGGATGGAAAAGGGGAAAAATGTAACCGATGGTTAAATGTATTTTTTGTGTTACTGAGTTTATTGTTGTCGGGCTGTGGTTCCGTAACTTTGTTTAACAACTTAGAGGAATGTGAGGTGAATGAGATGATCGCCATATTGAAGCAATATGGCATTTCGTCGGCGAAAATTATCGGGAAAGAAAGCTGTGCATTGTCACTTTCCGTTGGAAATTTTTCGACGGCAATTGATTTGCTGGGAGCGCACGGGTATCCGTTGCCAAAATATCAGACCTTGGGAGATGTTTTCAAAAAGACGGGATTGGTGTCTTCGCCATTGGAGGAACGCATACGCTTTATGAATGCACTGGGTGAAGGCGTCGCATTGACGCTGAGTAAAATTCCCGGGGTATTGAAGGCGCGAGTTCATGTGGTACTTCCCGATAACGATCCCTACGCCGAAAAAACGGTACCTTCATCCGCCTCAGTTTTCATCGCATACCGCCAGGATTCGACGGTGGAAGATTCCGTTCGAGAAATCAAATATTTGGTTTCAAACAGCGTCGAGGGCTTGGAATTTGACAAAGTGTCGGTTTCCCTATTTCCGGTAACATTGCCACCGCTACCGAAGGCACTGGGCAAGAGCGATACCATATATTCGATTGCGGGGATTGATATGATGGAGGCTTCTAAAATGCAATTTTTCATACTCCTAGGTGTGCTCATTGCGATAATCGTGATTTTGCTAATTGCGATGATTTGGATTGTTATTTCGGCGAATCGCAAGAAGAAGGAAAAAGAAGTTCAGGTGGAGAATTTAGCCGAAGCGACGGACATGGGCAATGCACCGCCTGCGACGGGAGCGGAGAAAAAAGAAGAGTCATTCGATTAAATTTAAGGGGAAGGATGGTCTATGGAAACGGCAACATATATTTCAAATCTATGGCACAGCGATGGGCCATTATTTTCGGTAATTTACGAATTCAACAATGGCATGGCAGCCTATGCGCATTCGGATTTTTTCCCCGAAACGGTGGAGAAAAAAGCGATCCAACTCATAGCCCAATCGCCCACATACGGTGGGAAAATTTTGGAGTACGTGCGCCATTTATTGGAAATCGATAATTTGGGCTGGTACAATTTCTCGGAAAAACGCTACGGCCTGTGCCTACTTTCCGCCGATGAAATTCAAAGAATCATTTGCTACATCGGTGGAATTTGTTTCTCCGAGCAAATTCGAAAGATTATTTTGGGGCGTGAATTGCTGAAATTGAAACATGTCATGGGGAATGACGCCTATTTATTTTCCCTGCGGAGTGCATCACTCATGATCAGAGCCGATGTCGCTGAGCGTTTTCAAGCGGAAGGCAAAACATTGGTCGAGCGCGTTTGGAATACGGGAAAATCGATCATTGAAATGAGTTTGGCGGGGCTTCCCCGAGAAATTGCTCAGCGCTTTACTTTGAAATTTCCTAGAAACTTTGGGTGGAATTTTGCCCATCGCGTGGACAATCCAGGTCACTATTTCGATTTCGTACGTAAGGTTGTCAAGCGGGCACTTAGGGGGAGTGATAACGCCGCTGTTTCTATGATAAAGGCCTAATTATGTTACACATTAGCAGAGAAAAATTTCAACTATTGCCCGAGAAGAAAATTCTGAAACGGGAGGATTATTGCGCCTATCTGGAAGCGGAGAAAGCCATCGAGCATGCCTATAGGGAAAACGATCATTTGATCCAATATGCGAGTCAGTTGTGCGACAAATTGGTGAAGGATACGAACCATCAAATCGCATCCTTCGTCGAGGTCGCAAACGTGCGTGCCAATGAATTAATTGAAACGGCCAATCAAAATGCAGCGCAAACTATTGGGGAAGCCAACGAAAAAAGTGAGGCCATTCTCGAGGAGGCGGTGAAAAAGCGGGAGCAAATTTTCGGGGAGGCAAAAAAATACTACGAGAGCGAAGCCAAGCGGGGCTACGAGGAAGGCTATTCCACGGGAAAATCGGAGATGACCCAGCAACTGATCGAAGTCGCCGCAAAAAATTCCGAAAATTTCAAGCAATTGGAGAACAGCATTGTGGGACTCGTAATCAAGGCACTGCAACGGGTCGTCGGGGATTTTGACAGAAAGGAATTGATCGTCGACATCGTCCGCCAAGCTTTGAAAATGGTCAAAAATCAACGGGAAGCGGTTTTGAAAGTTTCGCCACAGGATTCCCAAGCCGTACGCGATCGTCTACGGGAGATTTTATCCGATGGATCGGTAGATTATTTGGAAGTAATGCCGGATTCTCGCCTCAAGCCGGGAACTTGTATTTTGGAAACCGATATCGGAGTGGTCGATGCGAGTTTAGATGTGCAGCTGGAATCCATTACCAAGGCATTTAAAAAGGCGATGCCGGATAGCGTTATTTTGGAAGCCGATGGGGATAAAAGTGCCGAAAAAAGCGATTCTTCTGCCGAAAATAATGGGGAAGTGGCTCCGCCGGAAATGGGGGAAACGGGTGCGGAAGTTTCCGGTGAAGCCCAAACGGATACCTCCGAGGAAAAGGAAAATCCAGATGGGTGAAAAACGAAACCGATGCTATGAATGAAAGGATTGGGGATGGACAAGGGACAAAAAAAAATAATTGATTCAAATCCGTTTGCGCGTGTTACGGTTTCACTGGATCAGCTTCTCGAAGAAACGAAGACCGTCAATACGAAGGGGAAAGTATTGCAGGTTGTTGGAACGATCGTTAAGGCGATGGTTCCCCATGTGAAGGTGGGTGAACTTTGTATTTTAAAAACCCCCTGGGAAGATACGGAAGTTTGGACGGAGGTCGTCGGATTTGAAAAGCAGGCGGCAATTTTGACGCCACTGGGAGAGTTACGCGGCGTTTCTTCGGCGACGGAAGTGATTCCAACGGGTAATGTCCACATGGTTGGCGTCGGCGATGACCTCCTCGGCCGAGTCGTGGATGGATTGGGTCGCGTAACGAGCGAATCCGTTGAGGAAAAGGGAGAATTTATACCGCAAATGTCCTATCCCGTCTACAATGATCCTCCGCCGGCGATGTCACGGGCGCCCATTTCCATTCCCCTATCCCTTGGGGTCAGGGCTTTGGATGGGCTATTGACTTGCGGTGAAGGGCAGCGTTTGGGGATCTTTGCCGCTGCGGGTGGAGGCAAAAGTACACTATTGGCACAGATTATCCGCAATACGGAAGCTGAAATTAGTGTTTTAGCGCTGATTGGAGAACGTGGCCGTGAGGTCCGCGAATTCATTGAAAAAGATCTTGGCCCCGAAGGAATGAAGCGTGCGGTATTGGTAATTGCGACTTCCGATCGATCGGCGATGGAACGTCTAAAAGCGGCATACGTCGCGACGGCAATTGCGGAATATTTCCGGGACCAAAATAGAAAAGTTCTCCTGATGATGGACTCGGTAACGCGCTTTGGCCGCGCCCAAAGAGAAATCGGATTGGCGGCGGGCGAACCGCCTGCGAGGAGGGGGTTTCCTCCATCCGTCTTCGCCACACTTCCGAAATTGATGGAACGTGCGGGGCAATCGACCAAGGGATCCATAACGGCACTCTACACCGTACTCGTCGAAGGCGATGACATGACGGAGCCAATTGCCGACGAAACCCGTTCCATTCTCGATGGCCACATTATTCTTTCGCGAAAATTGGGGTCCGCCAATCACTATCCCGCCATCGACATTTTGGCGAGCATCAGTCGATGTATGAGTGCAATTGCGGAAGATTCCCACAAGGCAGCGGCTGGAAAATTGAGAAACATTTTGGCAAAATACAGCGAAGTGGAACTATTGGTGCGCATCGGTGAATACAAGCGGGGATCGGACGCGGTGACCGATGAGGCCATCGATCGCATCGATGCCTGTAATAATTTTTTAAAACAGGGACAGAAAGACATTAACACCTTCGATGAAACGGTCGCGATGCTCAAGAAAGTGGTTGGCATGTAATTATGGCGAAAAAATACGAGTTAGACGATTTACTGCGGGTCCGAGAGATCCGCAAAGATCGCGCCGAAAAAAATCTAAAGCAGGCCCAGCAATTGCTTAAGGAAGCGGAACAGGCACTCGTTAAAGCCAAACAGGAGCTGGAAGATTACAAGATTTTCGTGGTTAAGGAAACGAGGCGACTCTACGACCAAGTTTTGAAAAAAAGCATTAATAAGCGGGAAATCGATAATTTACATTTCATGGTTAAGGAGCTTCAGAATCGCGTATTTGATTATCAGAAGCGCGTTGAGGATGCGATACTGGCCTGCGATAAGGCGAAGGAAAATCTCGATAACTGTCGCGAAGAATTGCGGTTGGCTGAACGCAATATCGATAAAATTGAATCCATGAAAGACGTTTGGCGCGAAGAAATGCAAAAGGAAGAGGAGCGACAAATGGATGCCGAAATGGAAGATTTTACCACAAAACCAAGATAATAATAAATTTTTATGTTAAAAAATAGGAAAGGATAGAAAAATGAGTGAAATAAAAATTAGTGCAAACGGTTCAAATAATACGGGAAAAGTGATGGATATGAATAATATGCCGGCAAGTTCTAGGGAACAACTCGATATTTGCGACGTGAAAAGTTTTCAATCGCTACTGAGTGAAAAGGTGGAGAGTGATAAAAAGCGTGCGCCTAGGCAGGATGCGGGGGAAGAATACTCCGGATCGGAAGTGGCAGAGTCAACTTTTGGGCTTTTGGGCGCTGAAAGGGGTACATTTGCTGGCGAAATTATGTCCAAATTTTTGGTTGATGCCATCGCTGAGGAGATGAAATCGCAAAATCTTTTGAATGGTTTTGACACTGCGACAAAAAGTCGTTCAGGCAATTTACCGCGCCAGGATAAGGGTTCCGCCCTAACCTCCAATGTGGATTTGGGAGGAGTAACTCGAAGGAATTCGGAGGAACTAATGACCCAGAAACGTTCGGAAGACATTGGTGCGAAAAAAATCGCAGAAGAGCTGATCGTAGAAAAGCTTGGCAAAAGGGAAATCGCTTCGAATGAAACCGTGGATTTGGGAGGAATAACTCGAAGGCATTCGGAGGAACTAATGACCCAGAAACGTTCGGAAGACATTGGCGTGGAAAAAATTGCAGAAGAGCTGATCGTAGAAAAGCTTGGCAAAAGGGAAATTGCTTCGAATGAAACCGTAAATCTAGCGAAGTCAGATCGCAAGGATCCGGAAGGACTATTGGGAATAACTCAGAAGAGTCCGGAAGATGGGGACATTGGTGCGAAAAAAATCGCAGAAGAGCTGATTGCGGAAAAGCTTGGCAAAAAGGAAATCGCTTCGAATGAAACCGTAAATTTAGCAAAATCAGATCGCAAGGATCCGGAAGGACTGTTTGGAATAACTCAGAAGAGTCCGGAAGATGGGGACATTGGTGCGAAAAAAATTGCAGAAGAGCTGATTGCGGAAAAGCTTGGCAAAAGGGAAATTGCTTCGAATGAAATCGTAAATCTAGCGAAGTCAGATCGCAAGGATTCGGAAGGACTATTGGGAATAACTCAGAAAATTCCGGAAGATGGGGACATTGGTGCGAAAAAAATTGCAGAAGAGCTGATTGCGGAAAAGCTTGGCAAAAGGGAAATTGCCGCCGATGAAACCGTGGATTTGGGAGGAGTAACTCGAAAGCATTCGGAGGAACTAATAGCCCAGAAACGTTCGGAAGACACTGGCATGGAAAAAGTCGTAGAAGGGGCAATTCGGAGCCAGCTGGCGAAGAACGAAAAGTCCGGCGATGGGGTAAATCGAAAATTGGATAGAGAATTTCACGGAGGGGATGGACAAATAATTGGTGATCGGAGCGACGTTTCAATTGTGAGCCAAAATTCGGAACAAATTGTGGGCGATCAAGTCCTAAATGCTTTGGCCCGGGTATCCGATTCGGAAGTTGTTGCTTCCGCCGAACCCATTGTGAAAATTGGAAATGAGATCATTGAACGGCTCATGGTTGTCCAGGCCATTCGGGGTGCGAAACAGGAAGTTGTGATCGTTTTTAGGGAAAATGTTTTGCCTGGAACGCAAGTTTCTTTTCTCCGCGAAGGTTCCGCACTCAGTCTCAATTTCTCGAGTACAAATTTACAGTCACTGGAAATTTTAACTGCAAATCACGGTGGATTGCGTAATTTTTTACTCGATCAACTCAAGGATATTACCGCCGTGGATATTCGAATGGAACAGAAAAATGGAAGTTTCTACTCCGCTAGGGATGGGCATCAAAAACGTCGGCAGCAAGATGAAACGGCAGAAAGTTAGAATAATTCGAAGTAAATATCAGTCGCAAGTTGACAAATTTGGCGTTTGTTTTTGCATGTCTCCAAGAGGTCTCCATAGTTTAATGGATAGAACCGCGGTTTCCTAAACCGTTAATCCCAGTTCGAGTCTGGGTGGAGGCGCCAAATATTTTAATTTGTTTTCACAATTTAATTGCAATTTAATGCAAAATTTTAATAATAGAGACTCCACGTAGAATGTGGATTCAAATTAGAGACAAAGCGGGATACGAAAACGTATTCCGCTCCTGTTTTTTAGGGGTTCATTTTATGCTAAAAATCAGAGATTTCTTTCCCCATATTCGGGGAATTATTTTTGTATTTAATTTTTTTCATTCATTGAGTTGCTTCCCTAAAAGGAATATTCTCGGAAGACACTTGACAAAATTAAATCACACGGAAAGGCTGGGAAGCATGGGTAGGGGCAAGCATTGCGTTGGCATTCGGGGGTTTGCATTTGTAATTGTTTTTACACTCAATTTTCGCTTCCCATTTCACCTTTTGCCCAGTGCTCGGCGGAGTTCACCTATGGGATTTGGAAAAATTGTTTGGCATTGTGCGTTGTCAGTGCACATAATTCGGATTCCCCAATCCCTAGCAAATGGGCAACGCAGCGAGCCGTTTCGCGGAGAAAGGCGGGTTCATTTTGCTTGGAACGGAAGGGGACCGGAGCCAGATAGGGGCAATCGGTCTCGAGCATGAGGCGTTCAATCCCCTGTGCCAATAGGGCTTGGCGTACATTTTCAGCATTTTTGTAGGTTACAATTCCCGTAAAAGAGCCCCGTCCACCGCGCGCATTCACTTCGCCCATGGCGTTTCCGTTTTCTGAGAAACAATGGATGACAATTTTATTCCAGTCGCATTCCGATTGATCAATGATTTGTTTGCAATCCTCGAAAGCATCGCGCGAATGGATGATGATGGGACAATTTTTTTGACCCGCAATAAGCAATTGCTGGCGGAAGACTTCTTTCTGAAGGGCTATGGTCTCCGGAATATTTTTTTCGAGAAAATGATAGTCGAGGCCAATTTCTCCCATGGCGACGGGTGTTAAATTTTTTTGGAAAAACGACTCCAATTGGGTTAAATTTTTTTCCCAATTTTCGTCAATATTGTTTGGATGAATACCCACGGTATAGTGAATATGGCCGTGTAAATTCGCCAAATTATGGTGTAAATCCCAATCGGCCACTCCCGTACCGCACAGGATCATCGATTCGATGGAAGCTTCCTTCGCACGCCGCAGAACTTCGTCAATCGCGTCGCCAAAATAATCGAGGTGGCAATGGGTATCGATCAAATTCATGGGTCGAGGAGTTGGTGTAAGATTTTGTCAATCAATGCCGGATTGGCCTGTCCCTGGGTAACTTTCATGACATTCCCCTTTAGTGCATTGATGGCCGTAAGTTTCCCCGAATGGTATTCGGCGACGGCTTTGGAATTGTTTTCGATGGCCGCTTTGCAGAAATTAATCAATTCCTGCTCATTTGAATTTTGCGACAAGCCTTTCCCTTCGATGATGGCCTTGGCGTCGCGCCCCGTTTGAAACATTTCGATGAATACATCCTGTGCCGTTTGCTTCGATATGATCCCTTCATCCATGGAGCGGACGAGTTCGGCAAGTTGCCGGGGCGTAATTTTGAAATTTTCCCTGCTAATTGGCAGGTGTGCCTCCGAAAGCTCGCGGAGGAAATCGTTGGCGATCAAATTGGCAATTGCCTTTGGCTGGGCATGGAACTGAAGGCTCTCCTCGAAAAAATCGCACAGATCGGGATAGGGATAAAACACCGAGGTAATGGTGTAGGGCAAATCGTAGGAGGCGAAAAAACGTTCCTGTTTGCGGAAGGGGAGCTCGGGCAAGGATTGCCGTAATTCATCGACCAAAGTTCGTTCAATTTTTAGGGGAACGAGATCGGGATCAGGAAAATAGCGGTAGTCGTTGACCGTTTCCTTGGAGCGCATGGAGGTCGAAAGATTATGGTCGGCATCCCATTTACGCGTTTCCTGAGCGACGTGGCCGCCTTCTTCGAGGACCTGCCGTTGGCGGCGAATTTCATAGGCAATTCCATTTTTGACGCCGGAAATCGAATTGAGATTTTTCAACTCAACTTTTGTTCCCAGTTCTTTCTGTCCCTTGGGACGAATACTCACATTGGCATCACAGCGCATCTGCCCCTTTTCCATGTCACCATCGGAGATGCCCGCATAGAACAGGTGCATGCGCAGAGAAGTTAAATAGGCAAAAGCTTCCTCCTCCGATCGGAGATCCGGAAGCGAAACAATTTCCAAAAGCGGCACACCGGCACGATTGAAATCGATGAAACTCCGGTCGCCTTCGTGGGTCAATTTGCCCACATCTTCCTCCAATTGGATCCGATCGAGTGCGATTTTTTTATGCTCCCCCATAATATTGCGCGACGGTCCTGGCAGTTCGATTTCGACGAATCCGCCCCTGCAGATGGGATTGTCGAGCTGTGAGATTTGATAATTTTTAGGATTATCGGGGTAGAAATAATTTTTTCGATCCCACCTCGCCATTTCGGGGATCGTAGAGCCAAAGATTAGGCCGACACGTATGGCCTGGCGAACGGCTTCCCCATTGAGGACGGGAAGCGCTCCGGGTAAACTCAAAACGACGGGATCGGTCAAGGTATTTGGATCCGCCCCGTAGGCATAGCGCGAGCGTGCAAACAGTTTCGATGCAGTTTTAACCTGGATGTGCACTTCCAATCCAATGACAGTTTCATATTCCATAGAATTCCAAAATTTAGAAAATAATTTACGGCCATATTTTCAAGGCAATTTTTCAAAATTTTAAATTATCGAGGTGCATCGTAGGAGAGTATTTCAAGGGTCTTTTGGAGGATGGTGTCCACTTCGGATGGAGTATTTTTCAGTTGTAGGGCCATATTGGTGCTCCTATGGAAGGGATAGGGGCCGAAACGCAGGGGATCGGTTGCCGTAAACAAACCCAAAGTAGGGCGTCCGAGTGCCGCGGAAATGTGGAGTGGACCGCTGTCATTGGCGATGACGAGTTGTGCATTTTGAATAAAGACTACGATGTCTCTCAGTGAAGTTTGTCCGCACAGATCAAAAAGAAATGGCGACACGAGACTTTCCCTTGTGAAGCATTCATTTCCTAACACAAAAATAGCAATATCCTTTGTTTGTTCCAATAAATTTTGAATCAATGGAATAAAAAATGACCACTTTTTTTCCTTGCGTCGACTTTCCGGAAAAATGCAGACGATTTTACTGGGAAATGTCTTCTTCTCTAAAAATAATTTAAATAGGGGTGATTGGATATTTTTTAGTTCTTTGACGAGTCCCGACACCTCGCTTTTGCAATCGGCGACACTGAGAAATTCTTTGAGAATGTCGATGGCGTGGACGGGACCGGGATAGGCAATTGTTTCCGAATAGGCGAGAAAGGCGAGCTCGCGGGCATCTTTGCGGCCTATTTTACGGAGAGATTTGGAAAAAAAGGTCATTAAACCGCTTCGGGCAAGACCCTGCATATCGAAAACGTAGTCATAGACTTCCCTTCGGATCTCGCGAATAAGAGGAAAAACAGAGGCCATTCCTCCGTGCCGTTCGTAGACAATGACGCGTGAGGCAATTTTTGACTCAGAGACGATATCGAAAAACCGATCGCCCACAACCCAATCGATCACACAATCCGGACGTTGCATTTTTAATTCACTCACAACAACCATCCCGTGAACAATGTCACCGAGCGACGAAGGCTTAATGACTAGAATACGCATATCTCGTTACTTAATCTCGCTTGGAATATAATTTTGCAAGCAAATTAAGAATTTCGAAATAAATCCATATGACGGTTACGAGCAAGCCGAGAGTGGCAATCCATTCCAATTTTTCAGGAGCACCCATTTTGCTCTGACGAACAATGAATTCAAAGTCAATCAGTAAATTAAGTGCGGCGATAATGCAGACGATGGCACTGAAAGCGATGCCCAAAGGGGAAGAGCTGCTAATGATATGTAATCCGGAAAAACCGAGGCACGACAGTATAAAATTAGCCAAATAAATAAAAGAAAAACCGAGCGATGCCATAAAAAGGATCGTCATAAATCTATCGCTGGGACGATAGATACCGGTCTTATAGATAAAGAGCATGGATGCAAATACGCCAATTGTTCCCGTAACTGCCTGGACAACAATGCCGGGATAGAATTTCTGCATTATCAGAGAGAAACTGCCGACCACAAGCCCTTCGGCAAGGGCATAGAGCGGCACCGTAATTCTCGCAACATTGTGGTTAAAAACAGTGACAAGATTCAATGCAAGGACAACGATCGAAAATAAAACGATTTTGCCAGCGATATCCTGCACCGAAGTATAGGAACGTGTCCAGGCGAAAGCCGCACCGCCGAGTAGTAAAGACAGGGCAATGAACGACTTGCGAACGACGCCATTTATGGTCATCGGAATCGTTTGTGCATCCCGAATATCAAAAACACTATCCCTAAGAATTGGATTCGAAGTATTGTCGTAATTCATAATCTATTTCCTTGTCCATACTCTATCGATCTTATTTTTCTTTGTCAAGCCTAGAAGAGGGATGGAAATACAAAATAACACTGGCTATATTTTGATCTATTAGATCGCAAGCTAAATCATAGGCTTTAAATCCTTTTTTATTATAAATGTTAGGGTTCGCTCCGCCATATAAAAGGAGAACGACGGCCTCCAAATATCCCTTTTGGACGGCATGGGATAAGGCCGTATTTCCTTCGCAATCTTGAATATCCAAGGGACAATTCCGTTTCAATAGAAAAACGATGACGTCTTCGCGCCTGAAAAGTACGGCGTGGATTAATAGGGTCCGTCCTTCGTTGTCTGTGCCATGGATTAGGTCTGGATATTGTTTCAATAGAGATTCTAATTTCTGATATTCTTCGCTATTTTCTTGGCATTTTAAATTTTTTAAAATATAAATGCAGCGATCCTGCGCATTCCGAATTTCTTCCTTACTTTTCGATAATTCGAGAATTTTAGCTTCCGGAGGAGAAGCGTTTTCCGTTGCAGGTATTTTCTCTGCCATTGCCATTGGCTGCGGCTCAAGAGCATTCTGCACTGGGGTGTGAACCTCATTTTTGGCTGCACTACAACTTAGAAAAGGCATCCCCACAAACAATCCTAATACTTTAAATGTCCTAAACATAATATATCCTCAATTTTTTTTATTTAATAGGCTATAAAACAACTTATGTCAAGAGTTTTTTTTGATATTTCATGGAAATAAAAGAAAAAAATAATTTTAACGGATTCATAGCCATTTCGATAGGGCGAACGCTTTCAAAGTAAAGCCTTTTTTTGGTTTATAAAGTTATATTCTTTCCATTCTGAAGTTATGTTTTTCCCGCGGAGGTCGACGGAGCGTAAAACTTTTTCCGCATTTTCTGCCATCGGAGGGTTGTCTGCCTTTATTTGGCGGTAACCCGTTTTATTTCGCCATTTGCGTTAACCCATTAAATTTTAACAATTACTCATACTTTTCACGGGAAAGCTTTTTTGCTTGCAGTGGGACGGTTTACCCTACTTTCCAGAAAAATGGAAACCATAGCCATAGAAGGAATGGGCAATAGGGCTGTAGCCTATGCAAAGGCGGTGGATGAAAAATGTAGGGGATTAATTTTACAATATTTGAATCATCCTTTATTTTTCGATACGAAAGTACGCATCATGCCCGACGTACACTTTGGCACGGAGGCCGTTGTTGGATTTACGGCGACGTGCAATGAATATGTTATTCCTTCGCTTATCGGGGTGGACATCGGCTGCGGCGTTAACGCCTATAACTTTGGAAAAGGCAGAGTGGAGTGCGATAAATTGGATAGGCACATTCGACGCCATGTCCCTGCGGGTAGGGCAGTCCACGAATCCGTTTGCGAATCGCTCGAAGCGGCCTACCTGTGCGTTCCCGGCAGTGCCATGACTTTTGATGCCTTTAGAGAGAGTATGTGCGCACTTTCGGAGAAACTTAAAACGCCCGTTGATCGAGTGTTTGCGGCACTGGGGACATTGGGAGGCGGCAATCATTTCATCGAAGTGGACGGGGACGAGAATCAATGCCGTTGGCTTTTAATTCACTCCGGCAGTCGCAATTTTGGGCTTCAGGTGGCGACCTATCACAAAAAATTGGCCCAAAAAAGTACGCCCAGGGAAAGTTCCATAAAGTTCCTAGCGGGGGTTGCTGCCGAAGAATATGTGGCCGACATGACCCTCGCCCAACTCTATGCCCGCGTCAATCGCGCATTGATCGCCTATCAAATTGGATGCAAGTTTTTCAAAATTGCGCCCGAGGACCTTAGCGCCGTGGAAAGTATTCACAATTACATCGACTTTGAGCATAAAATTATCCGGAAGGGGGCTATTTCCGCACGGAAGGATGAGCCACTGGTGATTCCTTTTTCCATGGCCGATGGTGCAATTATTGGCCTCGGAAAGGGAAATGGCGAGTGGAATTATTCCGCTCCCCATGGCAGTGGCCGTAAAATGTCGCGGAAGGAGGCGAAGGGATTGTCGCTGGACAGGTACCGCGCCTGCATGGGGAATGTTTGGTCCAGTTGCGTTGG
>JAIRYA010000045.1 GCA_031268005.1 Puniceicoccales bacterium | reverse complement strand
ATTTTCATGCCGTTTTTGTATTGTATTTGGGCAATTTCCACCCGCATTTCCCTTTCCACGTTTTTATTGGCAAGGGAATGCTTCACCATCATAATCATCAATTCTGCCATTATGTCATTTACCGACTTTTTTTCGTTGGGATTTGTCACCGCCATTGAAATCTCTGCGAGCATATTCGCCGCCGATTGATTCGCCTTCGTGTAGGCCGGATCTACGGATACCCCAACTCCTCCCAATTGCACATCTCCCGACGGTGCGGATACAAAACTAGTCCTCGGTGGACCGGGAATAATTGCCGGATTGCCCACGTTCGCAATTCCCGGTAGGGAAAAATTTACCGGCCCCAATTGATTTCCTACTGCTGACATAATTTATGCATAATAAAAAAATGTAAAATTTTTTCAACACATTTTTGCTGAAATTAAAAAAATTTATTCAAATAATTTAGAACCCGCCCGGGTCATTTAAATTTTATCGCCGATTTTTGTAGGATTCTACCTCCGTTCTCAGCTGCGTATTTTCATCGCGGAGGTGTTTCAGCAGCGATAGAAAATTCTGGTGTTCGCTGTATAATTCCCGATTTTTTCCAATCATTTGCTGCAAGAAACGCTTCTTTGCCGTCTCGATAAGTTCATTGACAACCTTCTCATTTTGCCTTTGGCGGTTGTGGAGCAAAAATTGCCGAAAATAGTAAATCGCGAAAATGGGATCATCGTAGGTATTGAGAAAAATTTGTCCCGCTTCGAGGTAGGATTTTTGGGCATCGGGTACCGTTTCTATGACCTTTAAAAATTGTGAAAGTGCACGCTCCGGAAAATTTTCCTGGAGCAATTGCTGTCCATTCCTGTAGCTGACATCCTCCGTTTCCCCATTTATTTTTTCCCGACAGCCATTGGAAATTATGAGAAAAATCGAAAAAAATATTAAATTCCAAAGGTAATGCATTATATTTCTTGCTTGAACTTTTGAGGATCTTATTAATTTTGAATCCACAAATCAAGGAATGAGTACGTTTTTTATATTTTTTCTGACATCGATTCTCCTGGGAATCTGTGCATTTACAGTTCTTTTAATTCTAATGCAGCGCCCCAGCGAAGAATCGGGCATGGGTGCTACGCTGGGAGGTGGGGCAGCAACTTCCGTTTTTGGTGGCGAAGCGGTCAATGTTCTCGCAAAAATTACGAAGTACTGCGTTATTATTTTTTTTATCCTATCATTTATTCTCTCCATGATTCATTTGGCACTTGAAAAAACGAGTAAACCACAAAATTTACTGGAAAGGCGCGAAGTCACGGAAACTACCCCCACAGCCGAAGCAACGGAGACACTTGGAAGTGGAGCTGTCGTCGATGATTTGGATGCGGATAGTCCGCAAAATACACCCCGCACAGGTCGGGAGACAGTGGACCAAGAAATTTCATCCGAAAGCGTGGAAAATTTGGAGTCCGTTGATTAAAAATCAAATGGGGGAACGATTATTATTGGAAATAAATGAGACGACTAAAGAAAATTTTTGTTTTAGGATTGGGCTGTTTTTGTGTGAATTTTTGCGATGCCATTCACAGCTTGCGGTCCAAAAAATTATCGGTGCTGCCCCCATTGACTTCCGCGCAGCTTGGGGAGGTTGTCCAGAAATTAAAGGTGGCTAACAACTTAGAGTGTGCCTTTGTTTTTAATCTAAAAACAACCACGGGAAAAAAATCGGAAACCATTGGAGGAAAATTTTATTCCCAACAAAATTCCGATGGGATGAATTTGCGATTTAATTTGGGAAATCAGTCATTTTTATTCCTGGGAAATTCGAATGGCGAAATACTTTGCTCGGAAAAGTTGAAAAAAATAACATCCGCTGATCCCTTGCAGCCGGGCCATCTTTTAAATTTTGCTGATATTTTGATGCCATTTTTAGATTATAAAACATACGAATACCGTAATTCAAAGCGCGTTCAGGGACGAAATACACACATTATTCGTTTCAAAGAATTGGCGGGACAGAGTATCGATATCGCCTACGATCCCGCCTATGAAGCCATTTTGCGGGTCGAATATTTCGATGAAAAAGAGAAATTGATTCGCACCTTCAAACTCCTTAATTTTAAAAAATCTCAGCATACGTGGCTCATGAAATCCATCGAAATCGAAGATGTGTCCAATAAAATAACAACGCAACTGACCATCGAAAAAGTCGTCGTGGAACAGATCCTTCCTCCAATGATTTTCGATAAAAATTCCCTGGAAAAAAACTTTGTGGATCCTTTGGTTTACGCAGCTTTCTAATTCCGTGTAATTTTCGTTTTCCCTTCCCAATCACTCCTTCCCTTTTTTCAATTCATTTTAGTTTCGTCCCAATGACCGGGTAAATAGGACTGCTTATTTGAAGCCGTATATTTTTAAAAACTTGAAAATATTGAAAATCATTGATAGTTGTCTCAGTATGTTAAAGAAAAAACATATACTCATCGCTGCCATACTATTATGCGCCGGTAGCTTTTCCTTGAATTCAGCATTTGCATCGAAAATCACTCCTTCGAAGTCGAAAGCTCATTTCCAAACGCCACTGCAAAGGCTGACAACAAATTTGGCAAAAAATCTTAGGATTAAGGCGAAGACAAGAGATTCTAAGATGGTGGAACTAATGCGAAAATTAGACCAAATTTTCCCCTATTTGAATCTTTCGTTGCGCCTTGAAATGGAAAACTCGAAGAGGCATATTCTGAAGGGAAAAAAATTAAAAAATTATAGGCCCAAAAAATACGAAAAAAGTGGGATGAAAAGTGTAAGAATTTCGAATATTACTTATATTTTGAAAAAATATAATCAAAAAGAAGCAAAGGCAGGAAATATAATTTTTGAAAAATTTATTGATAAAATTTTAGAAATTTCTTCCGAATTTAGGGGCAAAAACAGTGGAAATCTTTCCGATTTTTTACAAAAAATAGAACAAAAACTTGGTTTCTTAAAGTGTCTCGCCGTACCCGTTGTTTTTAGAAATAGAAATTATACCGCCTGTCGGGAAATTCCAAAGAGCACTTCCTTGGCGCTAGCGAAGACCAAATTCTTTGAAAAAAAATACACTCCAAAGCGTAGAATTAATTTAATTGGGAATGTATTGCGTGCCCTAGATTTCTTGCACAATGACTGTAAAATCTGGCATAATGATCTTCAGCCTAGAAATTTTTTACTGACAAAAACAGGCGATCTATTTATTATAGATTTCGATCGGGCAGAAATGAGTAAAAATCCTAGTAAGGAGGATGATTTTTGTGCAATGTTATCATTTCCAATATATTTTGCATTGTGCGATGATTTAAACTTAAACTGGAAAGAAGTTCGTTTTATACCCTTGTTTCAGCATGATATATTTTCCGGCATAGAAAATGCAGAAGATGTATTTCTCGGCGTAGAAAACGAAGGAGATCTATTTTCTGGAGGCATGGAAAAGATCAAGGAAATGTGCAAACAAGAAGATAAAAGCGTAAAAAAACAAATCGAATGGATTAATGCTAGATTTTCAGATACCCATAGACAATTACTATCCATTAGGGAAAAAAGAGAAAATGAAGCAAATGAGCATTCATTTAAATGTCATAAAAAAAGAGCAAGTGAAATGCAAAATAAATGCAGAATTTTACTTAAAAAAAATGATATATCAAGTCTTGCCAAGCATGGAGTCAATGTGGATGATATCAAAACTGCGCTTGAGCAATTAGAGGAGGCAGAGAAAATTAAAATAGAAGATCCTTCAGGCATGAGCAAAGTTTATGAAATGGTAAATAGTATAAATGGAAATGTTATGAATCTGTTAAATATAATGTAAGCGAAAAGGGGTGAAATAAAATGAATTGAAGGCGCTTTTTCCAAAGGTTCCCGCCAGGGAAATTCACTTACTGTGAATTTCCCATAACTTAATTTTTCTGCAATTTGTAGTTTAGTTTTTATAATTCACAAAGTGGTTGGGCAAATAAAAATTTTTTATTTTCTTTTAGGTCTCTCCATCGCGCAAAATCCTGGGAGATTCTTACATGATTTTTTCCATTTTCATTCAGTGAGATTCATTCGGCATTTCAATTGATATATTTACAGATGGGGCATTTTTCAATTCTATGATTTTTGGCAGGGCAATATTCACGGCCGAATCGGATCATGCGGATATGGAGATCGTGCCATTCTTCCCTCGGGAAAAGTTCCTTTAAATTATTTTCCACGACCAATACATTTTGCGAATGTGCAAGTTTCCAGCGATTGGCCAGGCGGCGAATGTGGGTATCGACGGGAAATGCGTAGCCATTAAAACATTGGGCAATCATGACACTAGCCGTTTTATGGCCGACGCCGGGCAATTGTTCCAATTCCTCAAAAGTTGAAGGCACTTGCCCATTGTAGCGCTCGGAAATAATTTGCGCACAACCTTTTATGGCCCGCGCTTTGCCGTGGAATAATCCACAGGGACGTATGATGTCTTCGATCGTCGAAATTGGCAATTGGGCTAGGGAGTGGGCGTCCCGTGCGGCCGAAAATAGTAGGGGTGTCACCCCATTGACGCGCCTATCGGTGCATTGGGCGGACAGAATGACCGCAACTAAAAGCGAAAAAGGAGAAATATAATGCAAAGGTATTGTCACATTCGGATAGATTTCCGCCAATGTTTTCAGAATAAATTCAACGGGAGTTTCCCTATTTTCGGTGCTTTGCACGGTGGCCATAATATTTTTTTTCCAACGGTGTCCATGGGATTGCAAAAGTTGTACCTTTTTTTAAATATTTTCATTTACAGAAAATGAATTATAGTATCTTGTAGAAAGAGATGAAAATTGAAGAGGAGTTTGCGAAGCCGACCATAGATGCGGCATTTCGGCACATGATGAG
>JAIRYA010000011.1 GCA_031268005.1 Puniceicoccales bacterium | reverse complement strand
TCGAATTTTCCACCCCGCAGATCGCTGAAGGGTCCCAAGGGAGCCCTTTAATCAATCCTAGCAAATGCTTCCAACGGATTCATTCCCCTTTTGTCTTTTTGTGCTATCATTGTTCCCGTAGTTTACACCTATCCGTGGAAATCATTTCAACGGAAAATAAATTTAACCATGAAAACCGTTTCACAGATCTCCGAAGCCCGCATCCGCAATTCGATGCGCGCCCGATTCAATCCCATCAAATTTTTGACACCCGATTCCCTGTCACAGATGCTCGATGAATTTACAAATGGTTACTTGCGTTCGGCGGCACTGGTGTGGGATGCCATCGAGCGTAGGGACGACGTCGTCCAGGGCGTCGCATCCAAGCGTAAAAAAACCGTGGCGCGCCTGGATTGGGAAATTATCACGGCCGACCAGTCCCCGGAAGCAATTCTGCAAAAGGAAGTCCTCGAATATTTCTACGATAACCTCAGCGCAACCAATGCCTATGATCGCAATGAATGCGGTGGATTTGACCTCCTCGTTAAACAAATGATGGATGCGGTCGGAAAAAAATATGCGGTCCATGAAATTATTTTTGAAACGGGCGATCCCTTTCTTTCCAGTGACACTTCTTCCCCGCTCCCCCGTTTGACCGCATCCTTCCGCTTTGTCCCGCTGTGGTTTTTTGAAAATACAAGCGGTAATTTGCGATTTTTAGAAAATGATTATGCGGCGATAGGAACTCCCCTCGAAGGGGGATCCTGGCTCGTTACCGTCGGCGATGGCCTCATGGAGGCAACTTCCATTGCCTATTTGTTTAAACATTTACCCCTACGCGATTGGCTCGTCTATTGCGAACGCAATGGTATGCCGGGCGTCAAAGGTGTCACCGATGCCATTCCCGGAACGGTGCAGTGGGAAGCCGCCCGCGATGCCGTCGAAGACTTTGGTGCAGAATTCAGCGCACTGATGTCTCAGGGAACTAGCATCGAGGCCATCGATCTGTCTACGCGGGGTAATCTTCCCTATGCGGAGCTCGTCGATCGCATGGATCGCGCCATTTCGGCGCTGTGGCGCGGTTCGGATCTTTCAACCCTTTCCCGTGCCTCCGGGGTGGGCGCTTCCCTGCAAGCCGATGAAACAACTATTCTTTTGGAAGAGGATGCAAAAATGATTTCGGAAACCTTTAATGGACAACTGGATCGCCATGTTATTCGCTATTTTTTTGGCGACGTTCAACGGAAGGCTCACATTCGTCTGATTACGCCAACCTCCAGTAATCGGAAGGACGAAATTGAAATTTACCGTACCCTCTACGAAATGGGTGTTCCCCTGGCCGTGGAAGATATCCGCGAAAAATTTGGATTGCCCACACCCAGTGATAGTGAAAATATTTTAGCAAAGGCATAATATGAAAACAAATCAATGGTTAAAATTAGTCGAATACGGCGACCATCCCCATCGGGAAGGCGTGCAACGGGTTACCCGGGAAGTCGCCGTGGAGATGCAGCGAAAATTCCACTCCCTGCGCGCACGCTTGGCACGAAAATTTGGCGGTATTCCTGTCTATATCGGCCATCCCGATGATCAAAATTTTTCAAACTTGCCCGGCCACGGCGATAGCCGTTCCTATGCCTGGGTCCAGGATATCGAAGCTCGGGAGGATGGCATCTGGATTTTACCGAAATGGTCCGAAGTCGGCAAAACAATGATCGAAAATTCATTCTTTAGATTTTTATCTCCACGCTGGGAAATGAAACGGAGCGGTAATTTTCTCGTTCCCATTCGACTAATTTCCGTCGGATTAACCAATCATCCTAATATTCTCGGCGATGCCATCGCCAATCAGGCAGTGAATGCGCGTCTATCGGAAAATATTTTGCCGGATGATGGCGAGAAAACTATTTCCGAAGAAATAAAAAAGAACAAAAAATCTAAGAAAAATACTTCCGATGATCCCGATTTAAAAAATAAAAATCGGGATTGTCCGAAAATTTTTGAACAAATTATCGACCTAATGGCGAAACTCTTCTCCGTGGATCTGAAAAAATCCATCGATGAAATCGAAAGCGAATTGTCGATGATCGCCGATCAAGCACTTTGTTGGCGCGAAAAGGGTAGGGATTTGAGAGATGATAATGAGGCCCTACTGGCAGAATCGGAGCGGTTCTATAAAATTGCCTGTGAAAAGGAACGGCAAGTTGGGGAATTAAGTAGACAGTTGGAAAATGAAAAGAATCGTTCGGGAGAACATTTTATAAACTTTGCAATCAATCGCGGATTAATTTTGCCCAATGAATCGGTGGAGTGGAGAGAAAAATATGCGGCCGATCCCCATGCCACTTCCAACGAATTGCTCAAGCGAACCTATCTGCTCAATAGGAACTCAAAAACGGATCACCTCAGATTGGGGATGGGTCTAGGGAACAGGGAACACATTCTGGCACTCGTCAATGAACGCATGGAAAATGGTGCGGAAAATTATGCGGATGCGTGGAATGCCGTTAAAAAATTACACCCCACGCTCTTTTAAAATGAAAAATTTGAAAATGGATGGAAGATTTGGGAAATTTTATGCGAAATGGAAATGCAAACCTTACTCCCAGCCTTTTCAGGGCTTTCAAATCTGTCAATAATTTTTTTATTCCGATTTTTATTTTTATATTTTTTCATAAACATTTTTAACGAAAATTCTTACTATGGATACTCAAATCTTAGCAAATATAGCCCTCGGTACGCACGAAGATAGCATCACAAAGTGCGCCAAAACAGCAATTAAACCCTATCGCCTAGTGGTCCTCGACGAAGACGACGAAGTGGCGCATTCCAGTGCCAATGGCATACCTTTTGGTGTGTCTTCCGATGAAGCTGCCGCCGGTGAAATCGTCGCCGTCGACCTCCTCGGTTGCTCGAATACGATTAGGATCCTAGCCGCCGCTGCCATCGAGGCCGGAGAACTTCTTATCCCCGGAAACGATGGTAAGGTATTACCCATGCCGACAACGGTCGGAACCTATAACTGTATCGGCATCGCTTTGGCAACCGTCCCCAGCGGAGAAGCCACCGAGGTCCTCACCGCATTGCCCTACCCATACGCGATGGTTGATTTATAAACCCTTAATATAAAAAATTTTTACTATGAATACCTATGAAATTCTTCCAAGGGATGACGGTTTCCAAGACTATGGCACCGTTTGTGCCGCCAATGAGTCTCGTTTTACCGCTGCCCATTATTCGGAGCCGCTCACGGCCTTTACGGTTGGGTGGAAAGACAGGGAAAAAATAGAGTCCCTGCTCAATTTTATCGCACCCGTCGTCAATGTGGCCCGCCGCTTCGAATTTAAAGTTGCCGATAATAATCAGGCATTTCTGTCGGAAACGGACGATATCCGTTCCATTGGTTCCGCATTTAAACGCGTCGAATTTACGGGGACTTCGGTCACTTCTAAGACATTCAACAAGGGATTAACCATTCGCGTCGATCACGATGACGTGGCCGGGGAAGATTGGCGCGAACGCTATGTCCAATTACTCCTGCAGCGCCTCTATCGCAATGAATTGCGCCGGGCAATTTCGGCCTTGGACGCAAATGCGGTCAGCCTGGTCGCGGATTATGTCTGGAGTGATTCGGAGGGCACCCCTAATCCGGATGCCGATATCCGCAAGGAACTTGAAGCCGCCGTGAATGCAACCGGTGTTCGCCCCAATCGTATTATTGTCGGGGAAGGCGCTTGGGATATTCGTTCCAATGCCTATGACCATCAAAATAATGCCGGAGCGGATCGATCCGCTTCCCTCAATTTGGAAGAATTGGCTCGCAAATTGTTCATCGATGAAATTCGAATCATCGGTGCGCGCTACCAGTCTACGGCGACCGAAAAAGCCCCGTTCCTCGGAAATTCAATCTATGCATTCCATACAAATGACGAAATCATGAAGGATGAACCCGCTAATATTAAGCGCTTCGTAACACCCGTCGATGGCGGTTCTAATTTCCGCGTCTACGTCGAAGAGCACAGTAAATTTAGCGACATTACCGTGGAACATTATAGCAATATCGTTATTACCTCAACAACCGGAATACGCAAATTAACGGTTTCTTCGGAATAGTATTCCCGGGGATCTGCTCCATAGCCTCCGATGGGGATTCTTCTGGAAGAAAATCCTTCCATGGCATTCTTTTTCCAGGGGACACTATCCCCTGGACCTCCCATGGGGCCAAAACCCTAGAAAATTTCGAAAAAACAAAATTGAAACCCTAAAAATATGACCACTTGGATAAGCATAAAAATTGATGATTTGTACGCCTATTTGCTAGCGGCACAGGTCGATGTTTTACGGAAATGTGCTTTGGCAAAAAACCAGAGCGATCCCGTAGCGGAAGTGATTCGGGATATCTCCCTGAAAATTCGTGCGCAAATCGCGAGTAATCGGAGGAATGCATTGAGTCGACAACCCCATGGGATTCCACCGGAACTTAAAAGCGAGGCCTGTATTTTAATCCTAGAAGTCGCGCAGACACGGATTCCGGGATTAAAATTAACGGCCGATCAAATTCGCCTAGCGGATCAGGCTAGGCTGCAGCTTCAAAAAGTTGCCGATGGAGAAATCGCGATTTCCGTTCCCGATGACCGCATGGCCGATTCGCAAAAATCAATTGCGGTGGTCC
Source organism: Puniceicoccales bacterium (assembly GCA_031268005.1). Classification (GTDB taxonomy): domain Bacteria; phylum Verrucomicrobiota; class Verrucomicrobiia; order Opitutales; family LL51; genus LL51. The sequence goes on along the minus strand of JAIRYA010000011.1, from coordinate 6,752 downwards.
ACCATCGGCCGCAGGTCGCAACGGGTAAGTATTTGAAAGGACTTTGATGAAACAGCCACGGGAAGGAATATTGGAGCACTTTCAGGATCATATTTACGCAATATTGCGCTCAAAAAATGATTTCCTAACCCTCCACATCGCCAGCCATAAGAGGAGTAATTTCGATGCCTTTTGCGGACAATTGATTGGGGAAAGCTTTGGGGAAGGATTGTTCATTGGGTCGCCCTTACCGCGAAAATTAATCGAAAATGTGCCGGGGCCCGTCTACGAGCAGGTGGATTTTTCCGTGCAAATTATCGAAAATATCGTGACCAATCAAAGCGGACGTAGCGCACTGCTCATCGCCGAGAAGGTTGCAGCATTGCTACACCTTCTGCAAATGAATTTTGCCGGAAGATTGTGGACGATTAGCTGCCGGACGAAGGATCCATGGGCGTTCGAAGGCGATGACTATAGGAATATTATCGCCCTATATTTTACGACAATGTGTTCTTTTTGATGGAAAAACTTCCGCTTGGGGCAAAAACCCATCACAGGGCTCCGCCCTCCGGAAAGTGTGACCGTGGAAGGAAATTTTTCCGTGCTTTTCCGTGGGATGGAATCCCCTAAAAATGGAACAAAACAATAATGATAATGAAAAATGAAAATTTCTTTTGGAGATATTATTTTAGCGAATGGAATTCAATTCGGAGAGACACCCATCGATTTTAGAGTTTTCGGACAGCGGGCGATGCAGATGGTGTCGACGGTCCGCGGCGGCGAGGCGAAAGCCGTCGATCGCGGTAATTTAAATACACTCATCGAATTTCGCGTCCGAAAAAAACACGATACCGCCGAATCTGCGCAGGATTACGCCGTTCGCCATGCATCGGAATTGCGCAATTTGTCGACGGATCTGACGATCGTCGGGGAGCCGAGTAATGCAATTTATTATTTAAAAAATGCGGTGCTTTCGAGCATCGAATCGACGAGTAAGGGAAATACTTCGGAACATTTTTATAAAATTATCGGCGGAACGGTCTCCGCGGCAATGGAAGAGGAGTAAAAGTTACTGTGCACCCGTGGAGGCTTCGCCTCCCTAACCTTTTGAAAAAAGGTTCTGCGGTAAACCGCAGATGGGTGCACAAACAAAGATACGCAAAGAAACAGATAAAAATTTAAAAATATGGTAACCTTAGACAGTAATATAATTCGGGTGCGTTTGGACACGCTATCCTTCGATGCGCCCATGGACGACGTCCGCAGACAGTTGATCCAATTTTGGCGCTGCAATAATTTGAAATTTCAATTGGGCGTTTTCAATGGCGATAGCGTCGTCGACGTTTCCAATTTTGGGACACTCTACCTATCGGTGCGTGCCCTGGATGGTGGTGATCCGCCATCCGGAGGCGAACCGAGTTTAATGCTGGGTTCGACGGGGATCTTTGACACAACCCTGACCGTTGAAGATTGGGCATCCGGCGCAAAGCAACACGCTGAAATTACATTTTCAGCGGAGGAGAATGCGATTGAAGCGGGAGAATACTGGATTAGCTTTTGGGCGGTTATGGATGGCGGACATATTTTGACATTGTCATCGGGGGTGTGTAAAATTTTGGAGAATGGGGGTATTTCTATGACACCACCGGAGCCGCACTCCGATTACTACACGGCGGAGGAGTGCGATAAAAAGCTAGGGAACTACTACACAAAGACGGAAAGCGATGGTATTCTAGGGGATTACTACACGGCGAAGGAGTGCGATGAAAAGCTAGGGAACTACTACACAAAGACGGAAAGCGATGGTATTCTAGGGGATTACTACACGGCGAAGGAGTGCGATCAGAAATTTGAGCCCATCGGAGGTGGAGGCGGTCCTTCACCCACAAATAGGGGAGAACTCGTTACGGGCAATGGTAGCGAGGCGGTTTTGTTGTCCTGTGGGACTAAAGGGCAACTCCTCATCGCAGATCCCGATGCCAATTTGGGTCTAGGGTGGGGAAATTATCCCTGGCAATTGCGGGAGGAGATTTCCATAGGTGATCCCATTTCGGAGGTCATTTTTGAGCATGTCTTCGACGCATCGCTTTTTTGGCATTATAAACTTTCGTACAATTTTATCACCACGTCGCTTACGGGCGAACGACTTTTAATGGTGTTGGGCTATGAGGATGGTGGTGCGACGGTTTGGCAGACCAGTGCAACCGAGTATAGCTATAATACCGTCGATTTTTCGGGTAGCGTTGCAAAATATTCAACCTATCAATTTGTCGATGGATTTTTTGGCTTTGGCAACGATAGCTCCAGCTATCGAAATAATGGGGGTTGGATGCACGGTGAAATGGATGTGTGGAATGACGGAGATGTGACGCATAGGGTTCAGGCTTCGGCGCAGGCGAATAGCTATCGCGTTTCGGGCAATACGTTCATTCCCAATGGCGGTATTTATAATTTTATTTACAAAAATGCCGGTGCGCAGGTGATCCGTTCCCTAAAAATTTATGTCGCCAATGGCACACTAACTTCGGGGAGGTTTACGCTCTATGGAATTCGTTGAAATGGATGCGCTTTTGAAAGCACTGGAGCAGTTAATCGATGAAATTCGCCTCCAGGTTGACGATCTCGATAAAACGTTGCATGGAGAAATGGAAACCTTGCGCTTGCAAATCGATAATCTGCGGAGTTGAGCAATGCAGTTCCGTTGAAATAAAAATTAAACATATGGTTTGGAAATTGAAATACGAAGGTGAAGAAAAAACATTGGCCCAATGGGGCATCTGCGACGTTGTTCGGAAATTAAAAAATCAATCGGTGGATAGGGTGACTTTTAAAATACCGGGCAATGCGGTGGATGAACCCCTGCAATTCGAACCGGGAAAGGTGATCCAGATTTTTCACGGTGAGCCGTTGTGGTTTACGGGAATTGTAACCAAAACGCCCATTTACGGCAGCGCAAAGGAGGAGTTTCACCAATACACCCTATCGGGATCGTGGTGGTATTTGGACAATATCATTTATCAGCAGAGTTGGAAGGAACCGCTAAATCCGGACGATGATGCGAGTATTCTGACGAATGTGAGGAAAAGCCATCTAATTCTAGGGCAAGATGTTGATGGAAATACGATTACGATTGGGGAGCAATTGGAGGATGTTATCGACTATGTGAACGAAGCGGTCGGTCAAAGAGTGATTGAACTTTCAGAGGACATCGATTTGCCCATATTAATTCCCTTCGATGAGTGTAAGGATTTATCCTCCGCGGAGGTTATCAAACGCCTCCTGCGCTGGGTTCCCGACACGGTGACCTATTTCGATTATGCGCAGGCTATTCCCATCCTGCACATCGTCCGTCGCAATCAATTGCCGGATTTGATGCTCAATGTTCGCGATTTGAGTGAATTTAATTTTATGCCCCGCTACGATTTACAGATTCAGGCCGTTGTTTTAAAATTTGAGAAGACGCATAAAAGTAGCGGAAAATCGTGGAAAACGATCGAAGTACAGCGTTTTCCCGAGGATGCGACGGCTATGGAATTGCGAGCCCTCGTCATGACCATCGAGCTCGAGGGAATGCAATCGACCTCCATTAGGCAAGATATTGAAACGAGTGCCATTCAAATGACGAGTGAAATGTGGTGGCGCAACCACCTTTCGGGTTTGAAAGATGTCTCCAATTTGGAGATCGAAGATCCCGAGCGCAGCGGCGATTTACCCAATGAACTCATATCCGGATCGGTAGCCAGTTGGATGAATTGCACCGCCGAGCAGGATATTGTAAGCGCAAAAATTTCCTACGAAACGGAGGATGAAATCGTTTACCGCCGCGAAGTTGCCGTAAAAATTAATAGCACCGATGCGCAATCTAAAACCTATCACAATCTCCTATCCTTCGCTAGCGAGGAGACCGTTCCGGCGAATTTGGCGGAAAATATTTATCAAAGTGTGTCCCTTTTACCCTATGAGGGAAAAATTAGAATGCTGGGCAAGGAAATTTCGGGTACTTTTTTGGGAAAGGTCATTAATATTGAGGGAGGCCGTGGGGAGTGGCAGACGATGAATGCGGTCGTCCAGGGCGTTGAAGAAAATGTGGATAGGGGCGAAGTAACGATTGTTTTAGGGCCAGCCAAACACCTAGGTCCGGACGATTTATCGGAATTGACGAAATCCAATCGCAATCGCTTTTCTTCTCGAAATTTTTATGCTCGAAATACCGCTGAAGCCGGAGGCAATGCCTATGTGGAGCAGGGAAAATATGGACGCATCGAAAATACCTCCTACGGTCCCGGAAAATTGAGCAAGCTATTATTTTACGATCGGGACAAGGGCGATCGGAAAATTTTTATCGACACGGGCGAGTTGGATGTGGATGCGACGGTTTGCCTACGCCGGGAAGATGTTTCCGATTCCGGTGTATTAAAAAAACGCTATTCGCTTGCGAGTGAGCCATTTGTGGTGACAGACGAATTGGACGGAAAAATCGGAGAAATAGTGGGAGAAAATCCTGTGACACTAAAGAAATAGAAAAACAATATGCCTCCACATTCCCCTTTATTTTTCGTTTCTTGAAATTTTTTTAGAATATGAAAGGGGGGGAATTAATGGCGTTCAAATTTCAAAAATTATGGCCACTTACACTCCATTTCTATGCCGCGTAACCCCCCATGGTACGCCTTTTTTTGTACCCATCGAGCCCTCATCGGATGTTTTTGTTATCGATAATTTATCGGCGGAAGAGGTTTGTCGCTACTATTGGCTATTAAATGCGGTGACCATTGATTACCGCATGACGTTTAACGGTTCCCTGGAAGTTTTGGGTGATCTTTTATTGGGGGGTATGTATGCCGCGGCCCCCAGGATGCGGCTGCTTAGTGTTCCCGATTTCAGCAATGAAATTTTTGATTCTTCCAGTGGCGTGCAGTCGGAGGGTATCGTCGATTTTTCCAAAATTTATCTCCAGAATAGCGGCTCATATGCGCTGGTGTTTGATTTTATTATCTATGCTAGGGTTGAGACCGTTGGAGGCAGCAATTTCCTCGTCTCGTTTCATCGAAGTCCGGGCAGCAGTGGCCAGCGCGACAGCTATAAAACCTACACAACGGACTGTTTCGGTAAAAATATTACGATTTATTTGAATTATAACAGCCAAATTTGGGCAACCGACGAAATCGAGCTCAACGAATGCTCAATGGTGGCAACATTCTATGAAAATAATGTGTAAACGCGAACGGCGAAATAAAATGAGTTGAAGGGAGCCAAAAATGGCCGGGAAAGGGAAATAAAATATTCAACCCAAAGTAGATAGGCTTGACAATGGGGAGATCACTGCCAAGGCTGAGAAGTATGGGGAGGGAAGAGTGTCGCGTTTAGCGGCCGATTTTTTCATTGTATTTACAGCTTTTCGCATTCAATTCCGGCCACTCATTTTCGCCATTTGCGTTGCCTTTAAAGTTCTTCAACGTTCTTCGAGCCTCTTTTCCCGCCCACTTTTTCCAAAATTTGAATTAAATTTCGAATTTTTCCCAATCCTTCTTGCTCCGGATTAACCGTGATTTTTGGCGATATAAGGTCGGAAGAAATGGAAGATTCGGTGGGCAGACTTTCTTCGCCCTTGAACAGGGAAGCCACTTCCTCCTGTTCCTGCTTGATTTCATAGGCCACGTCTAGGGGGGTTTCGGCCTTGCTATTTTTGGCATTCACATCGGCACCTTCCCCAATCAATGTTAGGATGAAAGATAGCTTTTCTTCCCTCGTTTTAAACTTGGTTTCCTTTAGGGTTTGGGTTAGATTTTTCATGGCCAAATCCCTAACTGCCAGATGCAATTGCGTATCGCCTTCCACCCTATTACTAGCCCTATTCAAGGCGATTACTTCGGAGAAACCTGTCGCCATAAGTCCCAGCCATAAAAAATTTTTCCACGCCATGCTTCCTCGTTTTTCCTTCCCTTCCATATCTTTTTTTGCGTAGTAACATTAAAAAATTAATTGTCAATATTTACGGTCAAAATCCCAATGTCTAGTAGGGCACGTCTCAAAAAAGGGGAGTCAATTGACTCCCCTTTTTCTCGCAACTGGTCTATTTTTTAACTCCGACTTCCCCCGATGGATTTTAATTACCCTAATTTTAGGACGAAAAGGACGTACAATGGGAATAGGTCTATTGGGCCACTTAACGAGATTTCTTGAACCATTGGCGCATGGATCCCCAAAAAGATTTAGGTTGCGTTGCTTTCGGATGTCCGGATATTCCCTTATATTTCCGCAAAAATTTTTTCATTTCCTCATCCCTTGCCACATCCAATGGTGTTAGATTCGAGTGATTTTTCACATTCACGTCCGTTCCGTGGTCGAGCATATACTTCGCAATCTCTCTGAATCCCCTTTGCGCCGCATGGTGTAGGGGGCGATTCCAACCACTATAGTCCTCGGGCTGCATATCCGCCCCTCCATCGACAAGCAGTTTTACCATTTCCAGATTTCCGTTGATGACGGCATCGTGTATCGGTCTATGGCCACTCGTTTCGTTTCTCGGATTTAAATTTGCTCCATTGTCAATTAAATATTTCGCAATGTCTTCTAAATGCCGGCCTTTTGCTGCCAGATGCAATGGTGCATTCCCCGAACGTCCGTTGTCCTGCGTCTGCGCATTCACATCCGCGTGGTGATCGATTAAAAATTGTACCATTGACCAATTGCCGCTATGTGTCGCATGGTGCAATGAGGTCCAATTACTATTGTTTTTTGCATTCACATCCGCTCCTGCTTCAATCAGTTCC
>JAIRYA010000053.1 GCA_031268005.1 Puniceicoccales bacterium | reverse complement strand
GCTTCCTAATCGATGTTTTTTTCGATTTTAGTCCTCGAGCCTCCATTGTTTCCCGACTAAAGTTCGCAAAAAATAAAACAATAATACAAACCCTTAGAAGTTTACCAATATCCATAATTTCCATCCCATTAAAATTTCTTTGTTTCTGAGGCGGGATTTTGATGAATTTACAAAAAAATACAATATTTATTTTTATGTACTAAAAAATTTATAAATTCCAGTAAAATAAATACATGGAATGAGCCGAAAAAAGCCTGGAAAAAGGAAATAATACTCCCGCCTTATTTTTTTAAAGTCGCAAATTTGGACACTCCATTGTCCTCCGCTAGCGCTATATTTCCTTGGATGAGTGGAAGCGCATACTTCGGAAAATTGGCATTTAATTTTCCATTGTCGCCGAACCAGTGCCCGGGAATCATTTTTTCATGGCCGCAAATATTTGCAAGATCCGCCACCCCAAATTCCGCACCATAGCGACCGCTTTCCGAACGTAAAATCGTAATCATTTTCCCCGTCAAACCATCGAGGGCGAAACTGGCCGCCTTGGCACCGCAGGCATAGGCTTCATCGACGTCCGTTTTGGATAAAAAGTGTGCGGCAGCATAGGGTAATGTCCCTAGTTTTGTGATCAAAGTGCGCACTTCCAATGATTCTTCCAGGATGTCTCTCAGTTTTGTAGACGCATCCATATTTCGATTCGTAATGTAATTTCCTTCCCTATCTATTAGGGAATCGCCGGCGATCACATTGCAATAGTGATTTGTTTTTAAAATATTTTGAATATCCTCCATAAACTTTGCCTCCTGGAAATGGGCGGAAGGTAAAAGAATAATATTGGGCGTTGGGGAGAGAAGGGCGCTTGCAACGAGCCAATCCGATTTTTTCGTCGAAATTTCAATAATATTGACGAGATCGTGATTGGCAATGGCCGCTGCGTATCGCGAAAGTTCTAAAATAGTCGTTGCGATGAATTTGGAGGCACTGCCATATCCCAGACAGTGATCCGTAATGGGTAAATTGTTAAAAATTGTATCGGGAATGGAAATAATATTGATTTCGTAATTGTGTTCCTGGGCATGCTGCGACAGCTGAAAGGCGACGGATTGCGCTTCAAATCCACCAATGATGAGGAGAAAATGAATATTGTATTCCTTAAATGTGCTAAAAATTGAATCCATTTCTTCGGATAAATGGCCAAAATCACTGAATGTCCCCAGTGCCGCACCGGGAGTAAAGGTTAGATCGCGAATGGTTTGCTGCGGTTGGGAGGCGAGATCGATAAAATCGTGGTTTAAAACTCCACAAAATCCATTGATAGAACCATAGATTTCTTCAACATTTTCGTAATTGAGTGCCTCCGAAATTATACCCCCAAGAATTGCATTGGAAACCGGAGAAAGACATTCCAATTGAACCGCTAAAACGTTACCCACTAGTGAATCTGACATAAAAATACCTAAAAAATAACGTTGTTTTTCGTTCCAACATATGCAATAAAAAATTTCGTAAAATTAAACAAACTCAATTTCTAAGAATCCCCAAATTCCGCAAAAAGATTGATTGAAAATTCAAATTTCGATGGCGATGGGGGCGTGGTCCGAACCCATAATATGGCCGTGAATTTCAATATTTTTAATTTTAGAAGCAATTTCCTCCGAGGCGAGGAAGTAGTCGATTCTCCACCCCACATTCCGCTGGCGTGCATGCATTCGATAGCTCCACCAGGTGTAGCAATTCGGTCTATGGGGATAAAATTGCCGAAAAACATCCACAAAACCGCGTTCAATGTAGCGGGAGAATCCTTCCCGTTCCCCATCGGTGAATCCCGCGGAATGGCGATTTTGATCGGGATGGGCGAGATCGATTTCCCGGTGAGCCACATTAAAGTCACCGCAAACTATAAGCGGTTTTAGCCGTCGCAAATGCTCCAAAAATGAACAAAATTGGGGATCCCAAAGGCCATGGCGAAACTCCAAACGCTCCAGCTCCCCTCCCCCATTGGCATTGGGCGTGTAGACATTGACGAGAAAGAAATCCTCTCCACCGGAATTGGAACAATCCGCAACCTGCACCCTGCCCTCCTGGGGATCGATGAGCGTGTCAATCCCCGGGAGAGGAAATTCAAAAAAAGTTCCATTCCCCCTAGTATTTTCTCTGTCCAACATCGGGTAAGATTTTTTCGAAAAAATTGCCGTCCCGGAGTAACCCGGACGCTCCGCGGGATGAAAATATTTGAAGGGTAATGAATGTAAAAATCCACCCTCCGCTAATTGCGAAGGCTTCGCCCTAATTTCTTGCAAACATAGTATATCCGGATCAAGACACCCTAGACTTTCCTCAAAATTTTTAGCCAGTATGGCGCGCAAACCATTCACATTCCAGGATACAATCTTCATTTAACTCTCCTTTTTTTCCATTCCATGCGAAAACTATTGGACGATGTTGTTAAATTACTATGCTTTCCATAAAAGAAAATCAACCGTTTACTTTCCAAGGCATTGACTGTTCCCTAAGGGCTACGCTGCTGCTCCAAGGGCTGCGCGCCCCTAGGAACCCCGCCAGGAGACCCGTCTCCTGGACCTTTTTTAAGCCAAATGACTTTGCAATTTGCAAAGCCATTTGGCAAAGGGGCTCTTTCTAAAGCCAGAGCCCCGCGGCTTCGCCGCGGGGCTGAAGTTTCCCTTTTGGGACAAATTCTTTTCCCCAAACAAGACTCTCCTCCGTGCCCAAACCAGGGGAAAATTTCCCCTGGTTTGGGCTGAAAGAGGTCAAGGAGTCGGAAACTCCTTCTGGAATTTGAGGCAAAGCCTCAAGTAAGCGACAGCGTCCTGCAATCAAGCAACGGAGTTCCGAACTCAGTCGCCAATTATGCTCTGCTTCCGCATCTTTGGGCACCCCGCCCGTAGCCAGGAACTGATGAAGAAATCGATATCGCCATCAAGAATCGCTTGCACATTTCCGCTTTCGGTCCCCGTTCTCAGATCCTTGACCAGCTGATAGGGTTGAAAAACATAGCTGCGAATCTGATACCCCCAGCCCATTTCGCCCTTTTCTCCGTAAAATCGCTCCATTTCGTTCCGCTTCTCATCCTCCATTTTCTCGTACAGGCGGGAACGCAATGTCTTCATCGCAAAATCTTTGTTTTTATACTGGGAACGCTCATTTTGACAGGTGACCACAATTCCCGTCGGTAGGTGCGTAATGCGAATCGCCGACTCCGTCTTATTGACGTGTTGCCCTCCCTTTCCGCTGGAACGGTAGGTGTCGATGCGAAGTTCATCGCCGGAGAATTCGATTTCGCTGCCATCGTCGTCTTCGATTTCCGCAATAACATCGACCGAACAGAAGGATGTATGTCGCCGCTTGTTCGCATCAAAGGGACTGATGCGTATGAGCCGGTGAACCCCCCGCTCCGCCTTGGCGTAGCCGTAGGCATTAGGCCCGGCGATACGGACGGTCACGCGACTTATTCCCGCCTCTTCCCCCGGTTGAATATCCTGGATTTCCGCCTCAAAGTTGCGACGTTCCGCCCAACGCGTATACATTCGCAGTAATATTTCCGCCCAATCACAGGATTCCGTCCCTCCGGCCCCCGCGTGAATGCTTAGAATTGCATTGGCCTGATCATGCTTTCCCGATAAGAATGACGCAATCTCAAGTTCATCGAGTTTTTCTAAAATTTTCCTCATTTCCCTCTCGAAATCTGCAAGCAATGGGCCACTTTCACTTTCGTCCTCATCGCCAAGTAATTCCAATAGGGAATCGAGCTCTAAAATTTTTTTCCTTAAATTTATGGCTGGCTCAATGGAATTTTTAAGGCCACTGATCCGCCGCATGACTTGCCTTGCGCGATCGGGATAATCCCAAAAACCGGATGCGGATATCTCCCTTTCGATTTCTGCGATTGCTTTCCGTTTTTCTTCAACGCCAACGAAGACGACCAACGCCTCTACGCGTCGCATTAGGTCGTCAACATTGGCAGCAATCTCTGGAGGGATAATCACAGCATAACTAAAAAAGAAAAATTATTCGATGCAAGAAAGATTCACAATATCCCAGGATTTCTCTCCCTTAAAATCTCTAGCTCAAAAGATGATTTTTCGGAAATTACTTTCATTTTTCCCTTCCAAATATGCTTCATCGTTGGGAATGGAATCTCCAAACTCATTTCCGGCAACTTCCCCATTTTCTCCAATGATTTAAACCACTCATTCATTGCGGGAAATTATAATTTTTTATGCCACTGTTTCATCGCCTTCACCGTCGCCGCTACCTTCCATTTCCCCTTCACCTATTCCGCAAATTTCCCGAAATGTCTTAAAATGAATTTTACCGTACTTCGCCAATCCCTCCGCACCTTCTGCGGCAAAAATTTTCTTCCCTATTTCAATGACACCGCGGCTGGCTCCCTTCGGTAATATGACTTTCGCCGCCTCCGATAATTTTTCCATCCGCCGCACATATTCCGCCCGCGCGACAATGGATGCCGCTGCAACAACGGGATCGCTTTCCGCTTTCGTCCGCATTGCTAACTCGAAATCCGGAAAATCACGCCTTATAAATCCCTGAACGATCGGACTTTTCGAAAATTGATCCAAGAGTCCCTGTGCCACATAGCGACGCTTTAGGGCATTTTTTAGGGAACAGGCATGCATCCATCCCAATAATTGATTTAAATTATTTCCAAAACGCCTATGGAGCTCATTATATTTTTCCATGGAAAGTGCCATCACTTCAACCACCACATTTTCCGCCTCACGGATCTTTTTTTCCAGGTCTAAAATTACCCGATCGCTGCCAATCGATTTACTATCTTTTACGCCCACTTTTCGAAGCATGCGAACCTCGTTGCCTCCCGCAATCACACAGGCCGTCACAACGGGACCGAAAAAATCCCCCTTTCCGCTCTCGTCCAAACCGGCATGGGCTAAAAACCATTCCCGATGAAACACGCTTTCATTGCCGAAAGAAAATTCCCGGGTAATTTGCGGTTCGATGGTGAAGGTCACAAAATCGGGGGCTTCTTTGCCCTGGAGAACGAGTTTTCCGCTATTGTACATCACGAGATTGAAACCATTTCCGCGAAAAGCATAGCGCGCATAGTTTACGTCGTAGCGTTCAAAGCCACGAACTTCGCAAATTTTCAGCAACATTTTAGATTGAACTTCACTGAGCGAAAAAGTGAAACAGGACGGCTTGCCGTTGCGACCATTACTCATGGATGATAAAGTATTCCAAAATATATAAAAATACAAACCCTTATTGCCGCAAAATAGGCACTATGCTGTCCCAGGTGATCCCCGCCAGGAGCCCCCGTCTCCTGGACCTTTTATGAGCCCAATTCCTTTGCAATTTGCAAAGCCATTTGGCAAAGATAGCTCTTTTTTAAGTAAGAGCCCCGCGGCTACGCCGCGGGGTTGAAGTTTCCCTTTGGGAAAAATTCTTTTTCCCAAACAAGACTCTCCTCCGTGCCCAAACCAGGGGAAATTTTCCCTTGGTTTGGGCGGAAAAGAGGTCAAGGAGTCTTCGATTCTTTGCAGGTGCAGGACGGCGTCCTGCAATCAAGCAACGGAGCCCCGCGGCGTAGCCGCGGGGTTGAAGTTTCCCTTTGGGAAAAATTCTTTTTCCCAAACAAAACTCTCCTCCGTGCCCAAACCAGGGGAAATTTTCCCTTGGTTTGGGCTGAAAAGAGGTCAAGGAGTCTTCGATTCTTTGCAGGTGCAGGACGGCGTCCTGCAATCAAGTAACGGATCCCCGCGGTAAACATTTATTCGCCAAAAAATGGAATATTTTCATAGTGAAAAAGTTCATGATTATTTCCGTCGTAGGCGATTTCGATCACATCGAAGCGAAAATATTGCAAATAATTTTGATTAATATATTCTAGCAGTACTGGTCTCAGCGCAGATTTTTTCTTTTTTGTGACGGAGAAATATCCGGAAACGAGTGCATTCCTTTGCCGCGTACGTACTTCGACAAATACGGTAATTTCTCCATCTTGGGCAATGATATCGATTTCGCCCTTTTTATGGCGCCAATTTCTTTCAAGAATTTTATATTTTTTTGTTTTTTTTAGAAAATTCACGGCCAATTTTTCGCCATCATTTCCCATTTTCTGTTGTTCCGTCAATGTCATTGCTGAGAAATTTTATAAATATTTTTAACCCCAATGAAATTCAACAAATTCAAACAAAATGCCCCTCTACGAGCCGAAAGTAGCGGAGAGTCTCCCCTGCTTTTGCTCGAAAGCGGTTAAGGAATCCTAGGCCCTTACGGCTATGGAACGGAGTTCTGCAAACAATCTCCCTGTGGAGTTTAAGTCAAAGTCTCAAATGTCATGAATCTATTTTATTACTCCCCTTCGTCGGTATTTCCCGTACCGGGTATTGTAACATCCCCCTTGGCGTTCAAAATATATGCCGAAGATGGAATCGTTTTTGCTATGTCATTCGTTGGATCACCATTCCAAGCCACTAATTTTCCAGCCTCGCCGGTCCCTCCAAGGTCATCGTACCATTTGACATGGTTATCGAGGTAAACAATTTGCCCCCCCCTGCTACCATATACTCCATCTTCCGGCCATTTTGCTACCTTTGTACCATCACCACTATTCCTCAGGTCATTGGCCGCACTCGGTATACCCCGAGTGAAAGCAATGGGCGTTGTCGACGAAGGGGCATCGGCGGGAATACCGCTGACCACATAGACACTAAACTCACATTCCCCCCCACCCCAGGCATCATTATCGTTTAATGTCCCGTCGACGATGGTGTTTTTCACTATTTTTGACGCACCACTATCCCCTGCAAAACAATACATATGGGGATCATTCAAATAGCCACCGCGCGCCAGAATTAATGCCCACTCCACTCCCTTCCTATTGCCATCGGACAAGTCAATGCTGCGCCCATCCACATCGTCGGCGGAATAATTCTGATAGGCCATGGCGATCGCCCTTAGGGAACTCAAATTGCTCGTACGCCGCGCACTTTCCTTTGCCTTTTCTACTCTGGGGATCAGCATTCCTACGAGTATGGTGATGACCCCAATGACCACCAATAGCTCCACAAGCGTAAAACCCTTCCTCTTTCCCATCATTTTCTATTTCCTCTGTGTTAATCATTTATATGGGAAGATAAAAGTCAACCTAATAAACGCGAACGGCGAAATTAAATGGCTGGGAAAAAGATTAATAGAAAACGGAAAAATTTCAAATTTAGCTAAAATTTTTAGCACACTCCGTCTCCCTTCCCACGCTTCCCAGCCTCGACGGTGATTTTTCCATTGCCGGCTTTTTTGTAAATATTTTTATAAACAAAACTAAAGTGCAGGACTCCACCTTGAGTAAAGCCTAATTTCGCCATTCGCCTTATTTCCTATCTGTTTGATCCCTATCATCCGTCGAATGGCAGTGTATTTCCTGGAATTGTATTTTTTTGATTTGTATCCGTTTGATCCGTAGAAGCTGGTGATATATCCGTTTCACGGTTTCTGTCATCCATATTTAAACTTACATTATTTGTAGCTACAACCAGAAATGTGGAAGCTAGTTAGCTTTAGAAGATACAAGGTCCGTAGGCTGCAGCACCGGTGGCATGCGATTATCGGGAGTTCCGGCTATCATCGGTAAAGAACCAACACTTTTTCCCTGAGGACAGTCTTGGGCATCTACTCCATTGGGTAAAATAGAATCAGCCAAAGCTCGAGATTTTGGATTTTCGTGGAACATGGTAATAATGACTACCTGCAAAGACAGCTCAGGAGTTATTCCCTTAAAAGAATCGTTTACGGGAGCTCCTCCTACACCGTGGACTATCTGGATTACAACCCGAAGATAATCACTATTAATCTTCTCAGTAGTAGTAGTAGTAGTAGTAGTAGTAGTATTAGAAAAGGTACAGACTCCAGACGGAGAGTCCAAATTAGTAATATTATGGCCATTAAGATTGGCATATAATACAAATCCGTTCGCTTGATTTCTGTTCGCTTGATTTCCATTTGTCTGTAATTGTCCAATAGAAAAAGAAACTCGACCTGAAAATAATAAATCTAAAATATTAGACACGATTCCATCAAATACATCAGCAGTGCAATCTGCCTGTGTTTTTGATGGATTTATAGCATATACTGAATGTGGTAAACTTCTATTTTGCCTTCTATCCCATATCGCATAGTAATCGGTGTAATGGCCATTTCTACGCAAATGATCCGAAAGTAAAATTTTCTGGCTAGCTATTTTTGCCCTTGGATCATTGCTTTCAATTTCTTTCCGAAGAATTGGGCCCACGTCCTTTGGATTAGCTACCTTTAACATACAATTTCTCAGCTCAACGGCTATAGTATTCGCATTGGAACTTGCAGTTCCTTTCCTAGCTATTGGAGTATAGGTCGAACCATATAAGCCAGCTAGTATCCTTAAATTTAAGGAAAAAATAAATAATTTACAAAAGCGTAAAAATTTCATTATTGTACCTTTCTTTTTATTTCCACTGTTATTAAATCTTTTATTTTTTCAAAATAGGATTTTTTAACTTCATAATATTTCTTATAATTGTTTATTTCTTTCAAAGAATAATAAGAAGAAAACTCAAAATTTGCATAGTCAATAAGCTCATTTAAACTACTGATATATTCCTCTATCTGATCCAATAAAGTCTCCAAATCTTCTTCTACTACAACTGTAAAATTGTATTTTTCAATTCGATCAAAATAGGGTTGGAGTTCGGTCTTTAATTCTTCTTTAGCTGAACCATTAAAAATTCCACTATTGCCTATTGTATGAAACATCCCATTCTCTTCTGATATGGCATGCATAATTTCATTGATAGACATGGATTCGACTTTGGGAAAGACAGACTCATGTTTTTTAATCTTCATAGGGTGGGCTAAACGATCTGTTTTTTGATGAATTTTTTCCGGTTCATTCTCTGTCATATTTTCTCCAATGCCTTCTTCTTCCCGAGAAGCCCTTGTTTTTGGCCTATCTGCAACAACAATGCCTTTCATTCTTTTTATCATTGAATCAATGGATTCTTTTTTAATTTGTATCTCATTGCCTCTAAGGATTTCGCATAATTCTAAATAAAACTCCCTTTGCTCGGGATCAACGGTTTCGAAATTTTCCTGATCTACCATATATCCAAGTAAACTGCCCAATAGGAAGTTTATATTTTGCCTAAAAGATCCGGAAGACTCATCAACGGTAGTCTCATCAGCGCAAAAATCGTATCCCTCTAGGGAAGAATGAGTACTTCCATGGGATACTCCACCTAACACTAATAAACCCGAAATAATACTAATTTTTTTTATAAACATAAATTAATGACGATTATAATTTAATTACTTGTCAACGCTTTCAGCAACATTTCATGGATGAAATGATATTTTTATATAATTATAACAAAAATGACGGAACCGGGATTGGACGAAAAAAAATGTGAGAATCGCGTTTAATAAATAGGAAAGATCATCGCCTTCGAGCGTTACGGCTCCTTAAAAATTTATCCAAAGCCTGTATGTAATTATCTCCCGTGTTCATTTCCAGCAAATCGATACCCGATTTTTTCAGTCGCTCGCCTAAAACCTCATTGTAGCGATTTTTTTCATTTTCGTATTTCCTTCGAAAATTTTTTCCGGAGGTATTAATTTCTAAAACTTCTCCAGTTTCCCGATCCTCAAGGATCACGCAACCCAAGTTGGGCAATTCCCGCTCCTTTAAATCCTCCACCTTCAAGCAAACCAAGTCATGGCGACGATTGATAATTTCTAGGGCATCTGTTAATTGCTTCATTTTTTGGAGATTGGGTTGCAGAAAATCACTCAATAGAAAAATAATGGCCCGTTTCTTTAGTATGCCCGTTAGGGAGGAAAGAATTTCCGTCAGATGGGTACCCTTCGACTGGGGTTCGTGGAAAAGAATGTCGCGAATGACACGCAAAATGTGTTTGCGTCCCTTCGCCGGCGGCAGGAATCGCTCAACCCTATCGGAAAACAATAGCAGGCCCACCTTATCGTTATTGCGGCTCGCGGAAAATGCCAGTAAACTCGAAATTTCGGTTAGTACTTCTCGCTTGCTCAAGGATATGCTTCCGAAATCCAGCGAAGCGCTGATATCGACCACCAAAAAAACGGTTAATTCGCGATCCTCTCGAAATTTTTTGATGAAGGGACGATCCATTTTCGCCGTGATATTCCAATCAATGGAACGGATATCGTCACCCATAATGTACTCGCGCACTTCCTCAAAATCAATCCCCTGTCCCTTGAAAATACTCCGATAGGCCCCCATCAGGTGATCATCCAATAGGCGATTGGTGCGCACCTCCAATTGGCGTACTTTTTTTAAAACATTGCGGGTAATCTCCGTTTTTATATCCATAACATTCCTTTGAATACAATTAGGGTTTGAAAAATCAGGGCACGGGAATCGTATTCAGTATCTTGGAAACAATATTTTCGGAGGTCGTATTTTCCGCTTCCGCCTCGTAGGTTACAACGATGCGGTGGCGCAAAACATCCACGGCTATGGATTTAACGTCCTGGGGTGTTACGTAGCCCCTTCCCTGGAGAAACGCCCAAGCCCGCGAAGCCATGGCCAATGAAATGGTCGCACGGGGTGAGGCTCCAAATTCTATAAAATTATCCATGGCAACTCCAAAATCGCTCGGCTTTCGCGTTGCGAAAACGATCTTTACAATGTAATCGCAAATTTTTTCATCCATATAGATTTCATCGAGAAGTTTTCGCGAAGCCAGGATCGTCTCCGGATCAATTACGGATTGCACTTCGATATTGGGCTGACTTTTACCCATGGCATGGAGAATTTGTTTTTCCTGTTCCATGTCGGGGTATTCGATATTCAATTTCATCAAAAACCGATCCACTTGCGCCTCAGGGAGCGGATAGGTTCCTTCCTGATCGATGGGATTTTCCGTAGCAAAAACGATAAATGGATCCACCAATTTATAGGATGTATCGGCGATGGTAACTTGGCGCTCCTGCATGGCTTCGAGGAGGGCGCTTTGGACCTTTGCAGGGGAGCGATTAATTTCATCGGCGAGGACAATATTGGAAAAAATGGGGCCTTTTTTGACGACGAATGCGGCATCTTTCTGGTTATAGACCAGCGTACCAACGATATCGGCGGGAAGGAGATCGGGCGTAAATTGGATGCGCCGAAAATCCGCCCTAACGAGGGAGGCCAATGTTTTAACGGTGAGTGTTTTAGCAAGACCGGGTACGCCTTCCAAAAGAATATGTCCATTGGCGAGAATGCCGACGATCATGCGATCGATCATATAGCGTTGGCCGACGATGACGCGACCCATCTCATCGCGCAGCAAAGCAATCCAACTGGAAGCTTCGCGGATCCGATTATTAAGTTCGACTAAATTCCCTGACATAATTGATATGCTCTATATAATATTTGATTTCAATGAGTAAACAATAAATTTCAACGGAACGGGATAATTTGGAAAGAAAAACTAATTATTTGGCAAATCAAGAATCATTTCTTTACCCGATTGATCGTGGGCCATGAAATAAGCAAGCGTTGATTGTCCTATATTTTCAGGCTCCGACTTCCAGTGATTTATGGCATTCATTTGATATTCTTTTAAAATCTTTTCCTCCAATTGTCCACTGACATTGTTTTCTAATTTTCCTAAAAAAACTTTTACCTCTTCATTTGAGTTATTTGCCTTTGCTTCTGCAATAAATTTGGCTAGCGACGTTAAACCTTTTTTTGAAGCTGATTGAAAATCAGCTAGAAGTTTTTTGGGGATGCCTTGGGATATGGTATCACCGGTCAATGATGAAACTATTTTTGAAATTGAACCAATTTTTTCATTAAAATCACTTTCCTTCGTTGGCTTATCCATGCCTAATAGCACCTTTTTCGCATATTGCAGACCGTGGGCAATCTTATTACCCAAACCACCAGTGCCAAAACTTTCAAGTTTTATAAAAGTTCGATCCTGGCCAAATCCCGTCTCCTTCCTAGAAAGCCTCCCGAACAACAGAGTATTTCTACCATATGGCAATTTTTCTTTCCTTTCAGCTGTGGCAAATTGTCCTTTTGGGTAGGCATCAAATCCCATCTGCGTAGTTTTACTGTTCGGAAAAGGTTGTAAATGGGAACTGTCATTTTTACCTCCTCGTGAATAACATAGAGCGGTTCCATCGGGCTGTTTTGCGTGTGCCAACGCATCATATATTTTTGTACCAGAAACGTACATTGAGCTCGATCCCGACTGATAATGTTCATCAGTTTCCCAAGCTTCGGCATCCAATGCCCACATTAAATCAACCATATCTTTTCGCGATTTAATCGGAGATTCGTACGAAGAATTTTCCATTGCTGTAGGTAAAGCATTGATTGCACTTAATAATTTTTTCCCGTGCTGGATTGCACTGCTAACATAGCTTTCATCGGCTCCAGCCTCAGAAATTGCTTTGGCAGGAATAGCATATTCCGTTTCATCAACTTTCATTTTTACCCGTAACTCCGGTGATTTCATTGTTTTTCGCAATTCTTCGATTGCTTTAGCTTTAGTGGAATTAAATGACCATTTCCCGTATGCTACGGTTTTTACCGCCCCAGGAGTATTTGCAGCATATTCCTGAATTTTATTTTTTAAGGCTTTCATTTTTTCCTTACTTCCTAATTCTGTAACTCTAGATCGAAGATCTTTTTGATCAACTTCTGGAAGCTTTAAAAGATTAATTAAAGTTCGAGTGATTCTATTGCCATCTCTTTGAGAAAGAAGTAAAAATTTTCCATCATTGCTCAAAGCAAAACCATTATCTTTTTTTATTTGCTGATTAAAAGACTCATAGGAAGTTGGCGTTAGGGACGGATTATTTGAAATTGTACTCATGTGTTATATTTTACGAAAATAAAAAAACAAGTAAGCATTTTAATATCTCCATAATACTTTTTCGCATACCAAATTTCGATTTTTAGCAGGAAAATATGTTTTTCGAAGCTAGTAGTTTTTTCCAGAAGGCAAACAATAAATTTCAAAATAAAATGAAAAAATAAAAATGCCTTCATTTTTCTCGTTCTAACAATCGGGATAACTTATGGTATGTCTGTATGATACTTATCAAGAAAATTCTTTCGTTTTTGTTTTTTATTCACTACAATTTATATGTATTTTCAGCCGCCGTTCCGGTTCCTCTTCCTGCTGCTGTCGCCGCTCCCGTTCCTATTTTGGGACCCAACGTGCGAATGGAGGCAGCCTTGAATGTGCCAATTGCCGCCATTGTCGGTGTTCCTTTTGCAAATGCCAATCTTTTCGATCCCGCAACGGGAGCAATAGTAGCACCACCAGCAGCAGGAGCACCACCAATAATACACGCAGGTCCATTGGGCGCTGTTCCTGAACAAATTTTTGTTCATTCCGACACCGTAGCCGTCGATAAATTTATAAGCTATTGCCACAACGCTTCCCTAGGAGATTTTGATCCTGTTGCCGCTGCCGCCCCTGTTATCATTGGTCCTGCCAATGCTGCTGTTGCCGCTGGACTGCAAATTAATGCATTAATCAACAGACTTCGGGAGTTTTACTCGACGGATATTAATGATTTAACGTACCTGCTATCCGTAATTGGCGGTTGGACTCCAAATACGCTGCCCCACCTTTCTTTGGCCGCTGTTACCGTCATATCAAAAGCAGTAGCACCTGCAGGAGCAGTTGTGCTAGGGCTATATGATTATCGTACTTTCTTTTTTGGAGATATTTTTCGCTCTGGAGGTGCAGCTCTAAAGCCTGGAGCTGTTGCCAATCCCTTTCTTCCTTGGAGCCTTTTTCATGCATTTGAAGGGGGGCTTATTCCTTTTGTTGCTCCTGCTGCTGCCGCAGCCCCTCCACTTATGATGGCAGTGGGACGCCCTAGACAGGCACATTCGGAAAAAGCTTTTGCAAGCTTTTTAAATCCACCAGTACCTCCTCTGGTACATCCAGCTACTCCATTGGATAGTCATGCAAGTTTAGCAACCCATATTCCAAATACTGCAAACATTATAGCCTTTATTGTTCATTTTAAAAATAAACTTCCCATGTGTGGCATGTGCAAAAATGGAGCTATCTTTTCAATTAATGCTCATTTCATTAATTTATTACTAACTGTTGGAACCCTCGCGGCTAATATCAGATACGATCAACTCCTCTTAAAGGGATGTTGGTTCCGGGCTAGCTTAATTGGACCAGGCTTCGCCATCATTCATGCAGCGAATTCTGTAATTCCGCCAAATCCAATGCCTCTCCCTGCAGTTCTCCCAGGAGGAATTCAGCAAACTGTAAGAATTGTGTTTATTGTTGGAAGTGAGTTTAAAAATGTTGACATCTTCGAATAATCAATCTTATATGCGTTCTTATCATGAATATGCGTAATGTTTTTAATTTAGGGTTTCTATTTCTTTTGCCTCTTTCTTCTTTTGGGGTAAAAATTAATGGGAAAGATATTCCTGTGAAAAATAGGAATGATATGAAAAAGGTATATCGAGCCATCGAGCCAATGATTAAAGAAAAAAAATACGAATTGGCTGCTAAAATTCTTGCCAAGGCTTATATGGAATATGCCACATTTGAGAAAAATTTAGGCAAAGACCAAAAAGAAGGTTATCTTTGGTTATATTTGGGTAATGCTAGCAAATATTATGTAAGATATAATAAAAATGCCAAAGAACTTAATGAACAGCAGTATCTTAGGCTTAAAGCCACAGTGCACGCAGCACTTTTGAAATCTTTTCCAAAAATAGATCAGAACGACTTGATCCAGCAATAGGGGCAATAGCGGCAGTGGGCATAAATTCAGGTCCATTGGGAACTATTCCCACCCAAATTGGTGTTCATTCCGATACGGTAGCCGTCGATAAATTCATAGGCTATCGCCACAACCTCCCGAGGTGACTTTGATCCTGTTGCCGCTGCCATCCCTGTTATCTTGGTCCTGCACTATTGTTGTTGCCACTGGCCTGCAAATAAATGCCCTAATCAATAGACTCCGAGAGTTTTATTCGACGGATATTAATGATTTAAATCGTGTATTTACTTTTCCTACTCCACCTCTTTTGGTTTTTAATTCAGGCTGGAGTATAAACAGGTTAAGGCATATTTCTTTGGCCGCTGTTACCGTCATATCAAGAGCAACTGTAGCCAATCAGTATGATTATCGTACGTTTTTCTTTGGTGATGTTTTTCGCTCTGGAGTATCGGGATCGCCCCAATCTCCAGCATTTGCTGCAAATCCCTTTTTACCAAATCATTTTTTTTACATATTCGGACAAAATATTCCAACTCCAGCAGGCCCAGTTTCTCTTCTTTTTTCAGGAAATTGGCAAACAGTCGCTCCCGGCAGAATTGCAAATCAAGCGCATTCAGAGGGAGCTTTCGGCGATTTTTTAAGCACTCCAGCAGCTGTGCCCTTTGATTCAAGAGCAAATTTAATGACTCATGTGGCAAACACTATGGACATTTTAGCTTTTATTATTCATCTAAAAAACAAGAAACCTATTTGTAAGGAATGTCAAAGATGGGCTGTGAACACTATTTTGACTCATCTTTGTGCATTGCTTATGGGTGGTGCCGTAGCAATAGTCAACCCTTTGAGCTACGATCCTCCAATGAAAGGAATGCATCTTTCTCCCGTTGCCGCTGCGGCAGCCGCTGCCGCTCCTATTCCCATTCACGGTCTTCAAGGTCGTTGGGGTAATCATTTTCCTTTGGATTCAGTAATATCTCCAAGTTTCCCGGGTGGTGTGCCGATTCCGGCTATGGCTGGCACCACCCAAATTGTGAGAATTGTGTTTATTATTGGGGATGACTTTAAAAACGTTGACATCTTCGAATAGCTAGTATTTATATCTTCATGAATAAGAAAAGTATTTTTAGTTTTTGTTTGTTTTGGCCCTTCGTTTCATTTGGAGTACTCATTAACAATAAAAATATTCTCGTAACTAATAAACGAGATATGAATAAGATATATCGAGAAACTAGGCCTATGATTTTGAAGGGAGAATTTAAGGCTGCAGCTTTTATTCTTGCTAAAGCCTATAGGGAGTATGCTTCACATAAGAATGGATTTAACATAAAAAAAGATCTAAGGGGACAGGAAAACCCCTATTGGATGTATTTAGAGAGTGCAGTTAAATATCATAGAAACTTCTCCGCTAAAGATTCTACTCCAGAATTTGCTGCGTTCCAACAGATGGTTGTGAATTCCATAAAAATAACCTTTCCATGGATAGTTCAGACCGATTGATGCTAATATTTACGGGTTTGGTTTTGTGGGATCAATCAATTCCCAGTAAGTGCCAGGTTTTGGAGGTGAAGATGCAACTTTGGGGAGTGCACTGGAGGTAGTTTTTCTAGAATGCACAATGAATACTCCAATTAACCAAACTTCGAAAGCTCTATTCGATGCATGTGGGAGAGTAATATTTGATTTCAATGGGTAAACAATAAATTTTGCTTTTGCAAAAAAATTTCAAATGGAATATATCACCTTTGATTCCATAAAAAAGCCACGCAACCTCCCCTTTCCTGTGCAATTTTGAATTGTTTTCTTTCTCCGCTTCAAACTACACACCCACCAGTGCGTGAACGTAGTCGTCCACGGAAAAGGGAACGAGATCGTCCCGCCCCTCGCCGGTGCCCATAAAATAGATCGGAATTCCCAATTTTTGGTAAATGCCAACGATCGCTCCACCGCGGCTACTTCCGTCTAATTTCGTAACAACGATACCGGTTAATCCCAGTTCTTCGTGAAATTTTTGGGCGGAAGTAATCGTATTGGTTCCCAGATGGGCGTCGACGACGAGCCACAGGTGTTGGGGAAAATGGGGATTAATTTTCCCAATGACTTTTTTCATTTTAACAAGTTCCGCCATGAGATTCGATTTGTTGTGGAGGCGCCCTGCCGTGTCCAGGATGGCCACATTTTTTCCCCGACGAACGGCGGCCTGACAGGTATCGAAGGCGACCGATGCGGGATCGGCACCGCCCTGGCTTTCGACGAGATCGAAATTCAGTTGCCGTGCCCAAGTTTTGATCTGCTCATTGGCAGCGGCGCGGAAGGTATCGCAGGCGCCCACAATCACCGATTGTCCATTTTTCGTAAAAAATCCAGCCAATTTGGCGGCCGTCGTCGTCTTTCCGGAACCATTCGTTCCCAGCAAACAAATCACCCTAGGCGTTGGAAAATTTTCCGATTTGCCGCCATTTTGAAAACTTATTTTCCCCTCCCCTTCCAAATCTTCCGGAATGCTGCTTTGCCCTTTATCTAGGAGTGCATCCGGGGAGCGATCCGCCCCCCGAAGCACCTCGAGAAGCACATTTTTGCAAATCACGCCCACCTCCTGCTCCCGCATTTGGGAATTATTTTTATGGGCCGCCCTGATGGATGAAATGATATTTTCAGTGGTTTCGACGCCCATGTCAGCGGAATAGAGGAGCGCTTCGACTTCGTCGACGGAATTTTGATCGAGTTTTTTCCCCTGAAAAATACTTTTAAAGGTTGAAGTTAATTTATTTTTTACTAATTCAATTTTGGAACGTGTCTTCGAAAAAAATCCAAACATATGCCCCATTTTCCGCAAAATTTACAAAAGTCGATCCCAAAAGCAATCTTCCTTGATCGGGACGGTACGCTTAACGTCGACTACGGCTACGTTTTCGATCCCCGGAAAATTCATCCCATCGCCGGCGCAAGGGAAGCCCTTGAAATTTTCCAAAAAAACAATTTCTTTCTCTTCCTGTTCACCAATCAACCGGGCATTGGACGTAAAATGTATAAACTTGAAGACGTTGAGGCCTGTAACCGTCGACTTTTTCGGCTCCTCGGCAATCCCCATTTCCTGGAAATTTGCATCGCCACAGAAACAACCCATTCGCCCGACAATTACCGCAAACCTTCCCCGAAATTTATCGACGAAATGATTGGAAAATATCAATTGAAACGCGGAGAGTGTCACATGGTTGGCGATAAGGAAACGGATGCCTTTGCGGGCTTAAATGCGGAAATTAAAGGCATTCTATTGGAATCGGATTATCCCCGATCACCCCAGTGCTCGGAACTCATAGGGAAAGGAAAAATTTCCGTTTTCAAAGATTTACTCGCCTTCGCAAAGTCAATCCTGTGAGACTTTCACCAAGGGCTGCACGCCCCTAGGGAGATCCGACCCTGGATCTTTTATGGCTCAATTTTTTGCAAATTACAAAGAAATTGGGCAAGGGGAGTTTCTTTTAAGCATATCAAAATTCTTGACACCGAGGGAAGCTATTCCCTTTATAAAGCGCAGAGCTATGTCTTCTGAAAGCGGTTCTCAGAGTAAGTCACGCCCCCATTCCATGGGAGTATTTTCCCTGGCGATGGTTAATTGCGTAGCCGTTATCAATCTAAGAAATCTTCCTTCCATGGCGGAATACGGCTTGGGAATGGTCTTTTTTTATGCATTTTCGGTCATTTTTTTTCTCATTCCGACGGCCCTGGTTTCGGCGGAACTGGCGGCGGGATTTCCGGAAGAGGGCGGCATCTTCAACTGGGTAAGTAAGGCTTTGGGAAATCCCCTAGGTTTTTTAGCGGCTTGGTTGCAACTTATTTCAAGCGCTGTCAGTTTTCCCACATCGCTGGTTTACCTTGCCTCACTCCTGGCCTATGCCATCGGGAATCCGGATCTTGGGAGCAATAGGTATTACATACTTTTTTCCATTCTAACGGTTAATTGGCTAGGAACTTGGGTCACGCTTCGGGGAATGCGGCTGACGAATTTTTTGACGAATGTCAGTTCCCTATTGGGAACGATTATTCCGGGAATAATTATCATTCTTTTGGGGACCTCTTGGATCATTGCGGGACATCCCTCCTGCGCGGAGTTATCCCTTCCCGCCTTGGTGCCCAAACTCAATTCACCGGAACAATTTGTTTTTTTACTCAACGTATTGCTCGGTTTTGCCGGCCTTGAAATGTCCGCTGCCCACGCCCAAGACGTGGCCAATCCCCGGCGCGACTATCCCCGGGCCATATTACTGTCCACGCTCATAATTTTCACCATTTCCCTATTGGGATCGCTGGCCATTGCGGTATCCGTACCCAAGGAAACACTCACCCTCGAATCGGGTGTCATTCAATCCATTGGGGCCATATTGGGTAAATTCGGCTTACCTTCACCGGTGCAGTGGATCGCATGGCTAATGGCTTTGGGGGTTTTGGGATGGTTTGTCGCCTGGGTCGCCGGTCCCGCCCGCGGGATGTTGACCACGGCGAGGATGGGAAATCTCCCTCCATTTCTCCAAAAAATTAATGGGAAGGGCATGCCTTCGACGATTATCATTTGGCAGGCCGTGGCCATTACGCTATCTTCGCTCGTTTTTTTATTACTTCCTTCGGTGACGACCTGCTTCTGGATACTCATAGCCGTGGCGACCCAAGTTCTTCTCATCATGTATATTTTGATGTTCATTTCGGGGATTGTGCTAAAATTTAAATACCCCGACCTGAAGCGTGCCTACGCCGTTCCCTTCGGTAAATTGGGAATGATTATGACCGGTGGGCTGGGAAGCATTGCCTGTGCGGTCTGCTATCTCATTGGATTTTTACCCCCCGAGGAAATCGGTTTTAAAAATAAACTGCTCTATTTCACTATCGTGGCCGTTGGAAATATTCTGGTTATGCTTCCACCCTTCATTATTATCCGACTTAGAAAGCCAAGTTGGCGAAATGGCAGCGAAAACTTTACCGGGTAAAAACGAAGGATTTATCCTAAAAAAATTTTATGGGATTGACTGAAGGCGGATCCTTACTAGAGAAAAGAATAAAGTAGTGAAAAGTGAAATTAAGTCTATTAATTCGGTTCGAAAAGAAGTCGTTGTTGTCATTGAAAAGGCCGTCGTGCAGCGGGAAGAAAACTCGGTTTTACAATCCTTTGCGCGCGACATCAAGATTCCCGGTTTTAGAAAGGGGAAAATTCCACTGACGCTGGTTAAATCCCGCTACGGCAAAGAGCTGGACCAAGAAATTGATAAGACCGTTGCATCGAAAACTTTCGACAACGTCGTCAAAGAAAACAATTGGGATGTTTTTTCTTTGGTGAAATTTGACGTCAGGGATATGCCCGATGGGGAAAAAGAATTAAATTTTGTCGTCGATTTGAAACCAATTTTCGAGCTTTTGGATTACAAAAACATCGAAGTTGAACAGCCGGAGATTAGCGTTGGCGACGAAGATATTAATGGAGCAATCGAACAAATTCGCAATCACCATGCGGATTACAAGGAGGTGAAACGCCCCATTCAAAGGGGAGATTTTGTGCGTCTACAATATGTGGGGACGCAGGAAGATGGGACGAAAGCAACCGAGCTCATTCCCCATGCACCGACTTGGGCCGAACAAAACAATGCCTGGGAGAAAGCGGGAAAAGAAGCTGAAAATTCCCCGGGAATAGAGGCGATTGTCGAGGGCATCATCGCCATGGAAGTCGATGGGGAAAAGGACGTTGAAATGGAATTTCCCGCCGATTTTGCAGTTCCCGAATTGCAGGGAAAAAAAATCAAATACCACGTTAAAGTTTTTGAAATCCGTGAAAAAATTCTTCCGGAGTTGGGCGATGCATTCTTTGAAAAATTAAAAACTAAGGATCTCGACGAACTTAAAACGCGACTTTCGATGGACCTCGAAGGTCGTAAATTACAGGAACTGCGCTTTGAACAGCGGGAAAGTATCGTCCAAAAAATGATCGACAGCGTTTCCTTTGAAATTCCAGAAAGTGCCGTAAAATATGAGCAAATCCTCATCATTCGCAGTCTCATGGAACGACAAATTCACGAAGGCATGACGCCCGAGATGATCAAAAATAATGAGGGCAAATTATTCGAGGATACGAAAGAGCTTGCCAGCGATCGCGCCAAGGTAAATTTTATTCTCGAGAAAATTGCCGAAAAAGAAAAAATTTCCGTTACGGACAATGAAATGAATCAAATGATACTGCAGGAGGCTTCCATGCTACGCATATCTCCCGATCAATTAATCGCCGAGATTAGAGATAATCGGGAACGGATTCAGGAACTTCGACGCCGTGCAGTTTTTGGTAAAACATTGGATTTTGTCTTGCTTTCCAATTTAAAAGAAGACAATCCAAAGCGAGAAAGTGATTTGGAAGAAGCTAACTCCGAGCGAGAATCAAAGGCTGCAGCGGTTCCTCGAAAAGATTCCGTTGCGGCCATAAATATTGAATAAAATTATGCAGCAACCCGCCAATCAAACTTATATGCCGCTCCCCTACGTCTACGAGCGCGATGGTCGCCAGGAGCGTTCCTGGGATATCTACAGCCGCTTGCTCAAAGACCGCATTATTTTTCTCGGTACGCCGATCGACGATTTCGTCGCCAACGCGATTGTCGCCCAACTTCTTTTTCTCCAAATGGAGGATCCCAAGAAAGATATTCACATGTATGTTAATTCTCCGGGTGGTAGTATTACGGCGGGTATGGCCATCTATGACACGATGAAATTTATGAGTTGCGATGTGGTTACCTACTGCATTGGCCAGGCGGCCAGTATGGCTACCGTCTTACTCACGGCGGGAACGAAGGGAAAACGCTATGCTCTACCCAACAGTCGCGTCATGATTCACCAACCTTCCGGGCAGGCGACGGGACAAACTTCGGACATATCGATCGCGGCAAAGGAAATTTTGCGCTGGAAAAAAACGCTAACGAATGTTTTAGCCGAATGCACGGGGCAATCCATTGAAAAAATCGAAAAGGATTCGGATCGCGATTTCTTCATGTCCGCAAATGATGCGAAAGCCTACGGCATTGTGGATGAGGTGGTGAAGAATAAACCCCAACGGGACGGTAAAAGTACCTGAAAATAAAAGTTTGTTCTTTGAAATTTATGGAAACGAATGGAAAAAATGAAAAGCTGTCACTGCGTCGCGAGAATCGTATTCTTGCGGTCCAGTGGATTTACATGTGCGAAGCGAGGCGAATGGAAACAAAATCGGAGCATTTATCGTCGCTTTGTGCGCTTTCAAATCAGGATCCATTAAATTTCGAATTCGCCAGGGAAATGGTCACACTCCTCCAAAAAAATTTAGTCGAAATTGATTCATTGATCGATCGCTTTGCGACGAATTGGAATTTGTCGCGCATTTCATTGGTCGATTTATGCATCCTTCGCCTCGGAATTTGCGAATTATTGTACCGCAGCGATATTCCTCCCATTGTAACGATTAATGAGGCGATCGAACTGGGGAAAATGTTTTCCGGAGAAGCTTCAAAGGCTTTCATCAATGGCATTTTGGATCGCGTAAAGGGTACACTTTCCCGTTCCCTTCGCACGGCTTTTTAATCATTTTTCCCTCAAATGCTGCGAAATTCGAAATTATTTTCCATGGAAGATGCCGCGAAAATTCGCAGCCAACGGCAAAATCGTAGCATTGTGCTGACCAATGGTTGCTTTGATCTCCTCCATGTGGGGCATATTTTTTCCCTGAGGCAGGCGGCGGAATTCGGTGAACTTTGGATTGCCCTCAACGGCGATGGGAGTATTCGTCAACTAAAAGGACCGTCCCGACCGATTATCGGAGAAAAGGAGCGGGCCTATGCGTTGGCAGCACTGGAGTGTGTGGCTGGGATTTTTATTTTTAATGGCCAACACCTAAGCCGAGAATTGGAAATTTTTCACCCCGATATTTATGTAAAATCCAGCGATTATAACCTCGAAACGTTGAATTTGGAGGAACGCTCTGTCCTAGAAAAAATAGGCGCCGAAATAAAATTTGTTCCCCTTCTACGGGGTTTTAGCACGTCGATGATTGTTAATAAAATTCAAAAATTAACATTTCTGTGAAATTTTAATGATTCCCCTTGATTTTTAGAAATTTAATGGCTATAGTTAGGGATAGTTTAGATTATGCTCTATTTTTGGATTTTTCTAGTGGGATATTTTTTGGGATCCATTCCTTCGGGCGTTATCGTCGCCAAGGCGAAAGGCATCGATATTTTAAACGAAGGCAGTGGGAATATGGGTGCGACAAATGTGCGGCGCATCCTCGGGAAAAAGTACGGCGTGTTCGTTTTTTTTCTCGATTTTTTTAAGAGTGCATTGCCGATTTTCGTCGCAAAAATGTATCTTCGATCCCATTCCAATTTGGCAAATAGTGTCGGGGCACTGTTGCTGCTCAGCCTCCTATTGGGAAATTGTTTTTCTATTTTTCTGAAATTTCGTGGAGGAAAAGGCGTTGCGACGGTCATTGGAGGTTCGATCGTTCTAATGCCATGCGCTACGCTTTTAGGTGTCGTTTTGTGGTATTCCGTATTTTTGGCCACCCGCTTCGTCTCCATCGCTTCCCTTTGCTTTGCGCTATCCCTACCCTTTAATGCCTATCTGTTTGCCTACCAAAGGGAAATATTTCGGCTGACTTTTTTTCTGACGGCTGTGATATTTGTGCGGCATGCTGCAAATATTCGGAGACTTTGGAATGGTGAGGAACAACAATTCGGCGAAAAAAAACATTGATTGGCGGCGTTTGTGCACCCGTCCGCGGTTTTACCGCGGAACCTTTTTCAAAGGTTGAGGAGGCTTGCCTCCTAGGGGTGCACATCCATCATCCGAAAAATTTTCAACTCAACAGAATCTCGACCTGTGCAAAACTTTCATCGATAATTTTCTTAAAAAATAACAAATAGCTGACCGCCCCCAGGGCCAAAAATGGACCGAATGGGAGTGGAGTGCCGAATTTCATTTTATTTTTTCGCCGATTGCAAATCCACCAGAGTGGAAAAATTGCCACCATTCCCAGACAAGTTCCGCCAAAGATCGAAAAAATTGCCCCTCTCGTTCCGATAAATGCGCCGATACAGCCCATCAACTTCACATCGCCAAATCCAATCGCTTCCTTGTTGAGCACCAATTCCGCAAAAACCGAAATCCAGAGCAAAATACTGGACCCCAGGAGCATAGCTCTGAGTGAGGCGATGGCACCAAAATAAATATAATTTCCAGTGGAAAAATGTGCCAGAAAAACACTCCCCAGAATACCCAAAATCGCCCCTCCAATGGTGCAGCGATCGGGTATCATCATCGTTGCAAAATCAATTCCCGAAGCGACGATGAGTAATCCCAAAAAGGTACCATGGACTAAAAATTCCCAGGGATCCGATTTTTGCCACAGCAATACAAATAAAACGGCGGTTAGTAGTTCCAAAAAAATGTATTGAAATTCCAATTTTCGCCCACAGCAACGGGCTTTTCCTTTCAATAAAATCCAGCTAAAGATTGGAATATTGAGATGAAACGGAATCGATTTTCCGCAATCACAATGCGATCCGGGGAAAATAATAGAAATATTTTTAGGGATTCGTAAGACACATAGGCAAAAAAAACTGCCGAGCGATGCCCCGAGAAAAAAAATCAAAAAGCCAAAAACCGGATGATGCCAAAATTCTAGAAATGCCATTTTAACGATTGATTAGCGATATACCCGTCATTTCTTCGGGCCGTTTGAGGTCCATAATATCGAGAATTGTCGGTGCCAAATCTCCCAATTTTCCGCCCGATTTTAGCGAAACCGCCCCATATTTTTTTCCGTACAAAATTAAATGAACCGGATTGGTCGTGTGCTGCGTATAGGGAACTTGGTTTTCGAGGTCCCACATCTGTTCGGAATTTCCGTGGTCCGCCGTAATCAATGCCGTTCCATTTACTTTATCCAGCGCCGCCGCCACTTCATTCAAGCATCGATCGACCACCTCCGTTGCCTGGAGCGCCGCCGAAAAATTACCGCTGTGGCCCACCATATCCGCATTGGCAAAATTGACCACAATTAGGCCATATTTTTCCGACAAAATTGCCTCAACAATCCTGTCTTTTACTGCATAGGCACTCATTTCTGGGCGTTGATCGTAGGTTTCGACATCCTTTGGACTGGGGATTAAAATGCGTTCTTCACCGGGAAAAGGATCTTCGCGGTAGTCATTGAAAAAAAATGTCACATGGGCATATTTTTCCGTTTCCGCGCAGCGCAATTGGCTAATATTCTGGTCGCTTAGATAGCTTCCTAAAATATTTTTCATCTTTTCCGGACGCTTAAAGATCACATTTGGACACAATCCTTGCTCATATTCCGTCAGCGTCGCCCAAAACACATCCACCGTTTTTTTTCTCGGGAAACCTTGAAAATCGCGTTGGGTAAAAGCTTTCGTCATTTCCCGGGGCCGATCGCCGCGAAAATTAAAAAATATCAGCGAATCGCCGTCCCCTATGGCTCCGGAAAATTTTCCATTTTCATCGATGATTTGCGTTGGCGCTATGAATTCGTCCCCCTGG
Organism: Puniceicoccales bacterium; assembly: GCA_031268005.1. GTDB lineage: Bacteria > Verrucomicrobiota > Verrucomicrobiia > Opitutales > LL51 > LL51. Next base: position 3,309 of record JAIRYA010000053.1, on the reverse strand, counting down.
CGAATATCATCCATCGGATGTGCGTAGTAGTGTTCGATGGCCTCCCTTGCGCTCCTTGCCTTAAAATTTTCCCCCATCCCGGTCAAACAATCGTAGGCCTTTTCTACCCGTTCCCAGCGATTATCCCGGTCCATTGCCCAAAAGCGCCCGATCACCGTGGCCACTTTTCCCACGCCCAATTCCCTACATTTTTCTTCAATTGTTCGCAAAAATTCCAAACCACTTTTTGGGGAAGTGTCGCGTCCGTCGCCGAGAAAGTGAATGCACACGGAATGCAAATTTTGTTTCCTGCAAATTTCTAATAGGCCGAATAAATGGCGCAAAACGGAATGGACCCCACCCTCAGAGCATAGGCCTAGAAGGTGTAATTTTTTGTTATTTTTCTTTACCCGTTCGATTGCTTCCAAAATAATGGGATTATTTTCCGCCGTTTTTTCTCCAAAAGCCTTGTCGATGCGAACAATCTCCTGATCCACAATCCTTCCCGCGCCAATATTTTGGTGGCCAACTTCGCTATTCCCCATCACCCCGTTGGGCAGACCCACATCGAGTCCACAGGTATTAATCTCCGTGTGCAAACACGTTCCCAATATTTTGTCAAAAAATGGCGTCTTTGCATTTTCAATCGCATCCCAGGGGGCCAATTCCGGATTTTTATTAATCCCCCAACCGTCACAAATCACCAATACGACTTTGTTCATGGGATAAATGTAGCCAAAAAAAAACTTTTTTCAATGAATCTATTCCATACCTTGGGAAAATTTACGGCTCTTTGTTCCATTTTGCGGAACTCTATGAGTGAGTTTTTCGGGAAGGTTAACTGCGGATCTGCCTTAGATTTTTCAGGGAATTACCGACTTCTTGACCCTTTTCTCCAAAACAAATAATTCCTAACCTTTCCCTTAGCGTTTGGATGCCCGTATTTTCGGCGCAGGAAATGGCTAAAACTTCTCCGCAAATTATTTTTCGAAATACTTTTAAATTTTCTTCCCCCGAAGGTAAATCGATTTTATTCACCACGACGAGACGCTTCTTTTCCAGAAGTTTGGGATCGTAGTGTTCCAATTCTCCTAGTAATGCCCGGTAATCATCGGCGGGATCGCGTTCGTCCACGGCGGCAATGTCGATCAGAAACAATAATATTTTGCAGCGCTCGATGTGTTTTAAAAACTTAATCCCAAGGCCACGATTTTCGTGGGCCCCGGAAATTAATCCCGGAATATCCGCAATCGTCAACGTGCGATAGGTCTCCGGATAGTGGATCACGCCCACCTTTGGATGGAGTGTCGTAAAGGGATAGGGCGCTTCCCTTTGCTGCGTATTTGTCAAAATATTAACCAATGAAGACTTCCCCGCATTCGGAAAGCCGACCAAACCAACATCCGCAATCGTTTTCAAAACAAACGTGAATTCCCCATTTTCTCCGGGAGTACCGAGCGTTGTTTTTCTCGGGGCCTGGTTTATCGAACTCTTAAAATTGATATTCCCTCTGCCACCAATTCCGCCTTTTAAAAGTACAATTTTTTCCCCATCGTTGAGTAATTCTACCGCCACCGCCTCCGTATCATTATTGATCACAACGGTGCCCTCCGGAACTTTTAAAAGGCAACTGGAACCGTTTGCACCATGGCAATTCGAGCCACGTCCGTGTTCTCCATCTTTCGCAGAGGCATGGGGAAGAAATTTATAATTCGTCAGATCCGCAACATTGCGATCGCAAACCAAAACGATGTCACCGCCATTGCCGCCATCGCCTCCATTTGGACCGCCATTGGGACGATATTTCTCGCGCAAAAAACTGAGACAACCGTTTCCACCGTCGCCAGCTTTTAAAATTACTCTCGTTTCGTCAACAAACATGGACACTAATTTATATTTTTTTCAAAATTGTGAACAAAAAAAATTTCTTTTTTCATTTTCCTAAAAGCTACGCGGCTTGTACTAGGGGCTGCGGCTTGCCCTAAGGGCTGCGCGCCCTTAGGAATCTCCGCCAGGAGACTCGTCTCCTGGACCTCCCCTAAGCCCAATGGCTTTGCAATTTGCCAAGCCATTGGGCAACAAGAGTCCTTTTTTCTTTTCTTAAATCACTTCTCCATGCCAAAAGCAGGGGAAAATTTTTCCCCTGCTTTTGGCTGAAAAGCGGTCAAGGAGTCTCCGACTCCTTGCAGGGTTCACGGGATGGAATCCCGTGTTAGATTCCTTGCGGGTGCAGGGCGGAATCCTGCAAAGCAAGTGAAGGAATCCCTCTTGTCCTAAGGGCTGCGCGCCCTTAGGAATCCCCGCCAGGAGATGAGTCTCCTGGACCTCTCCTGAGCCCAATGGCTTTGCAATTTGCCAAGCCATTGGGCAACAAGAGTCCTTTATTCTTTTCTTAAATCACTTCTCCATGCCAAAAGCGGTCAAGGAGTCTCCGACTCCTTGCGGGGTTCACGGGATGGAATCCCGTGGCAAGCTCCGTGGCTGTCCTAGGTGTCTGCGGCTTGTCCTAAGGGCTGCGCGCCCCTAGGAGCCCCGCCAGGAGACTCGTCTCCTGGACCTCCCATAAGCCAAATGGCTTTGCAATTTGCCAAGCCATTTGGCAACAAGAGTCCTTTATTCTTTTCTTAAATCACTTCTCCATGCCAAAAGCAGGGGAAAAATTTTTTCCCCTGCTTTTGGCTGAAAAGCGGTCAAGGAATCTGTGACTCCTTGCAGGGTTCACGGGATGGAATCCCGTGTTAGATTCCTTGCGAGTGCAGGGCAGAATCCTGCAAAGCAAGCGATGGAATTTGTGGCAATCTAATCTTCGAAAAATTTATTTTCAAAAAGATTTTTCAGCTCATTAATCAATGCCTTTTGTTCATCGACGGAGCCGCCTTCGGCTAAAAAAAGTAGTTCCGTATTGCATCGAGCCTCAAGCGTCATCAATGCCATGATGCTTTTTCCATTCGCCTGCTCGTCTCCATTCCAAACCCAAACGTCAATTCTTGGATATTTATTTGCGATTCTTGCAATTAATACCGCCGGCGCCGTATGTAAACCTAGGCGATTTTTCACGCAAAATATCCGGAGAGACTGTAATACAAAAGCCACCAATTAATTATATCCATATTTTCATCCGAATGGAATAAAAAATTAAAATTTTTTCAATTTATTAGTTATTTTTTTGCTTACAATTAGCAATTATAACGGGAATAGGAAAATAAAATAAATTGAAAATACGTGGATGTGAAAATTGAAGAAACTGAGAAAAAGGCCCAAAAAACTGCAAATTTGGCGAAGTGCTTGGAAATTTCTATTGCTTTCGCGTGATAATTATAAAAAAGACGA
>JAIRYA010000020.1 GCA_031268005.1 Puniceicoccales bacterium | reverse complement strand
AAAATTTCATTAGAGGAACAGAAATTAACGGAGATGATATCGCAGAAATTGAAGGGCATTCTTTGGCTAAAGATTTTGTGAAAGAAGTTTGGGATTCATTGGCGGAGAATCTCAAAAATCAAGGGAATGTGGGCGATTTCATTGCAATCCTTAGAGAAAAAGGTTTGCTGAAAGAATAATTAAATTGACCACTAAATAAATAAAAAAATGGAAGCGAAATTCCAAAAGGTTTCGCTTTTTATTTTCACCGTAAACTGTGTTCCATCGTTTACCATCGAAGGTACCTGGGAAAAATTCGAAAAAGTTTTTATAAATACATTGCAAGCCCATTTGGATTTGTTTCCTATGAAGCATTCATGAATGGTATTTTACTGATTGATAAGCCGAAGGGATGGACGTCACACGACGTGGTTGCCAGATTGCGCCACCAATTGGGACTCCGAAAAGTCGGCCACGCCGGAACTTTGGACCCCATGGCGACGGGACTCCTCATCCTACTCATTGGCAACGGGACAAAGGTTTCCCAATACATTATTAATCAGGATAAAACCTATGAAGGGAAGTTTTGTTTGGGGCAGGAAACGGACTCCTACGATGGCGAAGGCGAACTAATTGCGAACCATGAAATTCAAGTCTCTGAGGGGGAAATTCGGGAATGTGCACGGCAATTTTTGGGTGATCAATTACAGTTGCCGCCTATGTTTTCCGCAAAAAAAATCAATGGTCAGCCCCTCTATAAATTGGCACGCAAAGGAAAAACCGTCGAACGGGAGCCGCGTCCCGTAAAAATTTATGAATTCCTCATCCAGGCCATTGAATTGCCCCACGTTGATTTCAGCGCATCCTGTTCCAAGGGAACTTACATCCGCACATTGGCACATGATTTTGGACAAAAATTGGGTTGTGGAGCCTATCTATCCCAACTGAGGAGGACGAGAACGGGTAATTTTTGCCTCGAGCAAGCACTTCAATTGGAAGATTTACTGGCAATGGAATACGGCGAAATTGAGCATTGCCTCCTAGCGATTACGGATATTCTATGAGCAACAATGGAGCGAATTTTAACAGCGAAAGATGATTTTGTACCCATTGATCGACCCGTTGTATTGGCTCTGGGGGCATTTGATGGCATACACATTGGTCACCAAGCGGTCATCATAGCGGCAAAGAACGAAGCGCAACGCCTCGGTGGAGTGGCAGCCGTTTATTCTTTTTGGCCCCATCCGTCGATTATTTTAAATCGCCCCAAGAAACTTATTCTAACGCGGGAACAAAAAATCGAGCGACTAAAAATTTTGGCCATAGATTATTTTATCGAACAGTGTTTTAGCGAAGCATTTAGTGTGATTAGAGCAAAGGATTTTGTCCCTCTATTACAAAAAAAATTTCACCAGTTGGTTGGGATTTGCGTGGGTGAAAATTTTAAATTTGGTCGAGGTTGCGAAGGTGACCCGTGGCTTTTAAAAGACTTACCCTGTGATTTAAGTATCAAGATACAAAAATCAGTATTTTTTGAAAATCAGCGGGTAAGCAGTTCGAATATACGCAAGTGTTTGAACGATGGCCACACCGATCGCGCCAATCGGATGTTGAACTATCCCTACTCCATGTCAGGCGTGGTGCGAAAAGGCAGGGGTATAGCACGAAAGCTGGGTTATCCCACGCTCAACGTCCATTTCCAAAATGATTTATTATTGAAATTTGGCGTCTACTTGGCGCGCTACCGATTCGATGGCAAGGGGGAATACATTTGGGGGGTGGCAAATTTTGGCGTACGGCCGACATTTTTTGATGGAATTCCCGAGGTAAGTTTGGAAATTCACAGCCTGGTTCCGATAATTCTCCAGGGGCAGAGTGGAGAAATTGAGATACAATTTTTGAGCTACATACGCGAAGAGAAGCGATTTGCGTCCCAGGCATTACTCATTGAACAAATTCGCCACGATATAAAGGTTGCCAAAACGCGAATGAGCCGTTTTTTCTAGGAAATGGCCATCGCTTTTGAACAGGAACTCAACGAAGAACAATGGACAGCCGTTATTTCTCAAAGTCCAACGAATCTTATTTTAGCGGGTGCGGGAACGGGAAAGACGCGGACACTGACCTATCGCGTGGCTTGGCTAATCGAACGGGGAGTGTTACACGAAAATATTCTATTGCTCACCTTTACCAATAAGGCCGCCAAAGAAATGTTGCAGCGCGTGGAAACGCTGACCGGTTTCCCGGGCAATTTATTCTATGGTGGGACTTTTCATCACATTTGCCAACGCCTACTACGACGCCATCTGGAAAATCCGAACTTTGTTATCCTCGATGAGGATGATTCATTGGCGCTGTTTAATGATGCGATGAAATCGATTTCCCCCGATTTTGCGAAAAATAAGAACAATCCGAGTGGGCGGGTATTGTATGAAATCCTAAGTTTTTCACGCAATACGATGCGGTCGATTTCCAACGTAATTGAAGAAAAATATGCATACTTAGCAGACCATGGGGAAATGTTGAAGCTTTTTGTGCGTCGCTATCAGGCCATCAAAGCGGAGCAAAATGTTATGGATTACGATGATTTGCTCTGCCATTTTGTGCAACTATTGGAGGAAAAAGTAGAAATTGGAGAGCAATACAATCAACAATTTCGCCATATTTTAGTGGATGAATACCAGGATACCAGTCCAATTCAGTTGAAAATGATCGATTTGATGGCGAAGGATGGACAAATTTTTGCGGTGGGCGACGATGCGCAGTGCATTTACACCTGGCGCGGTGCGAACATCAAGAGTATCATTGATTTTTCAGAGAAATATCCGCAAACAAAGGTGACCAAAGTCCAGGTAAATTATCGGAGCACTCCAGAGATTTTGGCTTTTGCCAATGAAATTCCAATTGCGGAAAAATTCGAATACGCAAAAATTTTGAAATCGACGAAAGATTCTTTTCGTAAACCACTGGTGGTTACCGTGCTCGATGCGCGTCAACAGGCCAATTTTATTATCAAGCGGCTGATCGGTTTGCGCAGCGAGGGATATCCCCTTTCAGAGATTGCGGTTTTATACCGCGCCCACTATCAGTCCATGGAATTGCAAATGGAGCTGACGCGCAACAACATTCCCTATGTGATTACCAGTGGCGTAAGATTCTTCGAACAGGCACATATCAAGGATATTTTAGCATTCTTTCGCTTTGTAATCAATCCACTGGATGCGCGGGCATTTACCCGGCTGCTCTGTCGCTTTCCGAAGGTCGGCGAACGGACAGCGGAGCGTATTTTACTCCACCTGCAGCAGCTAGCCGAAGCGTCGGAGAAAGATCTTTTTTCGGTGATAGATTCGGAAGAAATTGCTAAAAAAATTCCTCCAACGGTCCTAGAATATTGGTGGCCATTGGTTCGCCTATTGAAGGGATTATATTCCGGATCCTTTAATTTTCGAAAAGATCAGCAAGAGGCACACCATGGGGAGGATCTTTTCGAATATGCGCGGAGAAAACACGAAGAAAAAATATCCTTTGAAAATATTGGCGAAATGGTTTTTTACATCCTCGATGGGGAATATGGCGAATATTTGAGGAGAGCGTTTGCCAACTGGCAGACACGCTTCGAAGATGTGGAGGGTTTTGCGGTTTTTTGCAATAAATTTCAGGATTTAGCGGAATTACTTCAACAGGTAATACTTTTGCGATCGGAATCCAACGAAGAAAATGTAACGACCGCGGAAAATATCCGTTTGAGTACGGTGCATCAGGCAAAGGGGCTCGAATTTGCCGTCGTATTTATTCTTGGATTAAATGAAAATAGCTTCCCCCTGAGACGGTCAATCGAAGAAGGCGATGTAAATGAGGAACGGCGATTATTTTACGTTGCGGTGACGCGTGCGCGTAGGGAATTGTATCTATGTGTACCCAATCAGACGATCATTGATTTTAAAAAAGGATTTTTTTCTCTGCCATTGCAGCGCAGCCGATTTATCCGTGAAGTCGATGCAAAACGGTTTGAAACCTTGGATTTTGTTGAAAAAAATAGACCACCTTCCTCTTCCGTACGCCGCTGGTCGGGGCGACCGGACTCGAACCGATGACTTCATGCACCCAAAACATGCGCTCTACCAGACTGAGCTACGCCCCGCTTATGCGTAAAAATACCCAAAAAAATTTCCCAGGCCTTGCAATATTAAAATGTGAAAGTATTAAAACGTAATTTCGGATAGCCGCAGAAAAAATAGAGAAAACTTCCCCCATCATTAGTAAAAATACGCCATCCAAGGCACGATGTTTTTTTTATTAAAAATTATAAAATAAATATTGATAATTATGAAATAAATATCAATATGTTTTCTATTATGAAATCAAATGAGTTAAAATTCAGCTACTCCTTGTTACTAGGAATATTAACTGCCCCAGCCCTTTTTTCAGGGGATACTTTTTCAGATTTTCAAGAAAATGCTCTTCTAGGGAATGATTCTGCAGCGGAAGATTCTCAAGATGTTCAAGGGGATGACTTTGCAGAGGATAATTCTCTAAAAAATGCTCTTCCAGGAAATGATTTTGTGGGAGAGACTACTCCAGGGGATGATTCTCCGGAGGAGGCTCTTTCGGAGGAGGAGGATTTGCCCATTGAAGATCAAACGCCAAGTTTCGATAGAGACGAAATGATTCGGGAATTATTCAAATTGGTAAAAAATGGAGATGTGGAGAAAACTGGAGAATTTTTTAAATCCCAGGAAGAAAACATAGATATCAATGAAAAAAATGATTTGGGCAACACCCTATTGCATGTGGCAATAGATAGGGACAATGAAGAAATGATAAAATTCCTAATTGATCGAGGAGCGGATGCCCATGTGAAAAACAATCATGGACAAACGCCACTGGATTTTGCGATTATTCACAGAAAACGAGGCACTATAAATTTGTTGAAACGAGCTTCCGCTCCAAAGGCCGATGAAGCAGAAACTCAGTCCGCCGAAGAAAAACCAGAGGAAGC
>JAIRYA010000046.1 GCA_031268005.1 Puniceicoccales bacterium | reverse complement strand
TCGCTGAGCTCCATATCTTTCATCCAATCAAATAATTAATCCCACTTGGCAATGAAAAGCTGTTTTTTTTGTTTTTTTTATATTTTCTAGGCGTGAAATTAAATAGGGATTCCTAAGCCAAATGGCTTTGCAAATTGCAAAGCCATTTGGCTTATAAAAGGTCCAGGAGACGGGTCTCCTGGCGGGGCTTCTAAGGGCGCGAAGCCCTTAGGACAGTCGAGCAGCCCGTTAAACCTGCATTGCAGGACAGCCGTCCTGAACCTGCCAAGGAGTCATTGACTCCTTGAGCGCTTGCGGCGAAATTTATTTACACATTCGAATTTTATGGTATTTAATGCAACATGATGAATCCCGTGAGTGCGTTGATCGATGCTTTGGAAAGTCTTAAAAATCAGGGTCAAAGGACAATTGCTCTGAGTGCCGAAAACCTTACATTTTTAAAAAATGGTCCCAAGGGGACGGACAGAGAGAATAATCAAAATATCCACGACGGGCATGTATGGAAGGAGATTTTTGGGATTCAGAAAGGAAAACAAAGTGCATCAATGCTAGATTTTGAGGGAGAAAAGCCTATGAAATTAAATGATTTTTCTTGTAAATTAATGCCGGTTTCTCAAAAAATATTCACCAATAAACGGGAACATTGGGAGGATTTGCGGCAGCGGGTTTTGAATAGCGAGGACCTTAAAAAACATGTGCATCCGGGAAAGCAATTAGTTTTTGGCGTCGGTAATTTGGATGCAAAAATTTTCTTTTGCGGCGAAGCTCCGGGAGCCGATGAAGAGGTACAAGGCATACCTTTCGTTGGGCGGGCGGGCCAATTGCTGACTAAAATTATTGTGGCCATGGGTCTGTCACGGGAGGAGGTGTACATTGGAAATATTATGAATTGGCGTCCGGAGATGGATACGCCAACGGGAAATCGTCCGCCAACGCAGGAGGAAATGCAGTTTTGTTTACCCCATCTCGTCGAACAACTCGAAATTGTTCGCCCCGAGGCTATCGTCGCCTTGGGAGCAACGGCAGTAAGTGGTCTTTTGGGCTATGATAAAAGTCGCAAGATGTCTTCCGTGAGGGGGAAATGGCACGAATTCTGCGGCGTACCGCTCATGATTACTTTTCATCCCTCCTATCTGTTGCGCAATGGTACGAACAAGATGAAGCGAATCGTTTGGGAGGACATGTTGAACGTTATGGAAAAAGTTGCCATGCCCATTTCGGAAAAGCAGAGAAAATATTTTTTAGAAAATTGAATCCATGGAGATCTTTCGCCACGATAATATCGACAGTACGAGTTCGGAATGCTTTCGAAAATTTGATCGTGGAGACATTCTACCATTTGCCGTTATTGCCAAAACACAGGCGCAGGGTAGGGGACAATTTGGCCGCACCTGGTATAGTGCCGATGGGCAAAATTTATACGTCAGTTTTGGTTTTGTGCCGAGGCAAACCCCCCAACAATTTCAAAATTTTTCCACCATCGTTGCCGAAAATCTAGTCGAATGCCTAGCGAATAAATTGAATATGGCACTACAAGTAAAACCTCCCAATGATATTTATTGCGCGGGGAAAAAAGTGTGCGGCATTTTGACGGAATCGCGCATTCTTCACGGGAGAATTATTTTTGCCGTGACGGGAATTGGCCTGAATGTGGCCGGAGATCTTTCGAAATTTCCAAAAGAATTACGGTCGAAGGCGACGACCCTGGGCGAGCATTGCAAAAAAATCATTTCTCCGGCAGAAATAGAGGCCTATGTTTTGCTGCTAATGCAACAACTCATGGAAAAATATAAATTTTTAGAAAAAATTTAAAAATAGCGAAAGCCCATTAAAACTAAAAAGCATGGGAAGAACGAGTGTCGCATCTAGCGGCCTATTGCTCAAAATTTCCTATTTTTTGTTAATTTCTTTTTCGCATTTTTAGGGATAATACTTGCTAATTTTCACTACTCTGTAAATTTCAGGAAAAATCCTATGGTAGATAAAGAAGAAGAGTCGGAAGAAAAACAAAGTCCCTTTGAAGAATTGACGAAACAATTTGGCGATATTTTAGGAAAAATGGGAGCAAATATGCAGATCGCTTCCTTTCCCTTTACAAAAGCCGAGGAAACTCCCCAAACGGAAATGCCACCCGAAGAAGAAATTGACGATAGGGAAGCATTGAAGAGGGTAAAAAATTTCAATTTCAAGCCGAAGGAGATTAAGGAATATCTCGATCGTTTTGTTATTTCACAGGATGAGGCAAAAAAAGTGTTGGCCGTAGCCGTTTGCGATCACTACAATCACATTCGCAATATCATTGCCGAAAAATCGCACAGGAAGCGCGAATACATGAAGCAAAATGTGTTGATTCTTGGTCCTACGGGTGTGGGAAAAACCTATTTGGTTCGGACCATTGCAAAATTAATTGGCGTTCCCTTCGTAAAAGCCGATGCGACGAAATTTTCGGAAACGGGCTATGTGGGGGGAGACGTTGAAGATCTCGTCCGCAATCTCATTAAGGTGGCTAACGGCAATGTGACTTTGGCGCAATATGGGATTATTTTTATCGATGAAATTGATAAAATTGCCAATGCGGCTGACAATGGGCGCGATATTTCGGGGCGTGGCGTACAAATTAATTTGTTGAAGCTAATGGAAGAAACCGATGTGAGCACCATGAGTCAAACGGATATGTTGAGTCAGATGCGTACGTTTATGTCATTTGGGAATGCTAAGAAACCGCCGCCCGATAAAATTAATACGAAAAATATTTTATTCATCGTCAGTGGTGCCTTTGATAAATTGAGCGATATTGTAAAAAAGAGAGTTGGAAAGGCACAAATTGGTTTCGGTACAATTCAAAAATCCATGGACCAGGATTTTGAATTTTTGATCAAAGCGCAAACGGAAGATTTCATTCAATATGGTTTTGAACCAGAATTTATTGGACGTTTACCGGTTCGCGTTGCCTGTCGGGCCTTGGGAGAAGTGGAGCTCGAAAAGATTCTATCGTCTTCGGAGGGTTCCATTATTAGGCAATATCAAGAAGATTTTGGGGGATATGAAATTGAAGTTAGTTGCAATGGGGGTGCCCTAGAAGAAATTGCCAAAGCGGCTGCCCAGGAAAAGACGGGGGCACGCGGTTTATTGACGGTTTTGGAGCGTGTTTTTCGCGATATGAAATTTGAATTGCCTTCCACTTCCATCCAAAGGATAGCCCTCGATAGGGAAGCGGTAAAAAATCCGGAAGTTTATTTGGAAAATCTCCTAAAAGTTGGGGATGAGAAGGGAGTGGATATCCAGGGCGACATGGAACGTTTTGTGAAGGCTTTTGAAGGTAATTACGCAATTTATTTGAATTTCACACCGTCGGCCATGGAAGAAATTGAAAAAATTGCCCATGAAAATCAAACGACTATCGTGGCGACCTGCAGTCGTTTGTTTGAGGATTTCGGCTACGGTCTGCAATTATTGCTAAGGGATGGGGAGAGGAAAAGTTTTGAAATTTCACGGGAAGTTGTCCAAGATCCCGATAAATTTCTTTCGGATCAAATTACGAATTTTTATAAACAGCGGGGGCAATGAAAAATTTTTTAAGGGGAATGGCGCAGTGTGAGTGGGGGTTGAATGTAGAAAATTGTAAATATAAGAAACCTCTGACCGCTAGACGCAACACTACTCCCACCCACTGCCCCTTAGCCTTGCTTCGGATTTTTACATTGTCAACTGTTTTTGTGAATATTTTTTAGAGTTTTTATTGCCATCGAAGGAAAGTTAAAATATTCTTTATTGTTGAAGGAAAGTTAAAAATTTTTCGAGGATTGCTTAAATTTTCCACTGTGGATCGCGTAATTTTCTACCGAAGAATTGGAAAGCAGCCAAAATTTCCCGAATTGTTTGAACTCCCGGATTATTTAAATTTTTTCGAAGGAAAGTTGGCATTTTCCCGCGGGTAGGTCTGTTTTATTTTTCCAGTGGGGGGATTTCCCCTCCCCGTAGAATGTTCCCGCCTTTACTTTTTCATTGATGCTAGTTGCCTTGGTTGAAACTTGATTGGTTCGGGAATGGCGGTGGACTGCCGTAAACTGAGTTGCCGAAACCTTGCTGGCCTCCTGGCTGGTTCGGGCCATTTGGGTTTTGGTTTGCGCCTCCCTGTTGAAAGTTTGATGGCTGGAAATTGTAGCCTGGGAAACCTGGCTG
>JAIRYA010000026.1 GCA_031268005.1 Puniceicoccales bacterium | reverse complement strand
AAACTTGAATGAAAATTGTGGATTCATACATTTTGTGCAGTGAATATTTACAATCAGTTGCAAACGACAATCGACGTTTACCCCTTGGGGCCTCTCGGTTCCGGAACGAATGTGGGCATCATTGCCCATGGAGGGTGCGGGATTGTCATCGACGCGCCGCCCGATACGGCCCGGGAAATTCTGGCAATTGCCAAAGAAAAAAAAATCCATTTGCAATATCTATTTATTACGCATAGCCACTGGGATCACATTACCGATGCACCACTGCTCAAAAAACAGGGAATTAAAGTTTATGCCCACGAACTGGATCGCCAAATCCTTGAAAATCCGGAAAAAATAAAACCCGAAATGCGTTCCTATTGGAACATCGATCGCTGCGAAGTTGACCGTGTGTTGGGCGATGGTGAAAAATTTTCTGCCTGTGGATTGGACATTGAAGCGCTGTGGGTTCCCGGACATGTGCCGGGTGGAACAGCCTATTTTTTTAGGAATCAGAGTATTTGCTTTGTGGGGGATACGCTCTTTGCGGGAACGGTGGGTCGTTCGGATTTACCGGGTGGAAATAAGCATACACTCTTCAAAAGTATCCGCGAAAAGCTCTATGCCTTAGCCGATGGGACGACGATTATTCCCGGCCACGGCCATTTGACGACGGTCGGCGAAGAAAAAAGAGGAAACCCCTATGTTCGCCCAAGGTGATCATCGGAATGATTAGCTATGAAAGAGCTCTTTTAAATTTGAGTTGATCATCGATGCCTTTTTGAATCTCTTCTTTAATTTGAGAAAGTTTTTCTATAGTATCAGAATAAGAAGCTAGGGAATTTCTGTCAAAAGAAAAGCTGTTTATTTCTAAGTCTAGTGCAGATATGATTGGGTCTAATGTTTCACCATCTACTGCCTTTTTAATCAAATCCTCTTTTTTTTCTATTAATTCGTTAATCGATCGAATATTGTCTTCATGTTTTTTTATTTTTTGCATTAGACTACTATCTTCTTTAAGCATTGATGAGTCTAAGCCATGTTTTTCTAATATTGATAAGCCGAATGATTCGTTGTCATTTATCAATGATTCTAATTTTTTAATCCTAGTTTTTACGTTTTCTATTTGGTTTTTTTCATTATTTAAGTCTTTTTTTTGCTTATCTAATTCTGCTTTGCACTTATCTAATTCAGTCATAGATCCAGGGTTTGGATCAATTTTGGTTTCATCCAAGCCAAACTGCTTAAAGTCCTGCGAGTTAGTTCCAGAAACAGATTTTTCAGAAAGATCGCTTCCAGGAGATATATTACTTTCCGAATCCATTTTTTTCCTAATGATACTTTCTTGCTCCGCTGTTAAGCCTCTAAAGAACAAATTACAAACTGTTCCAATTTTCGAGAAAAAATTTCCCTTGTCGTTAATAGTATTCGCGGCTTCCCAATAGCTTATACTTCTTCCAGATACTTCTAATCCCATGATTGTATTTTGTTTTTTTAATAAAAAATGTCAATGTTTTTTGTGAAAAATTTCAAAAAAAATGGAGTAATTTTGGTGATGGCGAAATAAAAAATTAAACTATTCTTCATTTTTCAATTTCATTGGAAATTGTCTGCGAATTGTTTCAGCCGTGCGGCCATGTCAATCAGTTGATTTATCGCGTTCTCTAGCACGATTGGCGTGAAATTTTCTTCCTTTACCTTGATGGCAAAACCCAGAATATCTCCGTCCCGCATTACCGGATTCGTAATAAAGGCATATTTCGCTTTCTCTTCACAGAAAAGGTAGGCCGTCGAAATGAGTTCAAAATTTATGGTGGAAAATTGATTGAGTAAATAGAGAAAAATATGGGGCTGCTGAATGTCGATGAAGAGTTCCCCCACATGGGCGATGGATAGGTGAAGGATTCCCCGCTCATTTGTCCCCAAGTCGGAAAACCCCATCTTTTGTCCCAATTGTATTAATGTTTCCCTAATGTGGCGTTCCATTTATGCATTTCCTCCCGCTAAATAGGCTTCGCCGGCGGCTTCCTCTTCCCGTAGGATAAGGGCATCGAGTTTTGTTTGTGCCGTTGTAAGAAATTGCGCCTGGGATTGGTCATCCTTGAAAAATTTTCCCGGAAGATTGCGAACGAGCTCAATGATTTGGTTGAGAATGTAAATCGCTACTTCGAGATCCTTCGTCCCATCGGGAAAAAAAAGGTCGATGAGTTTCATGATTTGCTGGCTGCTAACAAATGCTTCCTGCGTCAATTTGACCAGTTCCCTCGTCGCAACTAATTGTTCCTTATCACTCATTTCTTGCATTATTTATCCTTTTAGGTGATTTATGGGTTTGCCGAAAGTCGCTGCCTTTGAAAATAATCGGCGAATATCCTGGCCCAATGTGCCCACGCTATCGTAGATTTGTCCACAAATTTCGATGCGGAAAAGACCGTCGCGAACGCTGTGCAGTTCCTCCTTGGAACGGGAAGGATTCGAAGAAGTCATGTCGACACCAAAGAGTGCGATCATGGAATCAATGTATGGGCGAAAATTTTCACGCTTCTTTTCCTGGCGACGAATGAAAACTTCAAAAACGTCGAGCGGACTTTTCATGGTCAAGACTTCATCGCGGTAGGCCACCGCAAAACTTAGCGCACTCGGTGTCGATTCGCTGCCGTAGTGTTGATTGAGTACTGCGGCGGCTTTCGGAATCAAATTATAGCCGTCTCGAATTTCCTGTTTGTGAGTCTTTCGCAGTAACTCCTGGGCACGGAGTAATTGTATTTTTAATGCGGCATTCGTTTTCAAGTGTTCCCCGAGTATCATCAATTTATCGTTCCATTTCATCCGTTCCGTGTTTGCAAAACCGACGTTAATCGTATTCCTGGAGGGACTGGCAAAAAATTCGATCATCTTTTTTACTTGAATAATTTCCGTTTCCATCGTTTCACGCTCCAGATTGTTGGTTGCGATGGCGTATTCCAAAATGTTGTCCTGCTCCGTAACCTCTCCGAAATTTTCAGCCACCTTATAGAGTAGTGCATCGCGAAATGCATCTTGATTTTCCTCTTCACCGTATTCCGGCTTATACTGCTGGCGGGACAAATCGGCGTAGGTTTCCTTGTACTGGCGACTTTGCTGGCCCTGGCCGAGGCGTTCGCTGTAGGTGGCGAGAATTTTTTCTTTTTCTTTGAAAATTCTTTTGCTAATGATGCGGCGCTGGAGGATCGGTTCGCGCAATTTCTGTCTCGTCGCTTCAAATCCGGTAATACTGCTCGCCAATTGAATCGCAGAAGTTCCCATATCCTCAATAATCACAACGGGTTGCCCCCGATAGGTCCCCCACACACTAGGGATGGACTGTCCCTTTCGTCCATCCGTTCCGGAAATTTTTCCCACCTCTGCCATCATAATAAACCCATAAGCGAATAGGCTATAAAATAGTGCAAAAATAGCAATCAAAACCTGAATGGCGTAAATTTTTTTTTAAAGCATTGACTTGAATCACTTTTTTCATTAGTTTCGAATACACATTCGATGGGATTACTATTTAAAGTACTATCGGGACCGCACCAGGGAGCGGAGTTTGATATTCTGGAAGAGGAAATTATCATTGGATCGGCGGATGAATGTGACGTCGTTGTCAGTGACGCTTTAGTTGCCAATCGGCACATGAAGCTGCAGGTCGTTGGCGAAAATGTCTTTGTTACGCCTCTGGAAGGCAATGTCTTCATTGCAGGAAAATTATTGCGTGAACCTTCCTCCGTGGATGCTTTTCAGTTTTTGACCATCGGAGCGACACACATGATGTTCGGTGAAGCCGATAGTGAACAGTGGAAATCTACGGCATTGGGAGAATTCCCGGAATTGGAAAAGGTGGAAGAGAAAGTTTCGGCATTTTTAGAATCCGATAGGGATCACGGTGAAATAGCCAATGAAAAAGAGACTGCCGAAGGAGCTGGTGAGGAAAAAGATGGGAAAAAGGGAACGAAAAAAGTATCGGAAGAAGGCGAAGCGGAAAATATTGAAAAAACCGAGCTAACGGATCGGGAAGGTGGGCAAACGGATAGGCTCAAAAAACCACCTTCTCTTCTCCCCGTTAGGAAAAAAATCATTCGCTACGCCGTGGGATTTACCCTTTGCCTTGCCATTGCCATTACAGTTTCGGTGGCAAAGGTTTTCTTTGGAGATGAAAAATCCGCACCTGCGCCCCCCCCATTAACCCTCGAGCAGCGCGTACAAAAAGCCATCGATGGTCTTAAATTAAAAGGGAAAATAAAGGTTTCCAAGGTTGGTGACGGTCCCGTATCCGTTACGGGTTACGTGGAAACAATGGCGCATTCCATGGAGGTTAAAACGGCACTGAAACCAATTTCGGAAGATATTTCCATAAAACTTCTCCCCATGGAAAAAGTTATTTCCAGTGCCATGGAAATCGTCAAAGAATCTAAGCAAAATGTCATTTTAAAAAAATCGGAAGACTTGGGTGAAGTCATAGCAACTGGATATATCAAAAAAGAAGAAATTTGGACAAAATTAAAGGAAGATATCTCTTCCATAAAAGGAATTACGAATATTAAAGATGAAATTTTAACAAAAACTTCAGCCGTTGATTTGGCAAAGGAAGTCCTCGAGAGGCACAAATTCAAGAATAAGCTGGAAGCAACGGCAACGGATGAGGGTGTCGAAATTAAAGGTACGATTAGCGATACGGATAAGGAAAATTGGGCGAAAACACGGGAAGATTTTGAAAAAACATTTAAGAAAAAAGCGCAGCTAAGCTTTTCAATCGCGGTGTCAACGGATCGTAATTTGACAATTGAGAAATTTTTTGGTGGGAAGATCGATAGCGTAAACTTCAATAATCAGGGGCTGGATTGGGTAAATATAAAAGGTGGGAATAAATATTTTCAGGGTTCCGTATTACCGAGTGGTTACGTTATCGATCAAGTGGAGCAAGATAGTGTGACAATTCGCAATGCCGATGAAGTGATTAAACTCGATCTGGAATGGATGTAGTTTTTCCAAGTGAAAAGAACTAGAGTTGTGGCAATGAATGAAAGAAAAGAAAGATTAGCTTTGGTTGAAATAGAACGTAAATTGCTCGATGACGGCGATGGAAGTTATCGCCGTGAATTACTCAGAAAATTAGAGGAATACCAGCAATTCGTTAAATCGCGTTTGGATGGTGGATTAGATCCCCAGGGCTTTGATATTTTCAATAAATTGAGATTGGCACTGGAAAGTGCCAAGGATACCCTCTTCGATTTTAAATAAAATCAATTTTAAAGTAAAAACTTATTGATTTTTTAATTTTTTTGCATATTGTTAGTTCCGTAATAACTAATATTAACAATTATAAAAGAAAGGAAAAATTATGTCAGATACAAATTTAGGATTCGAACTAGGTGGAGAAGTCATGCAAACGGAACTTACCGGGAGGTTAAGTATCTGGAATATGTACATGGTTATGTCGAGCTACATGAAGGCTTACGAAAAGGGTTTGGCGGACACCATTAAAACCATCGAAGGAAATTCCGCAGCGGATATCGATCAAGGGACATTATTGAAATTACAAGCAATGGTCCAGACTTGGGGTACCGTTGCCTCAACGGCAACGGGTATTGTGCGTACCGTTGGGGATACGTTGACGAAGATTGTGCAGAATATTCGTTAGTCATTATGTCTTTTTCGTTCCATCAAAGTACGGATTTTTCGGAAAAGGAAATTCCTACGGAAATGATTCGATTGCTTGTTAACATTGGCTACGCGTCAGTTGGCAGCGGTCGAAAGCAGAACGCTGAAAATATATTTGAAGGCGTTATTGCGGCCCGTCCAAAGGATGAGCTACCCCTAGTGGCCTATGCTTTCATGCGGATGGTTTTTGGGGAATATGTTGAGGCCTCTCACTTACTCATTGGAAGGGCATTAAAGCTTAATCCGATGAGCGAGATGGCACAAACCTTTTACGGATTATTATTGTATCAGGTGGGACGAAAAAGTGAAAGTAATTTTATTTTAAACAATATTATGAACAGAGGAAAAGATAAAGATGCGGTAGCCTTAGCGGAAAGCATCATTGGAGGAGGAAAATGAAATGCCAAAGATAAATGAATTAGTAGGAAAAGTATTGGCGCAGCAAGCGACGAAGTTGGATGGGCTTGAAAAAGTAACCATGTTGGACGAGGGAATTGTTCCCCCATTCAGACCAAAGGACGGCGTATTCCAGGAAGCGATGCAAGGGAACGCTATTTTTTCGGATTTTGGTAGGGGGGGAGTACTAAAAGTAGGTCAGAAAAATAAATTTGCAGTGCCGCCCCTCTCTCCGATGCAGACGCCGGGGGGAGGTGTATTAAACACGATACAAAGCGTTCGAGATCAATGCTTAAAAATTCAACACAATGTTGAAGCCCTAGCGGCCAAAAAACAAGATTTTTCTAGTGCGGATTTAGTGCAGATGCAATACGATGTCATGCAACTGTCTTACATCAACGAGCTGTCGTCGAAAACGGCGGATAAAACGAGCCAGGGGGCACAGACATTATTCCGTAACCAGGGTTAGAATTTATATTACAAAACTAGAGACCAATCAAAGCCCGCGAAGGAAGCAAAAAGCCTAGAAAATTTTCTAGGCTTTTCCCGTTTTTATATTGCAAAATTAAAGCCTGCAAGGGACATATTTCTAGCGATACTAGATAAATATGCTTGTGCCGAATCATTTCTGGGCATTTCAGGCATAAGCGATTTCATCGTGTAGCTCAAAAATTGCTTTATTTTATTTCTCACCTGAATATTCGGATTCGAGAATAATTCTTGCACAGCCACGGCAATTAATGTGTCCAAAGCTTTGAGTAAGGAGTAACCCCCTTTTCCTAAGTGTTCTTTTTGGGCATCCCTAAGGTATGTATGTGCTGAAGTTAAGGAATTATATTCTTTTCCACTGGTTTTATTGTAAATTCCACAAAGGAATCCGTAAAAATTTCCAACTCCGCCAAGAATTGCTTTTTCTCTTTCAGTTAATTCTATTTTC
>JAIRYA010000005.1 GCA_031268005.1 Puniceicoccales bacterium | reverse complement strand
AATTCCAGCAACCTTTGAGGCGTTTATAAAATCTGCCATGTTTTTTACATTTTTCGCAGCTTTATGTAGAGGCGTCTCGCCATAGTTATCTTTAGTTTGTAAAAGTGGCATTAGATCTCCTACTCCAATTCCAGCAACCTTTGAGGCGTTTATAAAATTTGTCATGTTGCCTTGATTCACAGCTCCCGCAGCTTTATGTAGAGGCGTCTCGCCACGGTTATTTGTAGCTTGTAAAAGCGTCATTAGATCTTCTTTTGTAATTCCAGCTTTTTGCAAGGCAGTCATAATTATTCCCAGGTTTTTAGCGTCCCGCTCCAGGAGGAGATGCAGGCACCTGTCACCATTCGAGTTTGGAAAATTTAAAACCTCGAGTAATTGTTCTTTATCTTTGAATTCTTTTAATTCAGTGGCGAGCTCATCCGTAGTAACTCCTTCCTTTGCCATCAATAATTGCAATCCAAGGGCAGCACTACTTTGTGTTTCTATTTCTTTGGAGATAGCTTTTATTTCTTCGGAAATCTTCAGATTTTTTTTGTATTTCCCTTTGTCGAAGATACCTTTAGTGCTCTGCTGTGCGTCGGAAGTATGCATCTTTTTAATTTCAAATGAAGTTCCATTTTGGGCTCTTTTAAATACCTTGAACGTACCTTTATTTAATTCCGTTTGCGCAGTAATAAGATAATCTCCAACTTTCGTTGAAAATGCACCTTTATCTTCCTCAGCATTTTTGTACGCTCCGGCGCGTGCCGCGTTCATTGCATCATCAAAGGAGGCGAAACTCTTTGCACTATTATATTTATCATTATAATTTATTGAATTATCCATAGTGCTTTCACTATAGTGAATTTCAAAAAAAAAAGAAAAAATTACAAAAAAAGCATATTAAACTTAAAAATTAACCGCTTAAAATCGTAAAAACCACAGGCCTTCATCTTTTTTTTCGCCATTTACGCCGCACATTTTAAAGCTTGGGTTTAAAAATTATAGAAATTTTTCATTGGGAACTATAAATGTTTTCTAGGTTTCCTTTTCTTTATGCATATTTTTACTTACAAGACAGGGGAGCATTGAGCCGGGGAACATGGCTAATGAAGAGCATCCATTTCTAGGGCCTGCGGTTGCCGTGGGGCTATTTTTTCGAAAAATTTTTCTAAAGAAATCCCAACCATTCTTTATTATATTTTAAAAATAGTTGACAATTAAGGAATTCCTGCCAAGGCTGAGGGGCAGTGGGTGGGAGTAGCGTCGCGCTAAAAATTTTGGCGAAATTTGGAGTTTTTATCCGAAAAACGCGATCGGTGAAGGAAAAATGAGCACTTCGGCGAAGTTTGGAATTTTTTTACTTTCTACTCGTGTTTTATTACCCATTTAATTTTCCCATTTCCGTTTGGAGAAATTAGTTTTTGAGGTTGCAATAGGGGAGTGCCTAGTTTGATTTTTCCATCGAAGAGTATGCTATTTAACCGTGAAAAATTGCTCATCATTGCGGGGCCATGCGCCCTAGAGTCGGAGGAATTAGTTTTTGAAGTGGCCCACTATTTGGAGAAAATTCGAGAACGTTTTCCCGAAATACAGCTCATTTTCAAGACCTCATTGGACAAAGCCAATCGTTCTTCCATGGCTAGTGGGCGGGGCATGGGGATGGAGAAAGGGCTTCCCATTCTGGAAAAATTAAAAAATCACTATTCCTTTCCGGTGACGACCGATGTCCATCTACCGGAGCAAGCGGTGGAGGTTGCCGGAGTATGCGATGTGCTACAGGTTCCGGCATTTTTGTGTCGCCAGACAGATTTACTACGGGCGGTTGCGGAAACGGGGCGGATCGTGTCGGTCAAAAAGGGGCAGTTCCTTTCACCCGATGAAATGCAACACGTCATTGGAAAACTAGCCCACTTCGGTGCGAAAGAAATTTGGCCCATGGAACGGGGAACGACCTTCGGATACAATAATTTGGTCGTAGACATGCGGAGCTTTCCAATAATGCGTCGTTTTTCATCCGTTGTTATTTTCGATGGTACGCACAGCGTACAATTACCGGGAGCGGGCGATGGAAAGACGATGGGGCAAAGGGAATTCGTGGAACATTTGGCCTATGCGGCTTTGGCAGCTGGGGCGAACGGATTATTTTTTGAGACCCATACCCATCCCGATCAAGCCATTTGCGATGCGGCGAATCAGCTGGATGTGCACGATTTCGATAGAATTGTGGAGCGGTGCCTAAAGTTTTGGGAAATTCGAAAAGATTTGGAAAGTTGACGAAATTTTCATTGACAGATGGAGTTGAATATTTTTGTTGAATAGCCATGAAAATTGCTTCGTCGCTAAAGTCGCTAAAGGGACGTCATCCGGATTGTAAAGTCGTACGCCGGAAGGGTCGGATATACGTTATTTGTAAAAGTAATCCGCGATTTAAAGCCCGTCAGGGTTAATTTTTTCAAGGAGAAAGTTTAGATTATGAAAAAAGATATTCATCCCGAGTTTCATCCCGTTTGTTTCATCGATGTTTCGACGAAGAAGAAATTTCTAACGGTTTCCACTTTGCATTCGAAGCAAAGGGAAGTGATCGATGGCGTGGAGTACCATATTATTTATCGCGATGTTACCTCCGATTCCCATCCCGCATACACGGGCGAGAAACGTTTCGTCGACACGGCCGGTCGCGTTGAAAAATTTCGATCAAAATTTAAGAGAATACGCCAGTAATTTATCGTTTTTGCCTATTGCTTTGCCCCAGACTTCACGGAGAGTTTAGTTGGGAAAATTTATCCTAGGCACGCGAAGAATCGCAGACTCCTGCGATTTTAAAGCAAAGCCCTGGACAAAATCGCCCAGGGTTTTTGTTTGAAAAATATGAAATCATTTATCGAGGGCATCGACTCCGGGGAGAATTTTTCCTTCGAGAAATTCGAGACTTGCGCCACCACCGGTACTGATGAAAGTGACATCCTTGCCGTGGCCGCTTTCATTGATCGCTTTGATCGAATCGCCACCGCCGATAATGGAGATCGCTTCTCGATTTTTTGCAATGGCATCGGCGATGGAAAAGGTTCCTTTGGCGGCATCCTTAATTTCAAAAATTCCCATGGGACCGTTGAAAAGAATGGTTTTCGATTGCTGAATGATTTTGGAAAATAATTCAACGCTTTTAGTTCCGATATCGATTCCAATCATATTTTCAGGGATATCGAGGCCCACCGTTTGAAGGGTTCCCAGCGTACGCGTTTCGAAATCGACGAGATCGGTGATGACGGAATCGACGGGAAGTAATAAATTGACATTTTTTTGCTTGGCTTTCTGAATGGCGGCCAAGGCGATGTCAACTTTGTCAGGTTCAAGTAAACTATTACCCGTTCTGTGTCTTTGCGCGAAGAGAAATGTATAGGCCATAGCCCCGCCGATAATCATATTATCCGCCCTATCGAGAAGGGCATCGATGACGGAAATTTTATCGCTCACCTTTGCGCCCCCAAGAATGACGGTAAAGGGTCTTTCGGGGTGGGCCGTCTTTTTCCCTAAAAATTCTAATTCGCGTCCCATTAAAAAACCGGCGACTTTGGGGGAGAGAAACTTTGTAATACCGGCCGTGGATGCGTGGGCTCGGTGGGCGGTTCCAAAGGCATCATTGACATAGGCGTCGGCAAGTTTTGCGAGTTCTTTGGAAAAATTTTCATCGTTATCCGTTTCTTCCTTGTAAAAGCGAACATTTTCCAGGAGAGAAATTTCCCCATTACCCAATGCTTGGACGGCACGTTGAACATCGGTTCCGATGCAATCGGGAAGAAACAGTACGGGCTGTTTCAGCAATTCCGATAGGACTTTTGCGACGGGAGCCAGGGAATATTTCAAATTTTTCTCGCCATCGGGGCGACCGAGATGGGATGCTAAGATCACTTTAGCTCCTTGATGGATAAGGTATTGAATCGTTGGGAGTGCGGCAACGATGCGGGTTGTATCGGAAACTTGCCCCTTTTCATCGAAGGGAACATTAAAATCGACGCGCACAAATACGCGTCGACCGCTTAAACTGATATCCTCTATTGTCTTCATATGGCAATGAATATTATCTCCCAATGACATAAATTCAAGCCATAAATGGGAAATGTATTTTTTCTAAAAGTGGGGAGAGGTCATTTAGGATCCTCCGGGAATGATCAGTGGCGGAGGAGGCGTGATGATTTCATTGCTTGGCCGCAGGAGAGAAGACAGTTTTACTTTTCTTTCATCCATTTCTCCTGGGAGCGAACTTTGATTTTTTCCTCCATTTGTAGTTGTTTGTTTGCCACTTAAGACGATGCGCTTCCAGTTTTTTCCGACATCCGGAACTGTTTTCCCTGGGAGCGAACTTTGATTTTCTTTTATACTTGGAGTTGTTTGTTTGCTATCTGGGGCGATGCGCTTCCAGAGTCTTTTAAGATCCAAAGGGCTTCTTCCCTGAAAGAATGGAGCGATCTCCTTCCATTGCGGTCCAAATTTTGAATGATATGCAATGAAATTTTTGTTTTCTTCTTCACTCCAAGGTTGGCTATTATCATCTATGGGGATGTACCTCGAGTGATTTTGAAGATCCTGAAGTGTTCTTCCCGGAAGGAATGGAGCGATCTCCTTCCATTGCGGTCCAAATTTAAAATAATTTTCAATGAGAATTTTGTCTTCTTCTTCACTCCAAGGTTCATGTTTTCTATGGGGATTGCAACATTCAACCCAGTGATTTCTGCATTGCCTATGGGAACGACCCGGTACGAGTGTGGCAATTTCTTTCCAATAGCCACGTCTCCCCTGTGCAGGACCATATGTTTTCACGCTTTCTATGAGTAGTTTTTCTTCTTCTTGAGTCCAAGGACCAGTTTTTCTTTTTGCTTTTTTCTGCTCTAATCCTTCCCAACGCTGCTTGCATTTCCGACCATTGCGATTGGGTATGTTTTTTGCCACTTTTGGCCAATTTAGGCCATATCTTCTAACAGCGTTCACGAGCAATGCATCTTCTTCCTGAGTCCAAGGATTACGTGTTTTTTTAGGGGAAATCTTCTTTTGAAGCGTTTTAAAATGTTCTCTGCATTGGTTAGCATTGCGATTGGGTATGCCTTCTGCAACTTTTGGCCAATTTGGACCATATTCCAAAAAAAACTTCATTAATAGTATATCTTCCTTTTCAGTCCAAAAATTGCGCTGTTTCCTTTGTTTTGGATGGAGCAATTGCGTTTGCTGCGGATTGTTTTCGTTGTTTTCAGGGGATGGCAGAGACGCCAATGTCCTATCCGTTAATAAACTACACAATGTAAAACATATAATGTTTTTGTTATTTTTCATGATTTCTAGTGTCATAGTTTATGTATATTGGTATAAATTTTGTACCAGTACAAGTCAAAAATAAGAAAAATTTTAAATATAATTATTTAATATTAGCATTATAACATAAATCTAATAAAATAATTTTCCTTGAAGTTACCCGTTATTGAATTGGAAAAATTTTCATCGTTATCCGTTTTTTTCCTCTAAGAACGAACAATTTTCCTGGAGAAGAATCTTTCCATTATTTAACCGTCTCCCAATGACATAAATTCAAGCCATAAATGGGAAATGTATTTTTTCTAAAAGTGGGGAGAGGGCATTTAGGATCCTCCGGGAATGATCAGTGGCGGAGGAGGCGTGATGATTTCATTGCTTGGCCGCAGGAGAGAAGACAGTTTTACTTTTCTTTCATCCATTTCTCCTGGGAACGAACTTTGATTTTTTCCTCCATTTGCAGTTGTTTGTTTGCCACTTAAGACGATGCGCTTCCAGTTTTTTCCGACATCCGGAACTGTTTTCCCTGGGAGCGAACTTTGGGAACCATTTTCATCCGAATTGCCGGAGAGCCCATATTCTATTGTTTTCACGGAATTTGGCACCATTGCTTGATAGTGTCCTGCGTTCCCCGTGCCCTCGTAAAAAATACTTATTTCTTGCCTTTCTTTTTTTGGGGAATCATTCAATCCATATTCCAATTGGCTAGGGCCAGATCTTCGAATGCAAAGATCGCAATTTAAAATATCGGAAACAAATTCCCCAAAGAGCCCGTAATCAAATTGTAATTTACCTTTTTTCAAATTTTCAATAAAATTTTCCCAACAAATTTGGCCGTTTTGAACGAAAGGTTTATACATTGGATCAATGCTATTCTGATCAGCCCCGGAATGTGAGCGCAAATTGGCATCAATTTCCTCATAAAGATTAACAATCTTTACGTATTTTGATATTTTTTCTTGCGCAGAAGCATCGAAATGACTCTTTACGAATTCCCACATGCATTGCTTGGTGTCATTAATGCCCCCGTCTGCCGCCCTATCAACACCGGCCATCGCCCTTAACCCATCAAGTTTATCCGAAGAATTTCCGCGTTTGTTTCCGAGAGACTCCCAGTGTTGAGTCATTTTCTCGGCTATTGAATCCGTATCTTCTTTGACTTCACCATAATCTTTGACGAGTTGTTTCAGGCTTTCGGCGACTTTTTTCAATAAATCCGTTAGTTCACTTCGGGACACTTTAATTTTATCCTCATTAGTAGAAGAAGCCTTTGAAGAGGCCAAAATGGCCCACCAGCCGCACTTTCCGTCTCCCGGGACATTAATAATATGGTACTCATCGGAAATCAAAGTTGACTCTGGATTTTCTTTTATGAAAAAATTAGACAATTTTACCCCTTTTCCTCCTGGGAGCGAACTTTGATTTTCTTTTATACTTGGAGTGGTTTGTTTGCTATCTGGGGCGATGCGCTTCCAGTGTCTTTGAAGATCCTGAAGTGTTCTTTCCGGAAAGAATGGAACGATCTCCTTCCATTGCGGTCCAAATTTTGAATAACATGCAATGAGATTTTCGTCTTCTTCTTCGGTCCAAGCTCTATGTATTCTACGAGGATCACAACATTTAACCCAGTGATTTCTGCATTGCCTAGGGGAACGGCTTGGTACAAATTTGGAAACGATTCCCCAATTACTAGTGCCATATTCTTCTACACCTTTTTTTAGCTGTTCTTCCTCCTTCTCGTCCCAAGGACCGTTTTTTCCGTTTTTTTTCTGCTCTAACCCTTCCCAACGCTGCTTGCATCGGTAAGCACTCCGATTGGGTATGTTATTTGCAACTTTTGGCCATTTTTTGCCATATAGTGAAACCAAAATTTTCAATAATTCATCTTCTTCTTGAGTCCAAGGATTACGTATTTTTTTAGGAGAAATCTTCCTTTGAAGCTTTTTAAAATGTTCTCTGCATTGGTTAGCATTGCGATTGAGTATGCCTTCTGCAACTTTTGGCCAATTTGGGCCATATATTAAAATAGCGCCTATGAGCAGCGCATCTTCATCTTTAGTCCAAGAGTTGTACGGTTTCCTTTGTTTTGAATGGAGTAATTGCGTTTGCTGTGGATTGTTTCCGTTATTTTCAGGGGATGGCAGAGACGCCAATGTCCTATCCATTAATAAACTATAGGACATAAAACATATAATGTTTTTATTATTTTTTATAATTTTTAATTTCATACCTTCCCCATATTCGCATAAATTTTGCACCAATGAAAATGCAATGGAAAAAATTAAAAAAAATAAAGGAATTTAGGGAAGAAAAATAAACATTTCATTCATATATTTTATCCCATGCATGCCCCATAGCCGGTGCCCAAGGCGGGACTCGAACCCGCACGTCTTTTCAGACAAAGGATTTTAAGTCCTCAGCGTCTACCATTCCGCCACCTGGGCAATTAAAACGTCCCTATCGGAATGTTTTTTTTTCGGTTTTCAAGCTAATTACTAAAAATTTTAGAATAAATTATCCCTTTAAATGGACCTTCAATTCGATTTTGAAAATGTGGCCATTTTTTCGAATATGCCAAATTATTCTAACGCCCAGCTTCACTCTTTCCCTCCTTTTTCTCCCTTTCCGCCGCCAAACTTGCCTTTTGTCTAGCCCTTCACTTTGCTTCACTCCGGGTATAGGAAATGGAAAAAGCTTGACAATAAAAAGAAACCAATCAAGGCTAGAAGGTATGGGAGGGGGCAAGTATTGCGTTTAGACGTCCGGATACATTTTTGAAATTTATTAGTTACCATGAAGATTTGGCATCCATTTACTCAGGAAAAAACGGCGGATGCTCCCCTAAAAATTATTCGCGGAGAAGGTGTTTATCTATTTGATGAGCGGAGAAA
Source organism: Puniceicoccales bacterium (assembly GCA_031268005.1). Classification (GTDB taxonomy): domain Bacteria; phylum Verrucomicrobiota; class Verrucomicrobiia; order Opitutales; family LL51; genus LL51. The sequence continues at coordinate 2,928 of JAIRYA010000005.1, read as the reverse complement.
GAGGTATTTGGACATGATTTCCAGTTGGTGGACGAATCTTCTGGGACATGCCCATGGGGAGATTGCCGAAGCCATTTATTGGCAAGCGTCTACGCTCGAACACCTCATATTCGCAGGATTTACCCATGATCCCGCGGAGCAATTGTGTCAAAATTTATCTAAATTTCTTCCCAAAACATTGGAATATTTTTTCTTTTCCGACGATGGATCGACGGCCGTTGAAGTAGCGATCAAGATGGCCTACCAATATTTCGCCAATTTAAACAACGAAAATAGAAATATTTACATTAATTTGGCCGGCGGATACCACGGCGATACGCTAGGCGCCATGAGTGCTGCCGGAAATCATTCAGCCTATCACGGCACATTTTCCGAGTTCTTTTTCGAAACATTTTCCATCGATTTTCCGCAATCTCCGGAAGATGAAGTGGCAGCCTTGGAAAAATTAGAGAAATTTTTGAAGCAAAATAGCGAACGCGTTTGTGCGCTTATCCTCGAACCACTCGTTCAAGGTGCCGCCGGAATGAAAATGTATCGCGCAGAATTTTTGGACCGGGTGGTTCGGGAAGTTAGGAGATACGGAATCCCTACTATTTTTGACGAGGTTATGACGGGATTCTATCGCACTGGCACGATGTTTGCCATGGATCAATGTGCCGAAAAACCGGATATTGTCTGCCTTTCCAAGGGCATCACCGGTGGGTTTTTGCCGCTTGCGCTCACCGTTGTTAGCCGGGAAATCTACGGAGCATTTCTCTCCGATGATTGTAAAAAAGCATTCATTCACGGCCATTCCTATACCGCAAATCCCCTCGCCTGTGCGGCGGCGATCAAGACCATGGAAATTCTCCAACGGCAAGAAATTCAACAAAATATTAGAACGATTTCCGAAATTCATAGAAAAAGTCTGCAATCATTGGATAATGTATCCCAAAAAAGAGACCGGGGAACCATCGCCGCCTTCGCAGTTGAATCCGTTGAAAAAGCAAAAGCAATCACCAAAAATATGTTCCAAGAGGGCATCATCATTAGGCCCATTGGGCAAAACATTTATCTCCTTCCTCCCTATTGCACGACTGCGGAAAATTTGGAATATGTCTATGAAAAATTGAAACAATACCTCTAGCGCTCCAAATGGCACACTTTGAACATCCATTTGATCCCGTTTTTAATGAAAAATCCGAAATATTAATTTTGGGAACCTTTCCCTCTTCGGTCTCCAGGGAACGGGCATTTTTCTACGCCCATCCACAAAATCGTTTCTGGAAAATTATGGCCTATTTCACTAAAACTCGCCTTTTCCTCAATTCCATTGATGAAAAAAAATCCATGCTACTGGAAAATAAAATTGCCCTATGGGATGCTATCAAAAGCTGTGACATCGAAGGATCGAGCGATAGCCGCATCGCAAATGTCGTCCCCGTGGATTTATCGCCAATCCTAGAAAATGCTCCCATTAAACATATTTTCACAAATGGAGCTAAAGCCCATGGCTTATACGGCAAATATTTTTCCCAATCCATTTCCCTTCCCGCCACAAAATTACCATCGACCAGTCCCGCAAATGCTTCATATAAATTTGAAAGACTGCTCACCCACTGGAATGCAATTTTAATATGAAGTATATCTGTAAAATGGAAACTGATTTGGGAAATCTAACCGCCTGTGCGGAGGATGGAGCGCTGATCGGTCTATGGTTCGCCGGGCAGAAGTATTATCCAGCTGAAACCGATGATTGGTTATTTCATTCCAATTATCCCATTTTCGAAAAATTACGGAATTGGCTGAGTGGCTACTTTTCAGGAAATCTTAAAGTTTCAAGGCCGAGACTCAATCCACGGGGTTCAACTTTCCAAAAAAATGTCTGGAATAGGATTCTCCGTATCCCATTTGGGGAGCTTTCAACCTACGGAAATATCGCGCGGACACTCGGCGTCCACTCTCCGCGGGCCATAGGAAATGCCGTTGGCCATAACCCCATATCCCTATTGATTCCCTGCCATAGAGTCGTTGGCGCAGATGGAAATCTCAGGGGCTATGCGGGAGGAATCGAAAAAAAAGTTCAATTGCTGCAATTGGAAAAATATTGGAAAAATACATAATTCGGTTAAAAATTTCCTCAAAATAACTTGACAGAGTGATTGCCTCTAATAAATACTATTCCAATAGTATAAAACTACAAAAGGTTTTTGTAGCTATGACCTAACTTAAAAAAAGAAAAGCCATGAAAAAAAGTAATGAAATAATAAAGAACATTCTAGGAAAAAGCTTTCTATTGGGAAGTTTTTTGGCTATGCCTTTGCAAATGCGGGGAAGTTTGCCGTCAAATGGTCTATACGGAAAAGTGCTTCCATTAGCCATGGAATCGGAAAAAAATAAAGCGAATCAAAAACGCGAAATAAATGATGTGAGGTATATACTTGCGAACAAGGAAGATTTTGAGGAAAAAATATGCCCCCCTTTTAAATCATTGGGAGAAAAAGTGCTAATTGAAAAACTGCTTCAAGAGGCAACAGAGGCCGAAATAGCATTTAGTACACCTAAGGAAAATGAAGAAGAATTTTTGAAGTATTTTTTTGGGAATCCAATAAAGAATAAGGAGGAAAGACGGGAATTTTTTGAAACCCTAACTGCTAAGATTGAAAAAAAAGGAATTGCAAGTACCAAGCTAAAAAGCTTAGATGATCAGGAGCAAAAAGAAGTAACTTCGTATGTTGCGTCGTTGATTAGGGTTTCTCCATTGACACAAGCCATTCAGAAGTCGTGGCTTGATCAAAATGTTTTTAATGATCAGCAAATTTATGATATCTTAGCGCGCCATGCATACTCTAAAAATTGGGATCTTGTAATATCCTTAGGCGAAAAAAATCCCGCACAATTGAAAAAAATTTTGGGTAATGTCCCCTCGATCGCGAGTGGATATTTATC
>JAIRYA010000063.1 GCA_031268005.1 Puniceicoccales bacterium | reverse complement strand
AGCATTTCCACATTGGCCAGAAGGATTCTGAATAATATTCAGAATATTATTCTGAAGGCTTCCATTTCCTGCTTGGAGTTTTACTTGATCATAAAAATCAGATACGCCATTAGGTTGCTAGGAATTTATATGAGCCATGATGCTTTCATTATAGTAAATTTCAAAAAAAAGAAAAGAAAAAATTACAAAAAAATCATATTAAATTTAAAAATTAACTGCCGGAAATCGTAAAATGGCGCGTTTTTTCACCGCGAATAGGCAAAAATATACCTTTGAAAAAAATTTCACCATTGGAAGTGCATTTTTGAGACGTTTCCAGCTATTTTTATTGTACTTTTCAATTATTATATTAAAAAAAAACCGTTGACAATGTAAAAATCCCTGCCAAGGCTGAGAGGCAGTGGGTGGGAGTAAGGTCGCGCTAAAAATTTTTGGCGAAATTTGCAGTTTTTGTTTTCTATCCGTATTTTTGGTCCTATCCTCCATTCTGTCTTGGGACGTTTTAGCCAATTTTCACATTTCCGTCTTCTCAATTTATTTTATTTCCCAGTTCCCGTTAATATTTTCTCTAGTATTTTTAAATTTATTTTCCCGAATCTTTTTCGACTTTTTCGTTTCCTGGGACTATTTTTCCGGGCGCAAAAATTTTCCCATTGAGCCATCTGCGGTGGGGCCCGGAAAGTGTGAAATTTCCAAGTTCACGAATGGGCAAGAGGGTTAATTTTAGATTACTTTGGACCCATGCTCCGAGGTCATCGGGCAAGGAATCGGGTTCCAGAATGGTTTCCGTAATGCGTTCCCGGGCAATGGAACGACAAATTTTGCCAATCGCATGCGTCGCTAGGTTTTCGGTGATGTCTTCGGGGGATGGCATTTCGAAAATATTGTGTAAACGCCTCCCCTTTGCCTTTTTTAGGATTATGGAGGAGCTGTCGCATAGAAAAATGCGTTGCATATCTCTTTGAACGTAAATTGTTTTTCGAAACCTCGGAATTTGTTCCCCGCCAAGCTTCTCTTGAAAATTGCGGCAATGGCTTGCAATGGGACAGTGGCCGCAGGATGGATTTTTCGGCTTACAAATGAGCGCTCCAAGTTCCATGATCGCTTCATTATAGTCGGCACTTTTCCCCCGTGGAATGTAGCGATGGGCAATCTTTTTAATGCATTCGGCGGCTCGGTGTTTACTGTCGAATATTTGTTGGATCCCATTGGCGCGGCAGAGTACGCGGACCACATTGCCATCGACGGCTGCAACGTGTTGATTTTGGGCGATTGAAGCGAGCGCGTGCGCCGTGTAGTCGCCGATGCCTGGGAAAAGCTTCCATCCCTTGGGTGTTTCGGGAAAGATCGGAGAACCCCTCGAATGAGTCCCTTTGACGATTTGTTTGACCGTTTCGTGCAGATTCCTGGCACGGGAGTAGTACCCCAGGCCTTCCCATGCCTTCATGACTTCCCTTTCGGAGGCTGCGGCAAGGGCTTCCAGGGAGGGAAATTGCCGCAGCCAGTTTTCGAAATAGGGGATTACGGTGGCAACCTGTGTCTGCTGGAGCATGAATTCGGAAACGAGTCGGCCGTATGTGGATGAATTCGTTCGCCATGGCAAAATGCGTCGATTTTTTCCAAACCATTGGACGATGGAATGGCCAATCGCTTGCTCCCTATCACTTCCGGTAAAAGATTTCACAGAATAGTTAAATGAATTTCCGCAACTGCGGGATAGAATTTTAGGGGAAATTTCTGCCCCTACTGATATTTCTTTTATCCATCTCATTTTATCATTTCCCCTAGGAAAGACTAGGATAAAAAAAGACTAGGTAATCTACGGCACACTCGAATCCTGACGACCGTTGCTTCCTTCCGGATCTGGCGGAGTTAGTCGGCTCTAAGTTGCATAGCACCCAGCCCAATGATTATCCTGAAATACTTTTTTTTCTGTCAACTGAAAAAATTCTCCAACCTGGAATAAGTGGAGTCAGTAATTTTTCTAATTCTTTTTCCGATAGGCTGAATGTTTTGCCATAGCCCATGATTCCTATTCCATTGGTGGCCCTAGGCTAGGCAATTTTTTTGTGCTTTTAATTCTTTATTTTTCAGTTATCCATTTTTCTAATATGATTGAGGTTTCCTATTCTCCCGGTGATTTGGAAGAGAAATGGTATGCGAAGTGGCTCGAGAATAATCTCTTCAAGGGGAAAATTTCTCCGGATAAGATCCCCTATACCATCGTCATTCCTCCGCCCAACGTGACCGGGATTCTCCACATGGGCCATATTTTGAATAATACAATCCAGGATGTGCTGGTTCGCCGCGCTCGACAGAAAAATAAATCGGCCCTTTGGATCCCCGGGACTGACCACGCCGGTATTTCTTTGCAAATCAAAGTGGAAAAAGAACTCGCCAGGGAAGGAAAAACTTGTCGAGATATCGGCCGGGAAGCCTTCCTGGAACGTGCCAAAGATTGGCGCGAAAAACAGGGTGGCATCATTCTCGAACAATTGAAAAAATTAGGCGTTTCCTGCGATTGGTCTGCCATAAAGTATACCCAGGATCCCGACTATTCCCGTGCGGTACTCTCGACGTTCGTGAAGTTGTATGAGCAGGGTTACATATACCGGGGTTCACGGTTTGTGAATTGGTGTCCGGTAAGTATGACGGCACTGAGCGACGAGGAGGTGATTATGCGACAGCAAGATTCTTTCCTCTATTACGTCAAATATGAAATTGTGGAGCGATCGGGAGAATTTCTCTCCGTTGCGACAACCCGCCCCGAAACGATTATGGGCGATGTGGCCATTGCCGTGCACCCCTCCGATGGGCGCTATAAGGATCTCAAGGGACTGCACTGTTGGCGCCCCATTGGGCGCGAACAAATTCCGATCATAGGGGATGAGGCAGTCTTGAAAGATTTTGGTACGGGAGCACTGAAAGTCACGCCGGCCCACGATGTGGTTGACTTCGAAATCGGCCAACGCCACGGACTGAAAACGATCACTGTGATTGATCAAAATGGGAAATTAAACGCCCTGGCGGGACCGGAATTTGAAGGATTGGATCGTTTCGAAGCGCGGCAAAAGGCGGTGGAATATCTCCGCGAAAAGGGCCTTCTTTTTAAGGAAGAAACCCATATCAACAATGTGGGATTTTCGGAGCGTGCCGATGTGCCCATTGAACCGGTACTTTCGGAGCAGTGGTTTCTAAAGTATCCGCGCCTCGAAGAGGCCAAATTAGTGGTCCAAGAAAATTTTATCCATTTTCGTCCGGAGCGTTGGGCAAAAACCTACATGCATTGGCTGGAAAATATAAAGGATTGGTGCATTAGCCGGCAATTATGGTGGGGGCATCGCATCCCCGTATGGTATAGGAAGGGGGCGGAACGCCGGGATTCGAAAAATTGGCATGTGTCGGTCGATGGACCGGGGGATCCGGAAAATTGGGAGCGGGATGAAGACGTTCTCGACACATGGTTTTCTTCGGCGATTTGGCCGCTGGCGACCTTGGGGTGGCCCGATGGGAAGGCAATGGAGAAAATGGGTTTTGATTATTTTTATCCCACGGCTGACCTGGTCACGGGACCCGATATCATCTTTTTCTGGGTCGCGCGGATGATTATGTCGGGATTGAATTTATTGGGTGACGAAAATACTGCGCTGACCCCCGGTGAAATCCGGAAACGCATTCCCTTTCAAAATGTCTATTTCACAGGAATTATCCGCGATAATTTTGGGCGAAAAATGTCGAAGAGTCTGGGCAATTCTCCGGACCCCTTGGATCTCATTGAAAAATACGGAGCCGATGGTGTGCGCATTGGACTATTATCCATGGCTCCCAGCGGGCAGGATATTTTATTTTCCGAGGATCGCGTTGCCCAGGGAAAAAAATTGTGTACAAAACTCTGGAATAGTTTTCGCTTTCGCCAGCAAAATGGAATGGAAGGTGATCGCGGTTCCATTGAAGCCATTGTTCGTGCCATGGACGTCCAGTTTTTGGAGGCGGATGATATTGCCATTCTGGGTAAGTTGTTGAATCTCATCGATGAATTTGAGCATGCGATGGGTGACTACGAATTTAATCGGGCGGTCCACCTTTTACATGCTTTTTTCTGGAACGATTACTGCGATTGGTACATCGAGATTTCAAAGGCACGGGTTAATGGCACCGTTTTAGCCATCCATGATTTGCTGCTGCGCCAACTATTGCTTTTATTCCATCCTTTTATTCCATTTGTCACCGAAGAATTGTGGCACGGACACGGCTATGGAACGAAATTTATAGGGGAAGAGCTTCTGGAGAGCAGTGATCAATTGCGCACCTATTTGTCGAAAGTTTATCTCGGAAAGGCGCCGGCATTAATTGAAGAAGTTGAATCCATTCGAGAATTGGTTGTTGCAGCCCGTACGATGAAGGCGCAGTTTGGGTTGTCATCTACCCGGGACGTGAAATTCTATTTCAAGGCGGATGCAACGGCGAAGGCGATCATCGAGCGCCACCTAAGGGACATAAAATATCTCCTTTCGACGAAATTTTTCGATGAAACCGAAGAAATACTCAAGCTGTCTACGGGCGTGGTAGCTCTGGGTTCTCTCTACATAGATGTGGCAAAAAACTTCAACATTGCAGCGGAGACAAAACGCCTAAAAAATGAAATTGATCGACTCAGTCGATTCATCGAAATTAACGAAAAAAAATTACACAATGAGGATTTTTTAGTGCACGCTCCCGCCGAAATTATTGAAGGTGCGAGGAGTTTATTGGAGGAAAATATTGTCAAAAAAAAGGAATTGCAAGCGGTGTTTCTAAGACTTTCAACCCTCTAGTTGAAGAAAATAGGGGAAAGTAACCCAATTGGGCATTGCGGGGGAATACCTTTGCCATCACTTCTTTCCTATTTATCCTTGCTTTTGTAGTTTTTATTGGATGAAATTCGGACTTGCGCCGGCGACTTTTTGGGAGAAAGTCGAGGGGCAATGAAAGTTTATGTCCATAGGCACGGTTGCCGCTTGAATGCTTCGGAGTCGCGTCATTTGATCGAACAATTGGAATCGCAGGGGCACGTTATTGTTGAAAAAATGGACAAAACCGTCGCCGTTGCCGTCGTTAATTCCTGTGCCGTTACCCACCAGGCGGAATCAAAATGCAAACAGACGATCCGCCAAATCGTCGGTGCAAATCCCGAGGTTGCTTTAATCGTTACCGGTTGTCTTGCGGAAAAAAATCCGCAAGAATTGCTCGAATTCCATCGGCACGTACTCATTTTGGGGAATTCCGAAAAACATCGCATCGGTGAGTACGTTGAAAAATTAAATGGATCGGAATATCCTAGGAAAATCGTCAAAAATCCTCTCCCAGAGTCGAACTTCTCCTTTCCCTGCTTTCTGAGCCGCCCCTACACACAGCGCTATAATCTAAAAATTCAGGAAGGATGCAATTTTTATTGCTCCTACTGTTTAATTCCGCAATTGCGTGGACGTGCCCGCAGCCGCGATTTCAAAAATTTACTCGAAGATGCCACCAACCATGTGCAGCAAGGTGTCAGAGAAATCGTCCTAACCGGTGTCAATATTGGTGTCTATCAGAACGATTCGAAAAATCTAGCGGCTGTCATCGGCGCGTTGAATGATATTTCGGAGCTTCAACGCATCCGTTTGAGTAGCGTCGAGTTAAAAACAATCGACGATGATATTCTTAGCCAAATGGCGGATCCGAAAAATAAACTCGTGAAATATCTCCACCTGCCCATCCAATCCGGTAGCGATCGTATCCTGAAATTAATGCGCCGGCACTATGGGGTGGCCGAAGCGAGGAATTATCTGGAACAGGTTTATCAAAGAATTCCCCAGGTGGGATTGGGGACGGATTTAATCGTGGGTTTTCCGGGGGAAACGAAGGAGGATTTTGCAGATTCTTTGGATCTTTTGAAAAATTCTCCATTGCAATACGCCCATGTTTTTTCCTCTTCGCGCCGGGAAAAAACGGTTGCGAATCTGATGAAAGAGCAATTTATTGCACAAGCTGAAGTTGATCATCGCAGTAAAATATTACGCACGGCAAGCCATGAAAAACATCGCCAATTTCTGGAACAACAAATTGGAAAAATTGAAACCGTTTTATTTGAGAATGGAAAAAAATCGAGATTTCCCGGATTTACGGAAAATTACGCTCGAGTTTTTGTGAAGAATAGCTCGAAAGACCTCGCCAATCAAATGGGGAGGGTTCGCCTGGTTAAAAATTGCGGAACCTTTATCGCGGGCGAAATCGTGGGTTAAAATGAAGATACAATAAGTTTAAAAATTTACTTGTTTTTAATGATTATTTTCTTATAAAATCAAGCCATGGATTGGAAGTATTTGATGGGAATAGGCTACTCTATTTCGGCACCGGTTTATGGAAGCATTGGGAAATCCTTTGCGAAAAATTTCACATTTTCAGCGAAAGTTATGGGAAAAAATGAAACAAAGAAACTAACCGTTAACAGGGAAGTAAGGGATATTTCGAAGGAAAAAAATTCGACCACCCCATCGCCTTCGAAAAAGGAAAATAGCCCCCTAAAATTAATTCCCGACGGCTATAAATTGCAGGATGTTCCGGGGAATGGTTTATGTGGATATTGGGCCATATTGATCGCCGAAAAGGCAAAAAATTTGAAAAATGAAATATCCATTAAAGTCACCAAAATGGAGGTGAAAGGACTCCTGAGGCGGCTGTCCGATCGAGTGGCTTACACCGTAAAAAAGGAAAATAAGACAACCCATGAAGTGGAGATGGTGGAAGAAATCGATCAGATCATTCGCGACCATTATGCCAAAAATTTTGAGGACTTGTACCAAAAAATTGAAGCGGGTTCCATGCAGTTAAATTCTCCGTTGACGATATTTTTAGCGCAGGAAATGGGGTGTAATATTGTCATAAAATCCGAACGCAAAGAAGGCGGGAAAGTCATCAATGATACAAATTTTTATGATTCGGGCAATGAAAATGCCAAAGAAATTCTGATCCATTATTCGGGAAATGGTTCCAGTGGCCATTACCAGGCAATTATTGCGAAAAATAAAAATGTTCAATGCATTTATAATTGAAAATTTCTTGAATTTAATGGTAAAAAATATCTTAAAGCAAATAATACGATAAAAATAAATAAAATTGAAATTATGCTTTTGCCATTCGCCGTGGCCCATGGGGAGAGCATGGGTGATCCGAAAGTCCCGGAGTAACTGTAAAATAATGACCCGAATGCAATCAAATTTCCAGATCCAGTTGATTATTTTCGGAAACAATTTTTTTCTTTTTCTGCAGGCTATGTTGGACGACGTTCCCCTCCGATTCGAGTAGTCCCAGCACTTCGTTGGCACGTTGAATGATCGATGGGGGAATGCCCGCTAGCTTTGCGACATGAATTCCATAGGATTTATCCGCCGCTCCCTTCTCGATGGAACGGAGAAAAATAATTTCATCATTCCATTCCTTGACGACCACGTGAAAATTTTTGACGCGATTCAAGTCCTTCGCCAGTTTCGTCAATTCATGGTAGTGGGTTGCGAATAATGTCCGTGGACCAAAGCGCCAATGTTCGTGCAGAAATTCTACGATCGCCCAGGCAATACTCAGGCCGTCATAGGTACTCGTTCCGCGGCCAACTTCATCCAAAATAATTAGACTGCGCTCCGTCGTATTATTTAAAATATTTGCCGTTTCATTCATTTCCACCATGAATGTGGATGTCCCGTTTGCCAGGTCGTCATTGGCCCCGATGCGTGAAAAAATGCGATCCACCAATCCCAAGCGACACACTTTTGCCGGAACCCAGCAGCCCATTTGTGCTAAAATTACGATCAGTGCCACCTGGCGAATGTAGGTCGATTTTCCGGACATGTTGGGTCCCGTAATCAGTGCAATTTGCGTTTCCAGGGAAGAAAGATGCGTATCATTGGCAATGAAATCGTGCATCCCCGCAATCGTTTTTTCCGATTCCCTAATAATTTTTTCGACGACTGGATGGCGACCTTCCCGAATATCAAGTTCACAGTCCTCGATAATCTCCGGCTTGCAGTAATTCCAGCGCTTTGCCAACTGTGCCCAGCCACTTAAAACATCAATTTTTGCTAATGTTTCAGCCGTTTCGCAGAGCTGTACGCTTTCATTTAGAATGGCGGCAACAATTTTTTTCAACAGTTCCTGTTCCCGCTCGATCAAGCGATCATTGGCCGATAAGATTTCCTGCTCCTTTTGCTTCAAAGCCTCCGTGGTATAGCGTTCCCCATTAACCGTTGTTTGCCGGCGAATGTAATCGTTGGGAACGAGATTGAGATTGGATTTTGTTACCTCGATGAAATACCCAAAATTATTATTATACTTGAGGCGCAAACTTTTGATCCCCGTGCGCCGCTGTTCCTCCCGTTCCAATTCACAGAGCCATTCGTTGCTGTGGTGGACGAGTTTCCTTAGGTGATCCACCCGTTCATCGAATCCGTCGCGAATGTAGCCGCCTTCCGCCATGTCGTTGGGCAAATTTTCCGCTAGGGAATTATTCAATAGGGCCGATAATTCTGGAAATAGATGAATTTTTTCCACCAATTCTCCAATTTCCTGTGCCCTAAATTTATCCAACAGGAACCTAATTTCCGGAAGTTTTTCCAGGGTTAAGCGCAGGGATCCCAGCTCGCGCGGATTGCGAATATGGTTGGCGATGCGCGTCAATATGCGCGGAATATCGGCAATTTGTTCGATCTGTTTTTTGAGCAAATCGACCGCTTCCATATCCTCTAAAAATCCACCGACAGCGTCATAGCGCCAACCAATTTCCGTTTTATGAATGGAAGGTTCCATCAACATTTTTTCCAGCAAGCGGGAACCGATGGCCGTTTTCGTGTAGTCGATGGTGGAGAGCAATGTGTGTAATCTTCCACCCCTAGCATTGCGAAAAAGTTCCAAATTGCGCATGGTATTGGGATCGATAACCATGGCGTGTTGCTGGCGAAATTTTCGAATTTTTGTAATATTATTGGGCTTTTGGCGCAAATTATCCGTGACGTAAAAAATCAATGCTCCGGCGGTCATGATTCCGGGATCATCGGGGTCAATGCCGTAGCCGGACAAATTACTGACTTTGAAATTTTCCAGCAGTAGCGTTAAACTCCGTTCCGGATCAAAATAGTAGTGGGGGAGATCGGTTAAAGAACGATTTACCGAAAGGGAATGCAACATTTCCCGGTCGCGCGTTGGAAGTGTTTCCATTTTTTCCCCATCGGCGACGTCGATGGCGATTTCCCGGGGATCTAGGGCACAGATCAGGTGTGCAAGATCGTTTAAATCGCTGCCATCTGCGATTTGAAATTCTCCCGTCGAAACTTCCAACCAGGCAATGGACACACAGTTTTTATGAAATTTCAAGCTAAGCAGATACTGATTATGTTTGGGATTGAGAAGATTTTCGGCGATCAGCGTACCCGGAGAAAGAATTTTCGAGATTTGGCGATGGACGATTTTTCCGGGGCGAGCGACTTCGGTTTGGTCACAAATTGCGACCTTATAGCCTGCGTTGATTAATTTTTCGACATAGGTATCGGCGGCGTGGTGGGGGATACCAGCCATGGGACTATCCTGGCGTTTGGTCAGCGTAATTCCCAGAACTTTGGAGCCAATAAGAGCATCTTCGTTGAAAAGTTCATAGAAATCGCCGAGGCGAAAGAGAAGCAAAGTATTTTCGGGAATTGATTTTTTCAATTCATTATATTGTCGCATCATCGGTGTCTCGGCACTGCTATTTTCCGGCATATGAATAATCCATTAAGCACCTTCCCAAAAAACCTCAACTCAAAAAAAATATACCTTGATTCACTAAAATTGCCCTTGAATTTGTGCTTTCTTTGAAGTTCCTTTCTGCGCAGCTCTTCGAATGTTATGGGTGTTATTGGTAGCGTCATAAATATAAAATCTAAAATTGAAAAAATTTTTCTAGTAGCATAAAAAAAATCTTGACAGATTTTGAAATCTTTGAGTTTATATGAAATATCATCATGAATATTAAGAAATTTATAAGAATTGGAATTGCGGTTCTATTTTTGACTGTTTTTTGTCAAGATATGATCGAAGCTCGAAGTCTTCGATCGAAGAAGGCGTCGATGCAAAGAAAAATAAAGCGCGGGAAAAAATCTGGAAAGAATCGCGGAAATTTGAAAAAGAATCGCAAGAGAAATCAAAAGGGTGGGCGACCTAAAAGTTTCGGGACTTCTGCGACGTTGTCACGATTTGCAGCATCGTCAAAACCGTTAGCAAAACGTAAATCATCGCCAGCAGTACGCTTTAAGAAGGCGTCAAAACCGTTAGCAAAACGTAAATCATCGCCAGCAGCACGCTTTAAAAAGGCGTCAAAACCGTTAGCAAAACGTAAATCATCGCCAGCAGCACGCTTTAAGAAGGCGTCAAAACCGTTAGCAAAACGTAAATCATCGCCAGCAGTACGCTTTAAGAAGGCGTCAACATCGTCAGCAAAACGTAAATCATCGCCAGCAGTACGCTATAAGAAGGCGTCAACATCGTCAGCAAAACGTAAATCATCGCCAGCAGTACCCTTTAAGGTGCCAACACCGTTAGCGTCATCGCCAGTAGTACCCTTTAAGGCGCCAACACCGTTAGCGTCATCGCCAGCAGCACCCTTTAAGGCGTCAAAACCTTTAGCAAAACGTGAATCATTGCCAGCAGAACCCTTTAAGGCGCCAACACCGTTAGTAGAACGTAAATTATTGCCAGCAGTACCCTTTGAGGCGCCAACACCGTTAGCGTCACCGCCATCAGCGCTCTCCAGGACAACACCTAAATTGCCAGTAGCAGTTCCTTTTACGACAAGTTCTAATCCATTAACATTTGATTGGGCGTCACGTTTTGACGCTGATTGCCAAGAAGAAATAGATTATTTTACGAAAAACAAAATGCTTTTGACCGATTCGCAGAAAGTTTTAAATTTTGTGAATGGTTGGAGCCCTCAATTATCCTCGTCGGGACTGCGGACGCCTTTGGGTTTGCTTAGATCATCAGATTACGGTAATCTTCATTTAAAAATTTGCGGGCTAATGCGCGAAAATGCGAATTTCTACATTCAGCAAACGGTTAATATTGACCAAAAAGATCAACCTGTTCATGCGCTGAGAAATTTGATTGCATCATTCATAAACGATTGGAATGATTGGCTAAACTATTTAAATGGAAACAATAAAAACAGGAGAAATATAAAATATTACGCACCAATTTTCGATAAACTATGGAATCTTGCGGGAAACGTTGTTAAAAGGGAGTGGGGGGTACCGGGGCTGAAGTATCTGCAAATTGATGCCATTGATCGTGCCTTTGAAGAATATATAAAAAACCCAAATTCAGGCCCTTCTCAAATCTATTGTAGGGACGGATTTATGATCGAAAATTTGGAAAATGATCAGTATGAAACGAGTAGATTTCCAGGAGATATTTTGCGGGGACGTTGCGTTGCAAGCACGATTGCGAGCCGATTCTATGGGCTGGAAGTTTCCTTCGCAAAGGATTTAAAAAATTCCATAACGGACTTTACTCAGGGCCCCGGAGGGACTTTGCAGGCATTGTCGGGATTATTTGTGCGCAGTTACGCTGCCCTATATGGACAACTGATGGAGGGTATCGTTCCCGTGTTACAAGGCCTCGGAGGCAAGGGCATACCCCGAATGATTGCAAATACCCATGAAATATTTAGATGCTCCACCGCGCCGCGGGGAAAGAATTGGAGCATAAATAATCATACGGCCAGAAAAATGAGTGGTAACATATATAAATGCACAGGGAGCAACTTTGTGCTTTGCTCCGGCTATTTTTGTCCTGGAAATGTGGATAATGTGAATCAATTGCGAGAAATAAAAAATCATGTGGAACGGAATGCAAATAAATTTGCCCTACCCGTACAAATTGTGATGACTGAATGGCGTGGTATGCCTCAGGTGCAAATATTTTTAGCGGCACCCGATCAAGGAAAGGGGATGTTCTGCGGGGAAAGCGATTGCGCAGACATATGTAAAGCGCTCGTTGTTCCACAATATAGGGCGGCAGCGGAGTTGGCATGTATGCTAGGGATCCCACTATTTCTTACGCGAGTGGGGCAGGGCGTGTTTACAAATTCTCCGGAAATTATGAAAGCTGCGTTGGGAGAAGTGCTAGAGGTGGCCAAAAGTCGGAATATGTTGATATATTTGGATGGCAAAGATTGGGAAAAAGATCTCTTAACTTTTTTTAAGAAATATAAAACAAATGAATTTGAGTACAAGGGAGCATTTATTAATGACTAATAGGTGAGAAAGGATGCCTTTGATGGCATGCTCAATAAAAATATATTGTATTATCCGAGCAAAAACAGATTATCAAAAGGATCATTTTAAGAGAAATTTTTTTGGTAAAGGAAACTAAAATTACACTGATTCCCACGAATTTTGGAGGTACTACTCAGGTTCATGGGAATTAACCCAATGCATTGGATATTTATCAGTAACAGGAAAGGGCTTGGCACAAAGAAAATTACAAAAATGTAAACGGAAATTGGCAGAGGAGCAACTACTGGAATGCTCAAATGTCTTCCCCAACTGTTGCCATCCAAAAGCCGCGAAATTTAAATTAAGCAGAGAAAATAAAAGAATTAATCGAAGATGCAAAGCAAAAGTTCGACCAACAGTAGGCAAACCCGCCGACTCAAAAATACGAACTCCTCGGAACAAAATCAATTTTCAAATCGGCCCGCTGCAGTGGCCAAGTTACCGAAGTTACGACCGGGTTGAGCTTTGGCCATTTGCATTAGAAAAATTATTTTTTCTAAAAAAGTATTGTTTTTTGTAAAAAAAAAGATATATTTCAAGGCCGATATGGAAAATTGTTTAGATGCATTTCGGTCCTATGTCCATGAAATTGGAGAAAAACTTAAAATCG
>JAIRYA010000055.1 GCA_031268005.1 Puniceicoccales bacterium | reverse complement strand
GGGCGTATTGCCAAAATTGTCTGTAGCGCATAAAAGCTTCATTAAATCTTTATTTTCAATTTTAGGATTCATCTCCAAAGCATTTATTACGCCTATAAGTTCATTTATGTTTCCAGTTATCGCAGCGTTATGCATGGGCGTATTGCCACTTATTTCTGGAAAATTTAAAATCTTGAGTAAGTGTTCTTTAGTCGTTTCCCCAGGCATGTTCTTATCCATGTCCTCGAGCATGTTCTCGAGCTTGTGCTTAAATACCTCCTTGAATGACTTGATGTCCTTTTCCGTGTGAATTGTTGCGCCACTAAATGTCAACTGCAGTTCTCTATTCAAATCATCGGCATAACCTTTAATTGTCTCTATTTCTTTGGAGATAGTTGTTATTTGGTCGGCGATATTCTGGTCTTTTTGTCTATTCTTTTTAGACTCGATCTTACCCTCCTCGCCAAGCGTTTGGTATTTTCCTTTGTTGAAAATACCTTTAGTGATCAGTTCTGCGTTGCGATCACCCATCTTTTTAATTTCAAATGAAGTTCCTTTTACCATTCCCAACTTGCCACGCCAACCACCGTGTAACTCCGTTTTCGCAGTGATCGTATAGTTTCCAACTTTTGTTGAAGATTCACCTGTACTACTGCCAGCTTCCTTAGCATTTTTGCGTGCGTTGGTGCGTGCGTTGGTGCGTGCTTCGTCGTGTGCCGCCTTCATTGCCTCATCTAAGGAATTAAAACATTGTACATTATTATTTGTTATATTACTCATAGTGCTTGCATTATAGTGAAATTTCAAAAAAAAAGAAAAAATTACAAAAAAATCATATTAAACTTAAAAATATGGCCGGAAATCGTAAAATGGCGCATTTTTTCACGCAAATGGGTAAAAATATACCTTTGAAAAATTTCACCATTGGAAGTGCGTTTTTGAGGCGTTTTTAGCTATTTTGTTATGTTAAAAAAACCCGTTGACAGTGTGAGAATCACCGCCAAAGCTGGAGTTTTTAGTCTTATTTATTGTACTTTTTTAAAAATAGTTTGACAATGTAAAAATCCCTGCCAAGGCTGAGGGGCAGTGGGTGGGAGTAGTGTCGCGCTAAAAATTTTTGGCGAAATTTGCAGTTTTTATCCGAAAAACACGATCGGTGGAGGAAAAATGAGCGCTTTGGAAAAATGTTAGTTTTTCGCTTTTTCCTCGTGTTTTGTTGGCCTGTCCTTTGGTCTATCCAACTTCGCCCTTCGCAATTATCTTTTCCTATTGATATGTTCTAACGATACCTTCGACCAACTTTGTCCAACCGTCAACGAGTACGAAAAGCATCATCTTAAACGGAAGTGATATGGTCATCGGTGATACCATCATCATACCCATGGCCAGTAAAATATTGGAAACGATCATGTCGATGGCGATGAAGGGAAGGTAGAGTAAAAATCCAATTTGAAAAGCGTCGGTAAGTTCGGAAACCACAAATGCCGGAATCAGTACGAGCAAATTGCCCTCTTTGAGATCCTTTTGCATCTGTTCTGGCCAGATGCGTTTGGCCGTTTTTAGAAAAAATGCCCGTCCCCGAGACTTCGTATGGCGCTCCAAAAAACGCTTGAGCGGAGCGCATGTTTCCGTCAGTTTTGGTTCCAGCGAAGCAATATTGTTCATATCGTAGTCGATGTTCCTCGAGATATTAAAGGTATCCTGTAATACCGGATACATAATGTAGATCGTGAGCATAATCGCCATGCCATTGAGAACCATGTTCGGCGGAATTTGCTGTACACCTAGCGCATTGCGAATCAAACTCAATATGCTTGAAATTTTTACAAAAGAGGAAACTAAGAGCAACAAAAATGGTGCCATGGTCAACGATACCAGGAGCACGATGATTGTTGTGGGATCTAAGGTTATTCCGTTCATTTATTGTAAAATTCAATGACGCGTACGCCAATTCGCCCATCAATATCGAGAAGCTCACCGGTTCCAATCGGCGTATCGTTGGCGCAAATCGTTACGGGAGAGTTCGCAGGATTGCCACATTCAAAGGTATATCCCTCCTTGATTTTTTCCAATTCTCCAATGGTAATTTTTTGCCGTCCCGTTTCGAATGTCAAAACGATGGGCATTTTTTCCAGTGGAACCGAAGAATGAATCGCCGTTTCCTTCGATAGCGTTGGTTGCTTGTTTAGGGAAGAAATTTCCGGTTCCCGGTAATCGATTTTTTGTACGGCTAAAGGCTCCGCATATTCCGTTGAAATGGGCTCGGTTTGGGGAGCTTTTTCATCGGAATGGATATCTTCCGTCACTTTTTCGGCAAAATCGGGATCGGGGCCACTTTTATCCACACCGATGGTTTCATTGCCTTGTACTTCACCTTCCTCGGCGGGTGCTTCCGCGCCTACTTCGCCGATGGCTTCATTGCCTTGTATTTCACCTTCTTCGGTGGGTGCTTCCGCGCCTACTTCGCCGATGGCTTCATTGCCTTGTACTTCACCTTCCTCGATGGGGACTTCCGCGCCTACTTCGCCGATGGCTTCATTGCCTTGTATTTCACCTTCCTCGATGGGGACTTCCGCGCCTACTTCGCCAATGGTTTCCTGCGTTTCAAGTTTTGAAGTATCCGCCTCTCCATCGTCCATATCCGCATCTTCGTCACCTAAAGTTTCGTCCTCATCTTCATTATTAGAACTTTCGAAACTTTCTTCATCTCCATCATCTTCTTCGTTTTCCTTGTCCATATCGTCGTTCCTATCACTATTTTTTAAAAAATTTTCATCCATTTCGTTGCCCGTTGGCACATTGCCATCCCCTTGTTTTGTTTCCGAATTTAGTGGTGTTGACCGAATATTTTTTGAGGGACTCGGCCTCATTTTAGCGAGTTCCGCATCCAATTTCGAAGTATCCACTTTTTCATTGGGGTTCGATTTCGGCGGAGTCGCAAGTGGGGGGCTTCCAGGGGATTCGGCTGTTGGCGAAGGAGGGGAAAGGGCAAAATCAAGATCCATAGTCTCTTTTTCCTTCCCGTCCATAGTTTCCCCATCTCCTTCGCCGCCATCTAAATCGTGTTCTCCAAACTTTTCATCGTCATCCTCTTCATTTTCTTCGGAGTCTTCAGAAGCATTGGGATTTTCATCCGCTGCTTCATTTGCCTTTTCTTCGAAAAGATCAAGACTGGCGAGATCAATCCTGGCTACCGCACCGTTTTCTTCCCCATCGATGGATTCAGAACTCATTGAATCCTCTTCATCACTATCTATCTCATCATCCCCATTCATAGCTAAAAGTAGCGAAAATTATCAAAAATACACTATCCCACAATTTGTCGAATGACAACACCCGAAGGTGTGAAATTTCCACGAATTTTCATTCCACCGAAACCGACGATATCAACTTTTTTCTCCTTGGCAAGATCATGTTGATCTAAAAATACGACATCCTCCTCGCACAGTTCACGGTAATCTTCCTTCGAAAGCCACGTAGAACCCACGCAAATGCGATAGGTCATTTCCAAATTGTCGAAGCGGTGCAAAGGAGGCGTATCTCCAATGTTTTTCGCCAAAAGTACTAAAATTTCTCTGGGGGCGACCAAGGTTCCCGCCGAAACGTGATTTTGCCCGGAAGTAACCACGAAATCAATGCCCTCCTTCGCTTCGTCCCCCGCCACCTTTTCGATGGCATCGATTGAAATTTCCGTTTTTAGAATATTGGAGAAGTGCGTTTTGAGTGCCTCCGTTGCGCTTTGAAAAGCGAGTAAGCAAATTTCCTTCGGAAGGGAAAAAAAATCGATGCCATCAAATTGTTTCGAAAAAGTCGCCAACGGCGGCAATACTTCAAGAAATAGCGTGCACGCATAGCGGCCAATGGTCAGTTTTATGGCCGTTGAAAATCGCCTATCCTGTCGTCGAACTTCAATTCCGATAGGGCGTCCATCCCACTGAAGCGCAAGACTAACTTCTCGACCATAGAAGATATTGTCTATAAAAACATTATTTCTAGATATTTTTTTTAATACTAAATTTTGTCCCATCCATCTTTCCTTCTAGTGATTTTTTTCTAAAATTCCACTTTTTTTTGAATTTTTTGAAAAATTATAGATATCTTGCGGGGAATTGGGAGCACATTAATTTAAAATTGGCGGAGTATAATTTTTAGTGTCTTTTTTGTGATATCTGCCACGCCAGGCATTAATTCAAATTTATCAAATTCAAATATACTCCAAATAAAAAGACAAGAATCTATGCGCGACCTAAATATTTTCCCGTTTCCGTACTGATGCGAACAACGTCACCTTCTTTGATGAACAGTGGCACTTGGAGGGCAAGACCGCTTTCCGTTTTTGCGGGTTTTTGGACATTGGACGCGGAATCCCCCCTAACGCCTTCCGGCGATTCCGTAATTTTCATCTCAATGGAAACGGGCAAGCGTAGCTCAACGGGTTTGTCATCGACGAAGAGAAGATCGTAGCCATAATTGGGAACCAGATATTGCTTTTGTTCGACGACGAGATCCATGGGCAATACGGTGTCTTCAAAAGTCTCCGGATTCATAAAATGAACGCCTTGGTCATCCATGAAAGAAAATTCGAGAGTCTCCGTGGATACGTGGCAAAATTCGACGCTCTCCGTGCTGCGAAACTTTACCGCCGTCGAAGAGCCACTGCTAAGATTGCGAAGCGTAGTCTGGATAAATCCAGCTTGCCGCCCCTGGGTGCGATGGAGCATCTCCATCACTAGGTGAGGAACTCCCTGGTATATAATTACTCGACCCTTACGAATATCGGTTGGCGATGCCATGGAATTTAATTCATTAAATTTTTTGAGAAAATCAAGTTGAAATAGAAATGGCGAATGAAATGAATTAAAAAAATGGAAAAAGACTTGGAAATGAAAAATGAGATACCCGAGCCTAAATCCATTTGATTTTTTATCATTTATTATTTTTAGACTTGACGTAAAATAACATTTTTCATCAGTAGAAACTTCTTATGGATAAAGTACGAAAAGATGGATTTTTAAACACAGTTCTACGGATTACAGCCTCCCTATTGGCGGGGGGATGCGCTTCAATAGGTCCCCGTTCCATTGAGAAGGTACACTACGAATATAATACTGCAATAGCAAAGACTGCGGATGAGCAGTTATTATTGAATATTATTCGTCTGAAATATCGCGATAATCCCTATTTTTTAGAGGTGAGCAGCATCGCTGAAAATCGTAAATTCACGACGCGCATCGGAACTGGTGGTACGGAATTTGGATTGGTCAAAAATGCCAATGAGCACAAATTAGCCCTTACGGCTTATAGTGAAGTTTTTCAGAATCCAACAATTACTTACACGCCGCTTCGCGGGGAACAATTCACCCAGAGGATCGTTTCCCCCATACCTTTGGGCGTTGTTTTGAGTTTGATACAAGCCGGTTGGGATGTGGGACGTGTCTTCAATTTGTGCGTTGAACGCATTAATAGTTTGGACAATGCAAGTAGCGCTTCCGGTCCAACACCGACCCAAAAGCCAGTCTATGAATCCTTTGCCGAAGCCGTTAGCATAATTGATGCATTATATAAGCAGGATCGTTTGGCCATTGGCCTTGACACTGAGAATCAGAAGAAACTCGTTATCAAACTTATGAATGCCGATTCGCAGAGTCAAAAATTAAAAGCAATTCTCGGTCTCAATCCCAATAAAAATGAATTTTATTTCACTTCTAATTTCCTAGATGTCAACAATAGCGGTTTAGTGGTGCGTACCCGTTCCATTATGGAAGTTTTATTCTATCTTTCCCATGCGGTTACCGTTTCCCGGGAGGACATCGACGGCGGATTTGTTACGGAGACAAAGGATGAAACGGGAGCGGTATTTCATTGGAACGAACATCTTTCGGGAGATTGGATTACTGTCAGCTCCTCCGAAGCTAGCAAATGCCCTCCCAATGCATTCGTTCGCGTTTTATATCGGGGGAAATGGTTTTATATCGCCGATAATGACCTAAATTCTAAGTCGACGTTCATGTTCCTTACCTATTTATTTAATTTGCAATCTGGAGATTCTAAGGCCTTTATTCCCTCCCTAATAATCTCTGCAAATTAGAAAACTGCAGTAATTTAGAAAAAATATTAGCGCTGATTTTACATCAGCGTTTTTTTTTGTTGCAAAAACGTGTAAAATCATATCCTTATACTTCAGGACAGTCTTATATGGGATGAGATAGTCCAAAGGGAATGAGATATGGATTATAAGGATGAAGTAAATCAATTGCTCCAGAAACTTGCAAAAGTCCTGGATTTATCATCTTTAACGCTAGATGTTAATAACCAATGTTTAATCCTATTCGACGATAAAATTGTACTCAACCTGGAACTTAGCGAAACGGAAGGCGCATTATTCATATATTCCTACATAGGTGTAGTCCCATTTGTAGCCAAAGAACTCATTTTGGAAATTCTACTGGAAGCTAACTTTTTTTGGAAAATTTCAAATGGGTCCACATTCGCCATCGATAAGCAAACGCGCACATTGGTTTTGCAGCAAAGATTTTCACTCCCTTTGAAAAATTCGGATCATTTTGAAGATGATTTAGCCGTATTTGTCGATTTGGCCGAGGCGTGGATGAAACGCATAGATGAAATTTGTACGGAAGCGGAAACACTCATCGATGAGGAGGCAAAAAAGTCTTCGGAAAAGATGTATGGATCTTGGAAAGATTAATAAAATGAAACCGAAAAAAAATATAAATTTAAATAAAACGACCAGAAAATCTACCCAAGCAGTAAAATCACCGACGGAAGCGGTGGATAATTCCGCAAAGGCTATGGATTCAGTTCCCGAAAAGGATACTGAGCAAACAATGAAAGATAAAATTTGCCAATCCAATTCCAATAAAAAATTAGCGGACGATCCCTGGCAAATGATTCCCCATGTCAGTTTATCGAGGCGTAAGGCAGCGGTGGGAATAAAGGCAAAGTCACAAAAAACCAAGGGAAGGGAAATAACTTCCCTAAAAAAATTTTTAAAAATGCCCAATGATGCCGCAAAAATACCTTCAACTCCCCTTCAAAAGCGAAAAATTGTTCCCCTTAATTCGACAACAAAAACAATTCCAGAAATCATTAGGGATGTATTGAAAGACTACAATTCCATCTCCTTTCTAACACAACCCCGTTGATAAAAGCCGAAATGCGAGATTTTGCCGATTGCTTGAGGCTTTTGCCGGGAACTCTTTTTTAAAATTTGCCATTAATAGCAAAAGCTCCCTAGGAGAAAAACAAAGACTAAAAATTTCTAGATTTTGACGTTGACAGAACTTTTTTTTGAAGATAGAAATACCCCATGTTTTTTATTAGGTAGCATATCTGTTATAATAAGAAGTCTGTCATAATAAGAAGTGCCTTAGGAAAGGTCGGAAGACCCGACTTCGAAAAGTCCAAATACTAAGGCACTATCTTAAACTATGAAAAAAACAAAAAACACATTATATTATCCTAAAAATCACACATCATTCCATGTGAGACCTCTCGGATATCTGTCATATTTTCGAAAAATTCTAGAATAGCAAGCCCAAAATTTATAGCCGCCGCAGGTCCACGGGCCGTAATCACATTTCCGTCGCTCACCACCGATTCGCGAAGGCTCGCATTTTTTAATTCCGAAACCATTGAAAAATGGCATGTATAGCGATGTTTTTCGAGTATTCCGCTGTCGTGCAAAAGCACCGGTGCTGCGCAAATCGCCGCGATTAATTTTCCTAAATTATATTGTTCAAAAATAAATTTTGTTAGTATTTTATCCTTTCGAAGGCGTAAAACCCCCGATCCACCGGGAATAATGATCGCGTCAAAATTTTTTTCGGGAATTCCAATGACATCCGCCTCACAGCTGATTCCGTGTGCCCCTCTTATACTTTTCTCGCCCACAAGTGATGCGACGATGACTTCCATTTTTCCGCGACGCAATACGTCGATTGTACTAATTGCCTCAATTTCCTCAAAATCCGGGAATAAAAAAATAAGTGCCGATTTCATGGATCATAAAAACTAAAAGAAATCTTTATTTCATGGCAAAATCTTTTTGTTTGCCTTCCTCCCAATGTTCCCTTCCC
Source organism: Puniceicoccales bacterium (assembly GCA_031268005.1). GTDB lineage: Bacteria > Verrucomicrobiota > Verrucomicrobiia > Opitutales > LL51 > LL51. Next base: position 1,761 of record JAIRYA010000055.1, on the reverse strand, counting down.
TTTTCATCTACTCCGCTAACCGAGGTCTGAGGCAAAGCAACTCCCGTCCCGTATCCGATTCGATATCTTTCCAATGGCGCAGTCGCAATTCGAGAACCACTAGACTCCCATTTGGGATTTCTTTGTACTCGGAATTCGTAATCGAACTCAATAAATCAATTACACCCTGATTCTGAGTCACCAACATCACCGAATTTTTCTCATCCGATAGGGATTGTAGAATATCGAGAACCCTATGAATGTCGGCATTATACAACTCTTCGCGAATGTCGATGACATTGGCAAGGAGACCAAAGATCTCACGAATATGTTTAGCGGTGTCGATCGAACGGCGTGCACCACTCGTTAAAATGACGTTGGGACGCATCCCCGTCGCAACCATCTGAGCACCGATTGATTCCAATTCTTTTATTCCCCGTTCGTCCAGTTCGCGTTCCCGGTCAATTGCGCCAATCGCCGCATGCGCATTCCTAACAATATATAGCCGTTTCATTTTTTTCCTTCCATTTATTATCCCAAAAAGGCGAATGCTTTCGTTCCCACGGGCAGTATTTCGATGGAAAATCTTCCAAGAAACCTGCTCTATTTTTTTTACAATAGTAGCTTTCTGTTTTTGCTAACAATTTTCTATTTTTATTCCTATTTTTCATTGTTTCATTCCCATTTCATCGCCCATGAAGGCGAATGTTTCTATCCCATTTCTAGAATTTTGACGAAGATCCTCCGTAAAATTTATTTTTTTTTCTTGAAAAATTGTTATAATGGTCGAGCCTCCAAAACTGAAGTATCCCTTTTCTTCTCCCTTAAAGTAGAGGCGTCCGACTTCCGCCGTTTGTGTAATGCTTCCCACGCAGGTTGCTCCCACTTCTATTATTAAAAATTGATCCACATCATTTGACTGCAAGATCGAAACAATTCGTTTATTTTCAAAAAATATCGCAACTCTCTTTTTTGTCGCAATGGGATTAACGGATAGATAATCACCGCCAACCCTATAAATTTTCCGAATCACCGCATCGCAGGGAAAGTGAAAGCGATGGTAATCGACCGGACATAGCCGCGAAATTACACCCACACCATTGCGAAAACGCCCAAATAATTCTTCGTTTTGAAGCAATTTTTGAAGATTAAATTTCTGTCCCTTGACAAAAAAAGCGGGTAATTTTTGAAAATTTTCGATAAGGAGATGGCGACCATCGCAGGGAAATACAATTTTTTGAGCATCGACGGCAATTGGCCGCGCATTCTTTTTTAATTTCCTCAAAAAGAAATCATCGAAACTTTCAAAGTCTTCGACTTTTTTTTCAAACATTTGAGGATCGATTTTATAGCGCTCAATGAAAGGACGAATCTTGCCCTTCGAAGCAGAAAAACGCATGAGGCGACCGTAGATGGTGGAAAAAATTTTACGCCTAACGAGTTGATTGAGAGCCAATTGACCGAGGCGGGAGTTGTAGAGAAATCGCAAAAAGGACTCGCCATAGACATATTCCTCCTCCAATGATTTTGTATAACGATTATAGAACTTAATCTTATCTCCCATTCCCGTCTAGAGTGGAGTGAAACAAAATTCTTTGGGATGAAAAGAAAAAATATTTAAACAAATGGAAACGGAAAAATGTTTCCCGGCTTTTACGATATTTTTCGCATTATCAATCATCTGTTCCACATCTTTTCGTAATGGTTAAAAAAAAAAGGAAAAGCATTCCAATTGGAATGCTTCGATTGCCGGATGGGGAAAGATAGACGCCGGGGACTTAA
>JAIRYA010000021.1 GCA_031268005.1 Puniceicoccales bacterium | reverse complement strand
CCCAAACCAATGATAACGCATAGGAAAGTAGGGTGAATTGAAAGGAAAATTTTTAAAAAAATTTTAACACACATATTTCTATTGATATTCACCCCAAGTTCCTATTATAATAGGAGCATTGCATGGTTATTCTTTTTATTACAATAATTTTAACTTTGATAATCTCCGCAGTGGCTTCCCTTTTGGAAGCAATTCTATTCAGCGCCAACGACATTGAACTTGAAGATTTGCGCTCCAAATCGAAGCGATCCGCCAATTATCTCGAAAAATGTAGAAAAAATATCGACGAATCTTCCTCCGCAATTATCATCCTAAATACCTTCGCCAATACCTTCGGTTCCATTGTCGCCGGCGGATTAGTCGTCAAAATTTACGGCGAAGATAAACTCCTCTATTTTTCAATCGGTCTCACGATCACAATTCTACTCCTTTCCGAAATCTTGCCCAAAAATCTTGGGCTGATCTACCGGAAAAAACTATACATTCCCGTAGCCTATCTCTTGAAATTCGTCGTCTTGGCAATGTATCCTTTTTCCAAGGCCTGCCGTTTTATCCTGAGATTAATTATTGGGAAAAAAGGCGCCAATGCCGCCTCTTCGGACAGGGAAATTATGCTCCTAGCCGAAAAAAATGTGCGCGACGGAACGCTGAGCAATCAGGAGCGCAAAATGATCGAAAATACACTGAAAATGGATTATACGGTTATTTCTCAAATTATGACTCCCCTCGATCACCTCAGCGCTTACAGCAAAAATATGACGGTCCAGGATGTGTTCATTGCCAACAATGAAAATATTCCCAGCGGACGCATTCCCGTCTATTCCAACAATCCCGAAAATCTTGTGGGCATCGTCCATCGCCGGAAAATTTTACACGCCTTTGCAACGAATGGCTCAAAAATTCAATTGCGACGCCTCATGGAAACCCCCAAAGCGCTTTCCCATAATATGTTTGTGAACGATGCCTTGGATGCGCTGCTAAAAAATTTAACGCAACTTGCCTTTGTAAAAAAAGAAAATAAAATTGTCGGCGTACTAACGCTGGACGATATTTTTGAACATATTATTGGCGTAGAAATCGCCGAAAATGATGACATCGCCATTAAACAAAGTGTCCAAAATATCGCCAAACGAAAGGTTAAATTTAAACAGGACATATCATGAAGCTTCGGCGGTTTTTACGCGGTCTTTTCCAGGTTTTCATTGATAAATATTCGGGCCATTTCTCCAATGAAAACGGTGGAGAAATTAAATTTTCAAAAACTCAGTCGGAAAATAAAAATCAGAATTTCTTGGAAAAGGATTTTCAAATATTGAACGATTTATCCCAGGAACTCAACCGGCAAATGCAAAATGGTGGCCATCGATTTACAGCCATCGCCACTCCTCCTTCCCCTCCCACCCCAAGCGACTCCGGCTTTCCAGAGAACGCTAGGCCATCGAAGTTTGCCCACAACTCTGCCCCCCAAAATTACAACTCCCCTAGCCCATTTTCAAAGCATAATTTTTCCATCGCGGAGGATGCTCCCTTCGAAAAAATTTCCACGGGCGAAGGCATCGGTAATCGAAAGTTCTATAATCCCAGGGCACCCCAATTTCCAAACAATCAAATTTCCACGGAAAAAAATAACGCCCAAGGGAAGCAATCCAAATTTTTAAAATTAAAAATCGAGAAAAAAGCGCAAATCATTCGCCAACTCTCGGTCCTCCTGGAATCGGGAATGGATCTATACTCTTCGCTGATAATTCTTAGAAAACAGGAAACGGGGAACAAAAATGTACGCCTTTTCCTCGATGATTTATCCCTGAAAATTGAAGCCGGCGATTCCCTTTCCGATGCCCTTGCAAACTCGATTGTAAAATTTAATGGGGCTGAAATCGCAATGATCCATGCCGGCGAAACCGTGGGAAGGCAAAGCGATGCCCTCGCCAGAATGGCAAGTCTGATGGAGAAAAAAATCCTTATTAGGAAGAAAATCGTTTCCGCCATGCTCTATCCGGCTACGGTTCTAACGATTGCCTCACTGGTCATCCTCCTTCTAACCACTTTTGTGGTCCCCAAATTCGAAAAGATCATCGCCGAACAATTGGAAAATCAAACCATGCCCACATTGACAAATATTATCATTCGGTGTAGCCACTTCATCACATCGCAGCCTATGGAACTATCGATCCTTGGAATCCTTATCGTGGCCATGATCCTTGGAGTTAAAAAATTTACCCCAGCGCAAAAAATTATCCACATTTTTCTGCTAAAACTTCCATTCATCGGAAAATGCATGGAGAAATGGGATATGGTGATCTTTTCGCGTACTTTTGGCGATCTTCTCCTCTGTGGCTGCTCCATCGTCGAATCCTTAAAAATGGCCCGAGAAAGCGTCAAGAATTATTATATGAGAGCGAATTTAACCCTTACCATCGGTGACATCCAACAGGGCTTATCGTTGACCGAAGCCCTCTCCAACCGCAAGGTATTGGCGGCGATGGCGGAGGGCTTGATCAAAGTGGGTGAAGAATCGGGGAAACTCGGCACGGCGATGAATAAAATTTCCTCCGCCTACGAAGGGCAACTCGACGAAATCATCCTGCGCACCACTTCCCTAATCGAGCCCTTCCTCGTCGTCTTTCTCGCTTTTTTTGTAGGCTCCATCGTAATTGGTCTTTTTCTACCCCTAGTCTCCCTCATCCAAAATACTACCGGCTAGGCGAGGTCTTGCCCCGGAATCCCCTTCACCGGAAGGCCTAGGAGGGTAAACGCCCCCGGAGGAGCCCGAGGCGGTCATTACTAAAACAATTTTCGATCCATCGATCGGTAGTGGATGGCCTCCAGCAGATGATGCTCCCCTATGTTTTCGACATTTTCGAGATCTGCAATCGTGCGTGCCACTTTCAGAATGCGGTCATGTGCCCGCGCGGAGAGTGCTAGCCTATCGATGGCGGAAGTCAGCAAAAGTTCGCAACCGGGGCTCAGTTGGCAAAATTGAAGGAGATCTCCATGCCTCATCGTGGCATTGGTTGCACGATCTCGGCAATTGCGCGATTTTTGAATTGCGCGGGCCCCAACGATCCGTTGGCGAATAACCTCCGAAGGTTCTTCTGGATTTTTGTAGCGTAATTCCGAAATATCGATGGGGCGAACGTCGATGTGAATATCGATGCGATCGAGCAAGGGGCCACTAATTTTTGAGCGATAGCGCTGAATTTGTCCCGGAGAGCAGAGGCATTCCCTCTTGGAATCCCCCAGAAATCCGCAGGGACAGGGATTCATCGCCGCAATGAGCATGAAAGAGCAGGGAAATTGTACCTTGGCCGCGCTGCGCGATATGGCAACGCATCCATCCTCCAGAGGCTGGCGTAAAACTTCCAAGGTGGAACGGCGAAATTCCGGTAATTCATCCAAAAATAAAACACCATTGTGAGCCAATGATACCTCACCGGGCATCGGATAAATGCCCCCTCCCAGCAACCCCACTTCGCTAATCGTGTGATGGGGTGCGCGAAAGGGGCGCTTTATGGAAGTCATGGAATTGACCGCATGGCATGCGGAATAGACCGATAAAATTTCTAAAAATTCTTCCAAAGTTGGCCTGGGCATGATCGTCGGAATGCGCTTAGCGATCATGGATTTTCCCGATCCCGGCGTTCCCACCATGAGTAAATTATGTCCACCCGCAACGGCGACTTCCACGGCGCGGCGCAATGCCTTCTGTCCTTTTACTTCCGCAAAATCGACGTCGAATACTTCCCGCTGCCCTTCAATTTCCTTTTCCATGGATACCCTATGGAGGGTGATTTCCCGGGACAAAAATTGGACCACTTCGCCCAAAGTATTCGCAGCAAAGATCTCAATATCGCTCACAAAGGAAGCTATCTCCGCCGATATTTTTGGCAAAATTAATTTCTTTTTATATTTTCTAGCCTGTATGGCCAATGCAATGGCTCCGGCAATTGGCAATAAATCTCCCGCCAAACTCAGTTCCCCGGCAATGATAAATTCCTCCAAGGCGGACAATCGGGCCTGTCCCGTACTTCCAATGATACCCAAGGCGATGGGTAAATCATAGATGGGGCCCTCCTTTCTCAAATTTCCAGGGGATAAATTGACAATCGTCCGCATTTTTGGCATGGAAAATCCATTATTCATGAGCGCAGAACTGACGCGATCCTGCGATTCCTTAACGGCGGCATCCGGTAATCCGACGGTGATAAATTTAGGTTCCCCCGGCAATCCCGTATTGGTCTCTATGAGAATGGGTAGTCCCTCAATTCCCACCACCGCCCCAGAATGGACTCTCGATAACATGGGAGCACTCCATTGGTTCATAAAAAAAATGTCAAGAAAGAAAGGAAAAATTTTCAATAAATTAGCTTTTCAATGGGGATGAAATTTCTTTCATAGCCATTGAGGTAATATTGAATGAAATTAGGAACAAAATTAAAAAGTTCACTGGGAAAGACCCTCAACTTTCTATCCCACGACATTGGCATTGATCTCGGCACGGCCAATACGCTCGTCTTCGCAAAGGATCGCGGCATCATCATGGACGAACCGAGTGTGGTAGCCATTTATACGAATTCTAAAAAGGTGCGTGCGGTGGGTTTGGAGGCTAAAAAAATGCTGGGCCGAACTCCGGGAAATATCACCGCCATCCGCCCCATGAAAGACGGTGTCATCGCCGATTTTGAAATTACGGAGGCCATGCTTCGCTATTTTATCAATAAGGCCTCCCGCACCATGAAATTTATTCCTCCGCGGGTCGTCATCGCGGTCCCTTCGGGGATTACCGAGGTCGAAAGGCGCGCCGTTAAAGAATCCGCCATCCACGCCGGGGCACGGGATGTCCTCCTCTTACAGGAGCCGATGGCCGCTGCCATTGGCGTCGGATTACCCATCGATGAGCCGGCGGCGAGCATGATCGTCGATATCGGCGGCGGAACGACGGAAGTCGCCATTTTATCTCTCAATGGCGTCGTTTTTTCCCAAAGCATTCGCGTGGGCGGCGATGCCATCGATTCGTCCATTACCGCCTACATCAAAAAAATGTACAATTTGATCATCGGCGAACGCACGGCGGAAGATATCAAAATCCAGATTGGCTCAGCGGCTAAACTGGAAAACGAATTGGAAATGTCGATTAAGGGCCGCGATGCGATCATCGGATTGCCGAGAACCATAAAAATTTCCTCCATAGAAATCCGTGAAGCCTTGAGGGAAGCGGTTTTAAGTATCGTCGAAGTCATTAAAATTTCCCTTGAAAAATGTCCTCCGGAATTGTCCTCCGATCTCGTCGACCGGGGCATTATTCTGGCGGGCGGCGGATCGATGATTCGAAAATTGGATCGCGCCATCAGCGAATCGACGGGATTACCGGTCATCGTCGCCGATAACCCCCTCTACGCCGTTGCCAATGGCACCGGAACGGTCCTGCAAGATCTCGGTTTGTGGCTATCTGAAAATTAATTTTGATCGCAATTTCGAAAGTCCTTTTCCGCCGTTTTTAGCCCTAGAAGGGATGAGTTCCAAGGGCGGGAAAGGCAATAGCCGTTGGCCGATCCTCTGCCCTGTTTTTTTTTGCAGCTGCATGGGGCTGCCCATGAGAAAATTTTTAGGCCTAGAAAAATTTTTTGAACGTTTCCCAATTTGCTGCGTCTGAGAATGTGACAATAAGTGTATTCCTTTTATAACCTTCGGAGCGCTACCTAAATGTGGCGCTTCTTTTTTGTTTACCTCTAAAAATTTTTCCTTTGCCTGCGTCCTATGGATAAATTTTCGACTACGATGGAGCTTAAAAGCATTCCCGAAGGGCAAACCGTTGTGTTTAAATCCGTTCTCGTGATCCGAAAGATTGAGCGCAGAAACGCGAAAAATGGATCCGAATTTTTGAAAATTGAAGTGGGTGATAAATTTTCTGCTTTTAATTTTACCTGTTTTTCGAATTCGTCCGTATTTAATTTTTTTCTGGCGGCGAAGTTGGGCGATGTCATCTTTCTGGAAGGGATGAGTCGCCACTACCAGGGTGTTTTTAGTCCGGATATCCTTTCGGCTCGAAAATTGAGCGACGGGGAAATTCTGGAGGGCAATTGGCGCCAAAAATTGGAATCCATGAGCGAGGAGGACCCCAAGGCACTGGAGGATGAAATGTATGGCTACGTGGAAATGATCCGGGATCTACCCCTGCGCCATACCGTTCAGTCCGTGATCGAAGAACTCGGCGAAAAGTTTCTCACCAGTGTGGCCGCAAAATCCATGCACCATGCCTACAAATTCGGCCTGCTCGAACACACCGTCTGTGTGACCCGTTCCGGAGTCGCGCTGCTAGATATTTACACGAATATTCCCCGGGATCTCGCCATTGCGGGAATGCTATTGCACGACGTTGGAAAAGTGGAAGAATACGAAGGCGATCTGGCGATTAGCCGCACGAAATTGGGCAATCTGCAGGGGCACATCATTTTGGGCTACCGCCGGGTACGTCGGGCGGGAATTAAAAGTGATCTCGATCCTAGGCTACTCGAACGCCTCGAACACATCATTCTCAGTCACCAGGGACAGCTGGAGTATGGTGCAGCGGTATTGCCGGCAACGCCGGAGGCGATCTTTGTTTCCCTGGTCGATAATTTGGACGCTAAAATGGGAATGGTTTCGCACCTCCTCACTTCCACCCCGGAAACGCAGGTCTTTTCGGAGCGTTTTCCCGGATTGGAGGTGCAGATGCTCGTGGAACGCCTGGGCGATAAATTAGAATAATTGGCGCATAGGTTTAGTGAATTTTCGAACAAAATTTTAAAAGATAGGATTTTATTGCCTTAAATTGTCAATTAATGAGTGAAAAAGATTGAATTATTGAGAAATTTTTAAATCATATGCCCATTTATTAGGATAGATAAGAGATTAAGATGAATACGGACGAAAAATTTTTCGGAGAAGGGAAAGAAGGAGAACTAGTTGAATCATCCGTCGCGGAGGAAGTGCCAACCGGGGAAGAGTCGGTTGCTCCGGATCGGACGATTTTGAAGGATCTCCATGAATTGGTGAATTTGACCTTTGGCACGCGCTGGAGTCAGGATGAATCGTCGCCTCGGCGGCCATCCGATCGCCGTCCACCGAGGCATAATTTCCCCAGGGAAGGCAGCGGTAATTTTGATGGGAGGGAGCGCGGTGATTTCCGTGGGCGTTCCAACCCCGAGGGCTATCGGAGCCCCTCCCGAGAGCGCCATTTTTCTCCATCCCGTTTCGGCGAATACCGCGAGCGTCGCCCATTTATTCCACCCTTTGACGTTCAATTCTACCAGGAAGATAAATCCTTCAACTTGCTCATCGAAGAAATGCAAAAGACGTGCAAGACCTACGAGCTTTTCACGGTGGCAAAATTGATTCTCCAAAAACCGGAGCGTTTTGTGGTCACCGTACGCCGGAAGCCAAACGGCGAGGGCGTTATTGGGCCCCTATATTTATCTCTGCTCGATAATTGGGTATTTGAATCCGAGCACGAGGCGATGGCTTATATCATGCAACACCACATAGATGAGTTTTTCGATGTGACGGAGGAGGCCATTGAACCTCCGAAGGGAATCTTCACCTGCGTGCATCGCTGTGGCGTGACGAAAAAATTACTTTCAGCGCCCAACTATCACAAATATAGGACGATCCTGCGCGATCATTTCAATGGAGAAATTCGCAGCATGCCCTTCGAACGCTTCCTGGAAAAAATTGAGACGACAAAGGAGGAAAGTGACATTCGAGATTGGCTCCAAGGGATGAGCCGCAAGGTGACCCATAGGCCGAAAGCCATGGACGATAGTGTAACCGATTTGGCTCCCCTCGATTCATTGGAAGGTGCCAAAAATTATCTTTTAAAATACTTCAAGGATCGGATTCTCCGCGAAGTCACGACGAGCCACATCTCCGGCATTAGCAGTGAATCCATGCCCTCCCGATCCATTGGTCGTGCGATTCAATTTTTTCTGCAACGGCAACGCCACTTTCCCTTCGATACGGCAAATAATTTGCGCAATCGCTTCCGCCGTGCCGGTTTTGGCATTTATCGGAAGGGTAAGGGTGGCATTTCCTATGTGTGTGCGGCAAAGCGTAAGTTCCGCACGGACGAAGATGTGTTTGAGTCCAATATCCAGGCGCTGATTTCCTTTTTGGAACCGCTGGAAAAAGTGACCCTGGAAAGCATCAAGGTGGACTTTATCGAGGCCCATCATTTGCCCGAAAAAGAAACCTTTGATAGCCTAAATTGGCTCATCCGCGAGGGATACGTCGTCGAATATGAAAATGGCACATTGTTTCTGAATCCAAAGCTATCCTCCACCAAAGGGGAAGATAAAGCCAAGGGAGTAGAAGAAAATGTCGTCATTCAATTGGATATGATGGAAACGGCGATTGAAAAATTATCCGATGGGACCCTGACCGTTGCCGCCGAAACGGCATTGGCTATCCACGATGATGCGCCGGCGAAGGAGGGTGATGGCATCCAAGGGAAAACGAACCAATTCAGGGAAGGGTCACAGTAGCTTCGGGGTTAATTATGGAGGATACATTGACGCTTCAATGGGTAGAAAAACAGGGCCCTTCCGAGTCGAATAATGGTCCAAGGGGAATGGGAATTCATATGCGAGATAGGCTAGCACTCCAGTTGGTCGGCAGGCACTGGCTGTCGGAACCCGATAGCCCAAAGGAGGCCTTTCAGCTTTCCTTTGAGCACATTTCCGGGGAAAATTTTGATTACCAATGCGGCGATTCCCTCGCCGTTTGGCCTGAAAATCCTCCGGAGGAAGTGGAGCGCATTCTGGCGCATTTCGCCATGGAAGGGCAGCAGAAAATCGACGGCATAGCCCTATCGGACTGGCTCCGAAATCAACGTTGCATAGCACACTTGAGCGACGCCTTTCTGGAATCTGTCCGCGGGCAATTGGGCGGAGAAGAGCTGGAAAAATTTGCTGCCCACGGTGAGGCCTTTGGAACGGCCTCCCTCTGCGACGTGATCGATTTATTTCCATCCCTAAAGTTTAGAGCGGAAACATTGCTGCCCCTACTCAAGAAGATGCAGCCGCGGCTCTATTCCATCGCCTCGGCGGTTTCCCTGCAGCCCAAGCGCCTGGACTTGGCGATCGTGGTCGTCAAGTACAAGAATTTTAGAAATAGGGATCGCTACGGTGTCGCCTCCCACTATTTGTGCCACCGATTGCCGCTCTACAAGCAGACGGCCACTTTCATCGCCCATTCGAGATTTAAACTACCCCAGGATATCTCCAGGGACGTGATCATGGTCGGTCCCGGGACTGGAATTGCGCCATTTCGCTCGTTTTTACAGGAGCGGGCAGCCTTGCGCAAGGCGGGGAAATCCGTCGGTGAGAATTGGCTATTCTTTGGGGAGCAGCACCGGGCATCGAATTTTTACTACGCAGACGAATTGGCGCACTGGCAGGCTTCGGGTAATTTAATCCACCTGGATCTCGCATTTTCAAGGGATCAGGAGTATAAAATTTATGTCCAAGATCGCATGCGTGAACGGGGTCAGGAACTCTGGAAGTGGCTGGATCGGGGGGCCTATTTTTACGTGTGCGGCGATGCTGCGCACATGGCCAAGGATGTGGAAATCGCACTGCTAGATATCATTCACCAATGGGGCGCCATGGATGCTCCACTGGATTTCCTGAAGCAGTTAAAGAAAGAAAATCGCTACCAGCGGGATGTGTATTAGAGGCATTTTACTGACCGATTGCAGATATTTTTGCCAGAAAAATTATTTTTACACCGGGGAGACCCGGGAGGAAATCTTTTGTTTTCCGGCGGAGAAAATTAGGAACGCGGAGCTCCTAGGACGGTCGAACGGCCCTTGGAACGAAGGCTTTAAAATTCCAGGAATTACTGCCACGTATTTTGCCAATCGTTTGCGATTTCGAGCAATTTTTTTTCAATTTCCTCGGTGAGTTCACCCTTTTCGAGGATTTTTTGGAGAGTGGACATCCCAGCCGTTGAAAAATAGGCAACTAGGGATTTCGCCGCCTCCTGGATTTCGCCGATCGCCACGCCATCGAATAGGCCGCTTTTGATTGCCCATAGGAGGAGGATTTGGTCGCATAGGCTTCGCGGTGCATTGGCAGCCTGCTTAAAGAGTTCGACGATGCGTCCTCCGCGGTCGAGTTGCTGCTGTGTTTTCGCATCGAGATCGGAGCCAAACTGTGCGAAGGAACTCAATTCATAGTACTGACCGAGTTCGAGTTTCAATTTTCCAGCCACCCGTTTAAATGCCTTTATCTGTGCCGCTGAACCGACACGGGAGACCGAAATTCCGATCGAAATGGCCGGTCGAATGCCCTTATAAAAGAGATCCGTATCGAGAAAAATTTGCCCATCGGTGATGGAGATCACGTTCGTTGAAATATAGGCGGAGACGTCACCGGCCTGAGTTTCGATGATGGGAAGGGCGGTTAGGGAACCATTTCCATTGCTTTCATTGAGTCGAGCGGCGCGTTCGAGGAGTTTGGAGTGGAGGTAAAACACATCCCCCGGATAGGCTTCGCGCCCCGACGGACGCTTTAGAATTAGGCAAATTTGTCGGTAGGCAACGGCGTGTTTGGAGAGGTCATCGTAGACGATCAATGCATCCATGCCGTTGTGCATGAACCATTCGCCCATGGCACAGCCCGCGTAGGGGGCGATGTACTGGTTAGCGGGATTATCCGCGGCGGAGGAATTGACGACGATTGCAAATTCCAAGGCGTTGTGATCGGCGAGGGTTTTTATGGTGTGTGCAATCGTGGAATTTTTTTGTCCGATGGCGACGTAAATGGAATACACCGGGCGGAAATGGGGATCGGCGGAGGCGAGGCCTTCCCGATTGATTCTAGCCTGATTGATGATGGCATCGATGGCGATGGTCGACTTTCCGGTGGCGCGGTCACCGATGATCAGTTCCCGCTGTCCGCGGCCGATGGGGATCATGGCATCGATGGCGAGGATACCGGTCTGGAGGGGTTGGGAAACGGATTGGCGCGGCATAATACCGGGGGCGATTTTTTCGACGGGATAGGTTTCCGAGTGGGGAATATTACCCTTACCGTCGATGGGTTGACCGAGGGCATTGACGACGCGGCCGATGAGGCCTTTACCGATGGGTACGGAAAGTAACTGTCCCGTGGCGGTAGCCCGATTCCCCGCTTTCAAAGAGGAATAGTCTCCAAAAACAACCGCACCCACGAAATCTTCTTCCAAATTTAGTGCGACGCCGAAAATATTATCACCGAAATCGATCCGCTCATTATACATGACACCGGAGAGGCCATTGAGTAGGGCGACGCCATCGGCGATGGAGACAATGGTGCCCACATTTTTTTTCGTCGTTGAGAGTTGGGTTGTGAGCATCTCCCGACGGATTTGATCGATGAGGGAATCTGTCATAGGCTATTAATAATGGAAAAGTATGCGTCAAGGGCAAGTAAAAACCGCAACCGGGTCCTGGAAAGTGGTAAAATGAATTAAATTTTTTTTCAACTTTGTCCCCAAAGGGGAGAATTGAATGGGTACTGCCGCGAATTGCATTGGCATTTTTGTGAAAAATTTTAATGTTTTCGAAAAATATTATGAAAAGCAAAATAAAAAAAGTTGCAAATTTCAATTAAAAGTTA
>JAIRYA010000024.1 GCA_031268005.1 Puniceicoccales bacterium | reverse complement strand
TCCCGCTTTGAATTCTCCATGATTATCGATGGGAAGAATTATTTTATTTCTGACAATGTGATTGTTCTGCGACCTATGATTTTAACAAAAAACTAACATTTTTCCAAAGCACTCATTTTTCCTCCACCAATTACATTTTTCAGCTAATTCAAATAAAAACTGCAAATTTCGCCAAAATCTTTAGCGTGACCTTACTCCCACCCACTGCCCTCAGCCTTGGCGGGGATTATTTAATTGTCAATTGTTTTTTGAAGGAAATAGACTAATTTTGATGGGAAAAATTTTAACTTTTCCTCGAAAATAAAGTTTTAAATTTCTTTCGGGAAGTTCAAACAATTAGGGGAATTTCGGTCGCTTTCCAATTCTTCAGTAGAAAATTACGCGATCAACAGCGGAAAGTTTTAGAGATCCGGAAAAAATTCTAATTTTTATTTAATAATAAAGAAAAATTTAACTTTCCTTCGGTGGTAAAAATAAATATTTTTCATTCCACCGTGATGATTGACTGTGAATTTCTTTGGCAACAGTTGAAAACCGTTCAGGATCCCGATGTGCATGTCAATATCGTCGATCTCGGATTGGTCTATGCCATCGAGGCCGAAAGTGACGCAATTCACGTCACCATGACACTCACGTCGCCCAGTTGCCCCATGGGCGATTTTTTAATCGATTCCGTTCGACAGACCCTGTCGCCAATGCATCCGAAGGGGATTGTTCGCGTGGAACTTGTTTGGGATCCCCCTTGGAATCAAGATATGATCAGCGAAATCGGAAAAATGGAATTAGGATTGCTGTAAGCCATGGCAATGCATAGTGCCACTGTAGCGAAAAAGGAATGAAATTGCTTGACCAATATATTCTTGGCGAATTTAGTAAAAAATTTTTACTGTTTTTTGTCGTTTTAAATGCATTTTTAGTGCTCGAAGACGTTTACACTCACCTGGAAAAGTTTCTGGCCTGCTGCGCATCCTATGGGGAAATATTCCCCTATTACATGGCCCATGGAATCGAACTATTGCCGTTGACGCTGCCGCTGACCTTCACGCTAACGCTTATCTTTTCCTTCTGTTCCATGCATCGCAATTGCGAAATTATATTACTGCTCTCTTCGGGAGTGAGTTTTTTTAGGGTGACACGAATGTTTTGGATACTCGGAATTATGGCTTCTTTTTTGTCCCTGTTGGGCAGTTTCCACTGGGTTCCCGGGGCACAGGCCTATTCAAATTATTATTTGAAAGGAATCGAAATGTGCCTTGCCAAAGGAGATGAAATGGAAAAGCACCTAACCCTTCGCACTCAAAATCGCCTGTGGTATATCAATCGCTACGATAAAAGTCGAGGACATGCGTCCGAAATTTCCGTTCACGACTACGATATGGAGGGAAAGGAATGGCGTAGAATTAAGGCGAAATCTGGATATTTTGATGGCGAGAAAAAGACTTGGATTCTGGAACGGGGCCGCGAAATCCTCTTCCACCCCAAAACTCAGGCCGTCCAAGAAGTCCACGTTTTTGAATGGCGCACATTTGGAGAACTGGGGGATTCCCCGCAATTGATGCTTCTCCTCCGAATACCTCCCGAAAATCTTCCCCTGTCACAGTTGAAAATAGCCATTGACTATGAAAAGCAAAATGGAAATTTCGAAAACGTTGGCTACCGAATGCAATTTTGGAGTATTCTTTTGGATTCCATTTTCTGCTTCCTGAGTTGCTGGATTGTTTTACCCCTGCTTTTTTCAACCCCACGGGAGAATTTCCTATGGGGCGTTAGCAAAGTGACCATGATAGCATTATTCTATGGTTTAATTGCCTATATTCTACACTCTTTGGGAAGAAGTGGTACGCTGCATTGGCTATTTTCCCTGCTAATACCGGTGGTAGGGATCTCCCTTCTACCCCTAGGCTGGGTTCGAAAGTTACTGTAAAATAACTCCATTGTTAAAAAAAAACTTAAAAGAAAATTCCTCTTGCCCAATTTTTTCGCAAATTGCAAAAAAATTGGATCCTGGAAGTTATTTTAGAATTTTACTTTTTATTTTACAAAAAGGAATAAAACGAAACAGGTAATATTTTATTTTATTTCCCTCAATTTTTTCCCTAAGAAGGGGAATGAAATGGAAGAGATAAAAATTTTTTTCAAGCGTTGCAAAGGGAGCCGTCCGTTGGAGTATAAAAATGTCGAAAAAGGGAGTTATTTTTGCATATTTCCACCATAGCTCTCCTAGGGGAACGGCATTATTCCAGGGTTTTAGTCCGGCATAGTGTAGAATCGTGGGTTTATTTATGGCTTCCCCATATTCCTGTCGTAAAAAAATATTTTCTCCGAGGCATTTGTCGTAATTCTTCTGCCCCATGGGAATGAAAGAGTATTTTAGATGGATGGAAAGCTTTCTGCCGCGGCACGTGTAATTGAGGACATCCTGATCCGGATAATTGAAGGCCGTATTTTTTGAAAGCTCTATCCAAGAGTTGTACAGATTCTGATTTCGCAATGCTTTCAAATTCATGATCAAAAAACCGGAACAGAGATATTGCCGATCATCCAATGGCTTCCATTTTCTTTTTTTGCGTCTTTCGGCTTTGCTTAAGTTGAATGTATCTTTTACGCCGGCAATCAGGTGATCCCCCAAATCTATTTGATCGGCTTCCCCCATGTCATTGCAAAAGATAACATCCACATCGGAATAAATAATTTTGTCCAAATGGGGTAAAAGCTGAGGCAACATCAGCCGATAGTAGATGGCAACGGTAAACTTATCGAAGTATGATTGATCGAAATCGTGATTTGCTTCGAGAAAAATTATGGAGGATTCGGGATCTTGCGCGCGCATAATATTCTCCAATTCGCTCCGATGGATTTGATTGATGTCCTCCGAAACAACGCAATAAATATGATAGCTGCACTTGTCCTTCGAATGGTGTAAAAGTGATGCGATGGCAACACCCGCCTGCATCCATAGGTTTCCATCGAAGCAAAAGGCTATGTTTATTTTTTTTGTTTGTCTTTCGATTTCGATGGAATTCATCATGGTGGAATAAAATAGGCAAATGGATTAAAATTTTATGCTTTCCATGGCTACGGTGAAAATGGTGAAACGCAAGAAAAATCGATCGCATATGACACAAAATGGCGAAGTGAAATGAATTAAAAAAAGGATCTAGAAGAGGAATTTGACGAAATTGCCCAGCCGGAATGGGCAATCCACCTCGAATAAATTTTAGGGAAAGGCAAAGGGACGGTAGGGCACTGGAATAGGGAAGAGAGCTGTGTGCACGCCAACCCAGGCCTCTCCAACGCAAAAAGGCACAAATTAAAGGCTAAATTAAAGCCCAAGACAGAGGAAAAATGGAGTCAAAAACAGAGGCAGAAATAGGAAAGAAGGAAAATAAACTAAGCCTAGGCTTAAACCTTGAATTACCCATTTTCATCAATTTATTTAATTTCGCCGCCTGCTTTTATTAACCAAAAAGGCAATACAAAATACTTATTTCGGAAAATACTTGCTATTTTTATTATTTTTTTGCAGAATCTCGGAATAGGTATGCATAATCGTACTCCCGCAGTTACGTTTAAGCGACAAACGCTTGAGAATTGGATGGATATTTTTGCCAAGAATGATTGGCAAAAATCTTTTTCAAGGAATGAAATTCGAGAAGGTATTCAATTTCTTGAAAAATATGCCATTAAGGAAATTGAAATTCGCCCCGATGATGTTATCGTCCGCTACCTCGGTGAAAATAAATCGCCATTTTTTGCGGTCATCGACATGGAAAACGGCTATCTCTCGGCACGCTCTTCGCTGATCGATAAAAATGACGCCGCAATCGGTGCACTTCTTGCCATGGATGAGGCGATTATCGATAAGCAAGATGCTCTCTTTGCGTCCGACTTGGAGGATAGTTGCATGGCTCAAAAAAATTCATCGGTGGACGACAGCAATGGAGCTGAAGATAGATCCAAAAATAGGCCCCTAAGGTTATCATTCTACATGTCCGGGCAAAATTTATGCTTCAAGGCCTATTGGACTGAAACGAATAAATTAGTATTTCCCGATAATTTATCCCGCTACAAGAATGCGATGGCCCAACAGGATCGCAATTCCATTATCAAATTGATTCATCTTGCGCGGAAAGCGGGATTCTTGCTCCACAAGCAAAGCAAGGAATATCGCATTGCCAGTATCGCGTCAGCCATCGATTTTTGTCGATATACGCTATCGCGTTGGCATGGGGAGTTCGCTTTGCAGCTCGATGAAAATATACAAAAATTGCGCCAAGGTGCCAAAGAAATTCATGCCACTTTTCAGGCGAATGAGCAGGAGGGTCGGGATCATACGATTGATCTATCGCTGCAGCTGGCGAATGAGGAGTATGTTATTCCGCAAAATTTTGCCAAGAAGATGCTTAAAAGCGATGGCAGTCCCCTATTTATCGAGGGGTTTGGTGCTGTCCGGATGGCTAAAAAAGAGATCGCAATAACGTGCGCCCAACACGCTATTCTCAATAAATTCAATAATGAAATCCCCCGCTACATGATGTATTCGATTTTCAACCTATCGAATATTCCCTACAGGGGCGACCCCCAAATACTCGAATGGCAACAATCCTTCGCTTCCAAACCCCTTAAATCTTTTATTCTTCCTAAAATATTGCGCACCTACCAACGGGAAGGCGTTCTCTGGATTAATCATATTCTACGGCACGGATTCCATGGATTAGTCGCCGATGACATGGGACTGGGAAAAACTCTACAGGTTTTGACGTTTATTTCCAAAATGGATGCCGACCAGCAGACGATCGTCGTTTGCCCTGCGAGCGTCGTCTACGTGTGGGAAAAGGAGGCGCAAAAATTTTTCCCAAAATTAAAGGTTAGGATTTTTTCGTCGGAATCGGAGCTCGACGAACCGGAAATAAATATTTGGGTGATCAGCTACACGCAACTCCGTCGCCATAAATCTAAAATTACGAAGAAAAATTTTCAACTAACGGTTCTCGATGAGGCACAATTTATTAAAAATTCAACGACGAAAGTATTCTACGCCTGCACGGCGATTAAATCGCAGTGGCGATTGGCGCTCAGTGGCACGCCCATTGAAAACAATTTACTCGATCTGTGGAGTATCTTTCGCTTCCTCATGCCGGGATTATTGGGGGAAAAGAATCAATTCATCGAATTGTGCAAAGCGGAAGACATCGGGAGCAAAATTAAAAAACAAATCGCCCCTTTCATGCTCCGGCGAACGAAGGAAACCGTTGCCGCTGAATTACCCGAAAAAATAGAAATTAACGTCCCCTGCGAAATGACGCAAATTCAGCAGATGCTCTACAAAAATTTCGTCAATATTACCTTTAAGCGCTACAGCAATGACAAACGCCAATTCGATTTAAAAAATCATCGCTTTGGGATTCTTTCGGCCCTAACAAGATTGCGACAGGTTGCCTGCGATCCGGGAATCGTCCCCTCCGTTGATGCCTCTTTCGAGGATAGCTGCAAACTCGCTTTGCTGCAAGAAATATTGGGACGTGAATTCTCAGGTCCCCAGAAAAAAGTCGTTATTTTTAGTCAATTTGTCACCTTTTTGCAGCGCATTAAGGCAATGTTGAAGGAACATTTTCCCTCCATCGATTTATTTGAGATCATAGGTTCAACAAAAAATCGCAATACGATCGTCGACAATTTCCAATCCATACGAAATCATGCGGCCATTTTGGTTTCGCTCAAAGCCGGCGGAACGGGTATTACATTGACAGCCGCCGAATCGGTATTTTTAATGGATCCCTGGTGGAATCCTTCCACGGAAAAACAGGCAATGGATCGTGTCCATCGCATTGGCCAAGAAAAGAAAGTGACGGTTTACCGATTGATCACACAAAATTCCATAGAATCGGGAATCCAGCGGCTCCAAGAAAAGAAAACTTCACTATTCAGCGAAATTATCGATTCCCTGAAAGCAAAGCAGCAGGGTACTGAGTTTTTCCTCGACCATATCCACGAACTTCTCCTGCAGGAATAATAAGGCGAAATGCAGGTCTCTGCCTTGCGCCGGCAAGGATCCTTAGGGGCGCGCAGCACGGAAGACAGCTTACAAGGCAAATGCCATGCCCCGCTGAGGTGTTTCTCCCTTCGAATCTAACCGGCGATTACGCTTAGAGTTTGACGGGAAATTTTTTGCTCCTATGAAAATAGATCATGTTTGAATCGATTACGGATAAAATCAGTAATATTTTTAAAAATTTACGGGGATTGGGGAAGCTTTCGGAGCAAAATATTTCGGAAGCTTTGGGCGAAATTCGTTCGGCATTACTTTCCGCGGACGTTAACTTTTTCGTCATCAATAATTTTATTCAACGCGTCAAGGACCAATGCCTCGGACAAACTGTCCTTCAAAATGTCACTCCGGAGCAGCAATTCACTAAAGTCATTTCCGATGAGCTGATCGCATTGCTGGGAAACGAAACCGCACCCGAACTCAGTTCCAAAAGACCGCTCAAAATGCTCATGGTAGGTTTGCACGGTTCAGGAAAAACAACTTCCACGGCAAAATTGGCTTATTTCCTCAAAAATAAGGCACAGTTTTCCCTTCCCCTAGCCATCGGCTGCGACATTTATCGTCCGGCGGCAATCGATCAACTGGAAATTTTATGCCAACAGGCCAAAATCGATTGCTACGTGGATCGCGATAGTAAGGATGCGGGAAAAATTGCCCTCTTTGGACTGAAACATGGCAAGGAAAATGGCCACGATTTAATACTCTTTGACACCGCTGGACGTTTGCAAATCGATGAAAATTTAATTCATGAAATTAAGGATATTGCGGATAAAATTCATCCCGACGAAGTATTTCTCGTTGCCGATGGAGCCCTTGGCCAAGAAGCGGCCAATGTGGCCAAAAAATTCCACGAAGCGGTCCCTTTAACCGGTATTATTCTTACGAAACTCGATGGCGATAGCCGTGCCGGTGCGGCGCTATCAATGAAAGAGGTCACCGGTATTCCCATTCGATACATGGGGACGGGGGAAAGGATCGAAGCCCTTGAAATTTTTCATCCTTCGCGGATCGCACAACGAATTCTAGGCATGGGCGATGTGGTATCACTCGTCGAAAAGGCCCAGGAACAGGTGGACGAAAAACAGGCAAAGGAGCTGGAAAAAAAGTTGAGAAAAGGAAAATTTGACATGAATGATTTCCTCAGCCAATTGCAATCGATCAAAAAAATGGGCCCCATGGAATCACTGGTTAAACACCTTCCGGGTATGCATAATGCGAATATTGATTCCGAAGCCAATGATAGGGTCAAACAAACGGAGGCGATTATTTATTCCATGACGCCTAGGGAACGCTCCAATCCAGGTATTATCGATGGCTCCCGCCGCCTGCGCATCGCTAAAGGTTGCGGCCTATCCGTTCAGGAAGTTAACGCATTGCTAAAGAATTTCAAGCAAATGCAAACGATGATGAAAAAGATGAAAAATTCACGTTCCGCTTTGGCATCGCTTTTAGGTATGTAGTTTGGCGCAAAATCATTGATCTTTTAAAGGAAATTTCGTGAAAATTTTTTCAAAATTATTGATTTTTCCCATTCGCGTCTATGGGGCGTTCCTATCGCCCGCAAAATTATTTTTATTTGGCCCCCATTGTCGCTGCCGATTTTCCCCAACTTGCTCCCGATTTGCAATCCGCGCCCTCGAAAAATATTCCATTCCCAGGGCATTGCCACTAATTGTCTCCCGCTTGGCAAAATGCCACCCTTTTTCCAAAGGAAAATAGGGAGGCTGCTACGAACTCCGTCGCTTGCTTGAGGCTTCGCCTCAAACTCCACAAGGCATCATGGACTCCTTGACCTTTTTCTGCGAAAACCAGGGAAGAATCCTTCCCTGGTTTTCGCTGGGAGATATTTATTGAAAAAATGGAGTCTTCTTTGCCAAAATTCAGCGAAAATTTCGCTGAGTTTTGGCGGGAAAAATTTTCCAAAAAAAAAATTCCATCCCCCGCGGCTACGCCGCGGGGGGGCTTGCCAAAAAGAGCCCACCGTTGCCCAATTTCTTTGCAAATTGCAAAGAAATTTGGCCTAATAAAAGTCCAGGAGACGGGTCTCCTGGCGGAAATTCCAAGGGCGAGTAGCCCTTGGTAGATTTTTTAAATCTTGCTGTGTTTTACAAAATCTACTCTATTAAACAAACATGCCTAGGGATAGACCAGTACACATCGCGATTACTATGGATGGCAATCGGCGCTGGGCACGGAAAAATAATTTTCCGCTTTTTTGGGGGCATCGCCGCGGTGTGCGCGCGGTCAGCGAAATTGTAAAATCGGCCATCGAGCAAAATATTACCCATCTCACTCTTTTTGCCTTTTCCACGGAAAATTGGAAGCGTTCCGAAAATGAAGTATCCTATTTAATGGGACTTTTCTCCCGTTCCATCGAACACTATTCAACATTTTTACTGAAAGAAAATATCCGTGTCCGATTTATCGGCGATTTGGCGTCACTTCAGGGAAATCTCCTCAAAAAAATCATACTAATTCAAGAAAAAACGCGACATAATACAAAACTTTTTCTAACCATTGCGATCAACTACGGCAGCCGCAATGAAATCGTCCGTGCCATAAAAAAAATTCCTTCCGGGGAGGTACAAAATTATTCCTGGGAAACAATTCAAAAGTATCTCGACACCTCCGATTTACCCGACGTCGACCTTTTCATTCGGACCTCCGGTGAGCAAAGGCTGAGTAATTTTTTACTATTGCAGTCTGCCTATGCGGAATTATTTTTTATTAAAAAAAATTGGCCCGAATTTACGGGCCGTGATTTTGAGGCTACGCTCCAAGAGTTTAGCCAGCGAAAACGAAATTTTGGAAAATGATGAAAGAGAGAATTATTAGTACCATTGTTTTATTTCTATCAATCGCAGGGATTCTAGCGGTCATGGGTGTTTTTGGAGGAGTTTTAGTGCTCACTTTTTTTTCCGCTTTAACCCAATGGGAATTGTATCAACTCATGGAAAAAATAGGTTGGAAACCCCATAAAAAAAGCGCCACAATTTTCGGAATCATCATTCTAATGGGAAGCTTTTTTTCCGGTAAGGGCCTATTCGATTTTCACTACGACATTTCCATGCTTGCGCTAACGATCGGAATTTTTGCTTCCCATTTAGTTTCAATGGGAAAACCGGAAGACCTGAAAAGCATTTTTCTCCCAACGATTTTCGGAATTTTATATGTTCCAATCATGCTTTGCATTCCCCTATCATTCATTCGGGAACTTTCACTACTCTGGTGGGAATCTAATTTGCCATTACTTTTCATACTATGGATTATCGTGGTGACCAAATTTAGTGATATCGGGGGATTAATCATTGGCTCTAAGTTTGGAAAACATAAACTGGCTCCCGTTTTTAGTCCCCAAAAAACCTACGAAGGATTATTGGGCTCCATTTTATTTTCCATCGCCGCCGGTCGTATTTTCGCTTTCTGCTGTGGTCATTCCTGGCCATCGCATTTTATGGATATGAAAATGGACATTGTCTCGGTTCTAATTGCCACCATTGCACTTATTTCGGATTTAGTTGAATCGGGATTCAAGCGCCTCGCCGGGGAAAAAGATTCCGGCAATACGATTTCGGGGATTGGTGGCGCATTTGATTTGATGGATAGTTTGATTTTAACACTTCCAATGGGCGTTATTATCATTAGGGAATTTATTCTTTTTTAATCAAATTTCATGGATCAAGGGCAACTATTCGTCGTAGGGACACCCATCGGAAATTTAAATGACATGACTTTTCGTGCCATTGAAATTCTAAGGCAATGCCCCATTATCGCCTGCGAAGATAGGCGAGTTTCATCCCATTTACTCCAACACTTCGGCATTGGGGGCACACTCATTCCCTATCACGATAAAAACGAACAATTTCAAACGGAATATTTGATCCAAAAGTTAGGGGAGGGAATTTCCGCCGCGATTATTTGCGATGCGGGGACTCCGACGATCAGTGATCCCGGATTTAGAATCGTTCGGGAATGCAAAAGAAATCACATTAATGTTATTCCCATTCCCGGAGCATGTGCCGTGACGGCGGCGCTTTCCGCTTCCGGATTGCCTACGAATAGTTTTCTTTTCCTCGGATTTCCGGGGCACAGGGAAGCCATGCGCATCAAAATTCTAGAAAAATATATCTCCAGCGAAGTGACTCTAATTTTCTACGAATCCTGCCATCGCATCGAAAAATTTCTGAATAATATTTTTCACATTTACGGCTCCAATCGCACCGTTTCCCTCTGCAAAGAACTCACTAAAATTCACGAAACAATTCTGACCGCCCCCATCGGAGAGATTCTTAAAAAAATTAAAAATCTAGCACTTAGGGGGGAATTTTCCGTACTCATTGCCCCTCAAAATTACGCTTTGTAATGCGAAAGATAAATATTTCTCTATTCCCTATCTATTCATTTGGGTGAACAAAAGAATGAACACAATTGGAATTTACGGATCTAAAAATAACGAAATAATAAAAAATTTCCAGATTATGCGCATGCTTACCATAGGGCAATTAAAATAAAACCGTAAAGGATCGATTTTTCGAAGGATCAGTGGGGTCTGTTTTTTTTGGTTTAGGGGTAATTGCTTGGTTAAAAAAAAAAGATATGGGAAAAAAACACTACTTATAGCCCTGGAAGAGGACAATGTAGCATTTTTAAAAATGGCAACCCATGCCTTCAAAAATACGGATAGAAATTTGCGAAAAAAGATTGGGGAGTCCTGGGCAGTACCTGTGAAAAAGCGCGAAGGAAAGAGCTGCGAAGGGAGATTTTTAGGAAACAAAGAAGCGAACGAAGACAGCGAAAATCTGCGCAACCCAAGCGCAACCAAAAAATTCAAAAGCACCGGGAAGAGAAAATAAAAATCAACAAACCGTACCCGAGAACTCGGAAGAGCAAAACGAATCAACGGAAGAATAGATGCCGGTGGCTGGATTATAAAAAAATACTAAAATCCAGCCCCTAGAATTATATGCTAAAGGAAAAATCCCCCATTTTCAATGGCCAAGCAAAAAACCAATCCCATTGAAGTTTTTTCATTTTAATTCCGAATTCGTGTCAAAATCGACAATTTTAAAATTTTCAATGTGAAAAACGGGATCTACGCGAAAAATTAATTTAATTTTATGCTCACTCTCGATTTCCAATAATCTATTTTCATAGGAATCCTTCAAATATTCAAGAACCATCGGGTGTAAGTAGACGCGCACCTTCGAAACTGCTCCCCCATATTTTTTGAGCACATTGGTCAATTTTCGATGGATTTCAATGCTTACCGTCCGCGGGGATTTTACGAAACTGCGTCCATTGCAATAGTGACAGGTCGCCCGCATATCGCGTGCCGTACTTTGGGAATGCCGTTGGCGGGAAATTTGCATCAATCCAAAGGCCGAAATGGGTAAAATTTGTGTTTTTTCCGCGTCATTTCTCAAAAAATTACACATCAAATCGTACAACTTTCGCCGATCGCGAAGATTTTTCATGTCGATAAAATCGATGATGATAAGTCCCCCCAAATTGCGCAATTTAATTTGGCGATCGATTTCTCTTGCCGCTTCAACGTTGACCTGATAGATGAAATTTTTATCCGCATTATTCTCCCGATTGCGGTGACTTCCCGTGTTCACATCAATCGCCGTCAGCGCTTCGACTTCATCGATTACAATCTCCCCTCCCGAAGGCAAGGCAACGTGGCGCATAAAGGTCTGTTCGATCTGACGATCCACACTAAAGCGTTCGAATACGGGTATGGATTCACCAAAATACTGAATCTTAGACTTGGAGCGCTTGGAAATCTTCCCCACTAAATCCATCATCCTTTCGTAGGTCGGCAAATCGTCCACGATGACACGGTCAATTTCCTCCGTTAAAAAATCGCGGACGGATAGTTCAATCAAATCCGGCTCCTGGTACAATAGGGCAACCCTATTTTTATTTTTTTCCTGAGCCTCTAAAATGGATTGCCATTTCTGCAAAAGCATGTGCAAATCCCGGACAAAATAACGCAATTTTTTCCCTTCACCGGCCGTCCGGATGATAATACCCGTGCCTTCCGGAATCGTCAATTTTTCCAAAATTTTCTTGAGACGTTGCCGTTCCTTTGGATTTTCAATTTTTTTCGAAACGCCGCATTCCCCCGAATGGGGCATCAATACGATGAATCGCCCCGCCAAGGCGACATTCGTTGTCACCCGTGGCCCTTTGTTTCCGATCTGATCCTTAATAATTTGGACCATAATCTCCGAACCTGCCGGGTAAATTTCTGGAATATTACTTGCCCTTAGGGGCCGTGTTTTTTTCGAGGAATGATTTTTTCGCACAACTTCAATGCTCGAATCTTCCGCAGCTGGCAATGCATCCCAATAGTGTAGAAAAGCATTTTTATCCAAACCGATATCCACGAAAGCAGCCTTTAAACCCTCCTCCAAATTCTGAATTTTTCCATTAAAAATAGCTCCAACCCAATTGGTTTTGTCATTGTATTCTATGGAAAATTCTTTCAAAACTCCATCTTCCAATAGCGCTACCCGACGTTCCAAAGGATTCGCATTAATCACAATTTCCCGGAACGTTTTTGTTCCAACGGTTATGGATTTGAGAATACGCTGCAGCAAAGGTTGTTCCTTTTCGCGTTCTTTGGAAGACTTCCTGAGCTCGGATTTATCCGGAATAGCCATATATTCCTCTATGGGAACCTCTTTCAATGCATCTATAATTTCTTGATCTTCTTTTTTTAAATTATTCATTTTAATACTCACTTCTAAAACGGTATATGCTCTGGATAATTCCCTGAAGTATACGGCATATCACCATAAACGATTCGCCATAGCTAATAAAAGGAAGTGGAATACCTTTGATGGACATAATTCCTAGGTTCATGCCAATGTTCACACACATGTGGATCAAAAAAATGACACTAATTCCCACCGCTAAAAGCAGTCTAAAACGATCCCGTGCCATACACGCACCCCGTAGATCGTTGGCGATTAAAATGGCATAAATGAGTAACACGAACATACCCCCTAGGAAACCATACTCCTCTGCTATGACTGAAAAAATAAAATCATTCGTCGCCACGGATTGGGATAAATATTCCAACCTTGCCTGTGTTCCCTTCCCTTGTCCCTTTCCGGCAATTTCCCCGGAACCTACGGCAATTAACAATTGCCTTAAATTCCAGCTAATTCCAATGCCTCTTGGATCAACAATATCTGGTGCTACAAACGATATGATTCGATTTCTTTGGTAATCTTTTAGAGGAAGTAAAGAAATTTTTTCAAATTGTCCAACTGAAGTTTGCGGATTTAATTGATATTTATCAAAATACAGGGGGTAGGTGTAATCCCAGGCCACAATACTTCCCATGGGGAGCAGTATCGGCAATGTGTCCACAAAAAATTTTCCCGGTACCTCCGAAACAAATAGTAGGACAAATGCTATGGGCAAAAAAGGTAATGATGCCCCCAAGTCCGGCTGCAACATGATGGGCAACACTGGAATTCCAAAAACGATTAAAATTTGAACAATCGCTGCCAGGGAATCCCTGACTTTTCCGATCTTTGAGCACACTAAAATTTCAGCTCCCATAATAAGTGTTCCCGATTTTGCGATTTCTGACGGTTGCACAATAAAGCCTCCCAATTTCAGCCAGCGCATGGCACTAAACCGTCGCAAACCGATCGGCGTAAATGGGGAAGTCATACAAAAATCATAGATCCAATGCCCATTTTTCAATGGAATCCTATAATCCAAATGCGCAACTATTGCCCAAAAATTTTGCTTTTTCCACTGCGTTCCCATGAAGATAACTTTATGCGGAATAAATCGACACAATCCTCTACTCCTATCAACAAAATCATGCAAAGCGACCAAACGATACCAAAACTCTCCCTTTTTCTGGAAAAAACTCCCAATCTCGCAATAACATTACGCCTAATGCCAAATACAATTTGCATGTTTCAATAATTTAAAATCCATTGCCCAATTGCCAAATCAAAATTGACATTGAATCTAATTTCGCACGGGGCATAGGATAAAATAAAACATCCGAAAAGAATGTTTAACTAAAATAGCCGAGGGGCGATGGCTTTCCCCTTAGCTTACTCCAAGATGCCTCCATTTTTTAGCAATTTTAGGAAATTTTCCACATTTTTATCGCCGGAGATTGCTTCCTGCGCCCCATAGTCCGCCCAGACTTCCCGGACCAATTCTTCGGAGAGGGAATGCTTTCCCATGCGCTGAAACGACCTTTGAGATACATTTCCATATTCCATAAACTCATTCATCAAACCCTCCACCCGGCCAACCATTTCGCCCCGCTGAA
>JAIRYA010000012.1 GCA_031268005.1 Puniceicoccales bacterium | reverse complement strand
TTGATAGGGGGCTCGATGAAAAAAATTTTATCCTTCCCGGTTTGGGCGATTTCGGCGATCGCTTCCACGGAACGACATAGGGAAAAACGGGCATGGGAAAATTAAAATTGACTGAGATTCCGCCTCAAACTCCACGGTGAAGTTGCCTCCAGGACGCTGTCTGCTTGCTTGAGGCTCCGCCTCAAACTCCGCAAGGAGTCATTGACTCCTTGATCACTTTTCAGCGAAAAGCAGAGGAGAATCTCCCCCGCTTTTCGCTTGGAAAGGGGAGTTTTGTTTAAAAAATGATTCCATTCTACAAAAGGAAATTTCCGCCCCGCGGCGAAGCCGCGGGGCCTTTGCTTAGAAAAAGGAGTCCTGTTAAAAAAAGATTTCTTTGCCCAATGGCTTTGCAAATTGCAAAGCCATTGGGCTTAAAAAAGGTCCAGGAGACCCGTCTCCTGGCGGAGATTTCAAGGGCGCGCAGCCCTTGGACAGCCTAGGAGTACCTAGGAATAGCCTTATTTGGACTTTAACTTTTCAAAAAAGTCCATTTCATAAATGGCATGAGTTTACTGAATTTTAAAGGTAAAGTGTTTCTGGTCATGGGTGTTGCCAATAAAAAAAGCATCGCCTGGGCTATCGCGCAGCTACTTGAAAAATCAGGTACTCATGTTATTTATAGCGTGCGTTCCAAAAAACGTCTGGAATCTCTGAAAGATCTATTGAAGGGGCGCGAGGTTTGTATCTGTGACGTTGAAAATCCCGAAGAAATTAACAGCCTATCGGAACAAATTAAAAACTCACATCCCCAAATCAATGGTTTCCTTCATTCGATCGCATTCGGAAATTATGGCGAAGGATTTAAGCCCTTTCACGAAACAAAGCGCCAAGATTTTTTACAAGCGACGACAATTTCTTGCTTTTCTTTGATAGAAGTCTCCAATGCACTAAAACCTTTACTGGCACGGGATGCATCCGTGGTTACCGTTGGGATATCTTCACAGGTTACGGCACCATCCTATGGATACATGTCTCCCATCAAAGCGGCCCTCGAAAGCGTGGTACGTTTTCTCGCAAAGTCATTTAGTAAAGATACGGAAGTGCGCTTCAATTGTGTCAAAGCGGGCCCATTGAAGACCAGCGCTTCTGCGGGAATTCCAGGATATATCGCCAATTATTTGTATGCGGAAAAAATGACACTGCGAAAACGAGCCATCACAACTCTGGAAGTCGCCAATGCCGCACTATTTTTACTGAGCGATCTATCGACTGGGATTAATGGACAAGGGATTGTTGTCAATGGGGGTATGGATTTCAATTATTTCGATGAAGAGCTGGTATATTCCCATTAAATTCTTTATTTTTTTAAATTTTTCTTTATTTTTATTTCGCATAAAAACATTAATTGCCATGAAAAATATTAATCCCAAAAATATCGCTAATAAAATATGCATAGAAATTTTTTCCCTTTTAACAATTTCAAATCTAATTTTTTCTTCAAGCCAAAATTTAAAAATGGGTCAATTTAAAAAAATAACTCTTATCAAAAAACTGCCTAGGAAAGAAAATCCAGATATTCAAAATTTACCTCAAAATCAAAATTTTTCTTCAAATTTAAGTTCCATTTTAAATCCGACTGCTCCTTTAATGCAGTATTCAAATGAAAACGAAACCGAAAAATGCAACAAAAAATATGGTGAAAAACGCAAATGGACACTGGAGGATTATAACTATTTATTGAGATTTATACATGAAAACAGTTATAGTATTCAAAGAAAAAATTTCGAAAAAAATTGGAAAGAAAAAATTTTACATCCATATTCAAGCGTCAAAAATAAGTGTTGCCACGTAGAAAGAATACTATGGGAAGATGTGAAATTACAATCATATTTCGATGAATACTATAAATCTAATTTTGAAAATTCAGAAGAATTTACGGAAGAACATCGAATAAAAATAGAAGAACTTATCAAAAAAGTAAATAAAATTCGCAATAAAAACGTTCAAAAAAAAAATTCCGGTTCAGAACTAAAAATATTGAAACAAAAATTGAAGCGAAGTATGATACGGAAATCAAAACTGGACAAAAAAATAGAAAATTTGCAACGGGAAATAAAAAAAATTCAAAAAAATGGTTGATTGCAGTACCGTTTTGAATTTTTCTCACATCGCTTTTATTTTGCTTATTACTTGCCTTTTAGGGGAAACTTACCATAATTCGCCCCGAATATGAAAATTAGTATTGTGGGTTCGGGATTTGTTGGAAGCGCAACTGCGTTTCAGCTAATGATGAGTGGGACTGCCCGTGAAGTGGTTTTAGTCGATAAAGACGCAGCTCGCGCCGAAGCGGAAGCGATTGATATTCGCCACGCTACGCCCTGTGCCTATGCGAATCGTATTTTTTCCGGTGACTACGATGCCCTAAAAAATTCGGACATCGTCATCTTCACGGCGGGTGCCAATCAAAAACCAGGACAAACACGTCTCGATCTTTTGAAAATTAATGCTCAAATTTTTCAGGAAATTGTTCCCCAAGTCATAGCATATGCCCCCAATGCGATTCTATTAGTCGCTTCCAATCCCGCAGATATTATGGCAGAAATCACACTAAAACTTTCCGGATTGCCTAAATCACGTGTCATTTGTAGCGGTACCGTACTCGATAGTTCCCGTTTCCGCACGGAATTGGCGATATTTTTAGGAATTTCAGCGGAATCTATTAGCGCCTACGTCCTCGGCGAACATGGCGATAGCGAAGTCCTCGCCTGGTCCGAAGCAAATGTTGGCATTATGAGTATCCATCAATTTGCGGCCATTTCCGGTAAAAAATTTACGGACGATGTGATTGCCTCCATCGACGATAGCGTGCGCAATGCGGCCTACAAAATTATCGAAGGCAAGCGCGCAACATTCTATGGAATTGCCGGTGCTTTGACTAAAATTTGCCATTCGATTGCAATGGATTCGCATGCCATATTACCCGTTTCCTCTCACCACGACACCATCGAAAATTCCCATGATCTTTTCCTCGCGATGCCAACCGTCGTCAATCGTTCCGGTGTCATGAAAGTCTTGTATCCAAAATTAGATGAAAAGGAACACGCCACCTTAAACAAATGCGCAAAAGTCATTGAAGATTATACCCAACAAATCCTCAAAGAACTTTAAAAATCATAGGGATCCCCTCGATAGGAGAGCCGCCAATGCGGCTCTTGATTTTTAGTTTAAAAAACAATCACATTTCCATTGTTTCTTGATGGGCATTATTTCCGTTTCCCCTGCTTTAGCTTCAAAACTTTTCCTAGGCGAGTATTAGGGCCTACCTTAGTTGCAGCGGAACTTATATCTTTATCAGGGATTCCTGCTTTTACTAATTCTTTTGCAATGTCCACCAAAATTTGTTTCCGATTTTGTTTCCGATTATTTTGGAGAACTCCATAACTTTCAGCTAAATGTACGATTAAGGGGGCACCTTTTCCGTCGCTTTGATTATTTGAATAGGTAACATTTACGTTAGCTCCAGCTTTTATTAGGTGCTTCACATTATCAACATTCATTCGATCAACGGCATAAATCAATGCCGTTTTTCCCTTATTATCCAATTGATCCACGTAATACCCTTTTATTTTCAATAACACTTCGACAGCATCAGAATAATCTTTGACAGCGGCTACGATTAGGGGTGTTCTTTTATTAGTGTCTTCGGCATTTACATCCGCTCCATTTTTTAGAGCCTTTTTTATTTCCTCAAGAGTTCCAGGGCAATGCAGTCCCTTTAGAGCATTAAAAAGAGCAGCGTTTGCCGCTTGCTGCACTATTTGTGTCCTTTGTATATTGGCATTTGTTGCTTGTTGTAAAGTTTGTTGTTCTACTTGTACATTGTCGTTTGCCGCTTGTTGCACTATTTGCTGTTCTACCTGTACATTGACATTTGTTGCTTGTTGTACTGTTTGTTGTTCTACTTGTTCACCGACATTTGCCGCTTGCTGCACTGTTTGTTGTTCTACTTGTACATTGACATTTGCTGTTTCTTTGTGAGGCAGAGAAATATTAACGGGACTAGAAAGCTGCATTCCTTCTCCAGATTCCTTGTTATCATTAGGTTGGCTATGCGCTTCATTTCCATTGGAAGTCCCTTGGAATTCGAATATAACTGAAGAAAAAATTTGGTTTTTCTGGCCATTTTCATCCACTGAGAAAATTATTTCCGTTGAATCTTCGATTGAAAAATTTTCAAAATCTATTTCTATTTTCCCTTTAATTGAAATTTTTGGGGAATTTTTGATAATTTCCATGAACTTTGAGACATCTTCTTTGAATGTTTTAAGCAAATCATTTACACTTTCAACATCAGTAAATGCGACTGGATCAGGCGAGGATCCCCAGCTAAATGGAGACACAAAAATTATAAAAAACAACAATTGGATTCTTAGTCTATTTTCTTTCATAGGCATGATGTTTTCTCAGAAGATGAAAACATCGTCAAGCTTTTTTATAAAAAAATATCAATTATTAGACTATCTTATACATAATTATTAAATTATCTTATACATATAACTAATTTAATTTCCATTATATCCGAGGATATTCGCGGCGTAGGATGCGATAAAATTTCATATTTTCGTATTTTCCTTCCTTTTTGCAAAAGCCTTCTTTTTCGCACTCTAGGGTGAATCCACACTTTTCAAGGACACGCTGGGACCCTAGGTTGACGTTCAAATGATTTACATCCAAGCGATTCATATTTAAATCCTTGAAAACGTAGTCAACGATCCGCTTTGCCGCTTCCGTCATGTATCCCCTATTCCGATATTCCTTCTCCAACCAGTAGTGTAGTTCTGCCCGATCGTGTTCGTGCTCAAGCGTCAAGCCGATAACCCCCATCATGGAATCCTTTTCCGGCAGGGTGATTGCCCAATAAAGTGAATTTCCATGATCCATATTCCAGGAGAGATTTTTCATGTAAGTCAGGGTTCGATTGCGGTCAAAGGGCCACGGCATGAAAGCCAACATGTATACGGTATCATAGTCCGAAAAACTTTTCATCAAATCATCCAAATCTCGCTCTTCAATTGCCCGCAATATGAGACGTTCTGTCCCTAGATCCGGTGCCGAACTGAGTCCTCGAAAATCGGAATTTTTTACCTTCAGCGGATGCTTTTTCCGTTCCTCGAGAGCCTTTAAAACCTCGGGAGACGGCCGCAATTCATAGTTTTTAATTTTGCTTGCACCGCCGGTTGAGACCCCGGAAGAATCCTGTGTGCCACATCGAAATTGCTTACAATAGGTATGTTTTAAAACCCCCCATAATCCCAGGCCCAAAAGTGTGACACCGATGGCAATCCAACGGCGTTGTCTAAATTTTTTATCTACCCTTATCATTTGTTTTTATTATTCTATTTTAATAAAATTTTCAAATCTTAATTTCAGTTGGAATACTTTATAAAAAAAATTTTATCCCAAAAAACAAATATTTTCATAAAAAAATGCCGAAGAGAAGCATTCAACTATTTTTTTTCCAGCGAAAATTTGCCATATTTTGCTCAAATTCCTTTCGAAGTAAACTATAAAATTTAACATCCTCGAAATTTTCAAAGCGTTTGACGTAGGAACGCATAATTCCTTCAAGTGCGAAACCACATTTTTCGATAACGCGTTGGGAACGCAAATTGCGTACCATGTGATTAACCTCCAAGCGCTCAACTTTACAATTCTGGAAAGCATAGGCGATAATCCGTTTTGCGGTTTCCGTCCCATAACCTTTTCCCCAATAATCTTTCCCCAACCAATAGTGTAGCTCCGCTTTTTTGTGCTCCGGAAATAGGGATAAACCCGTCGTCCCTATGAATTGATCATCCTGGGCGTGTATCCCCCAAAAACATCCAATGCCCATTTCGCACATTCGATTGACGTGATTAAACCACATCAGCGCATCCTGTGCCGTGTAGGGCCAGGGCGCATAGGTCAGCAATAGAACGGTTTCATAGTCCGACAATAGGCTAACCACTTTCCCCACATCGTCCTCTCGCAAAGGCTTAAAAGATAAGCGTTCCGAGGATAGCGCAGGACAACGGCACAGCCCATCTGTTGCGACAATTGACATTTTTACGCTCCAAACATCATCATACCGGGTTGATCCGAGCCCATTGCAGGCGCACTACCGCTCGCATCACCCTCCTTTTCCGGTGACTCATTCCACTCTTCGAGACGCTTCGTATCCCAATGTTCCATTGCATTGACAAATTTTTCGAGTGTTTTATAGAACAACTCGCTATCCAGCATATTCATATTGCAATATTGCGTCAAAAGCAACGTCCCATCTTCCGGATCAAGGGAAAGATTTGCGCCGGCGGTATCCTTCCAAAAGTAATTACTTTCGAGCAAACCGAGGTAATATCTCGTCTCATCCGCGGGAAGAGCACCAATGTAAGCTAAAAAATTAAGTTGCTCCTTTTCGCCATTGATGGAACATTTTACAAAATATTTCCCATCAAAGGCTAAATAGCAGTTATTTTCTTCATCGAGGTCCAAATTTTCGATTTTAAGTTTTTCTCCAATTTCATGGACATAGGACCGAAATGCATCTAAACAATTTTCCATATCGGCCTTGAAATATATCTTTTTTTTTACAAAAAACAATACTTTTTTAGAAAAA
>JAIRYA010000032.1 GCA_031268005.1 Puniceicoccales bacterium | reverse complement strand
TTTGTCATTTTTGAGGATGTTTCCATCTCCCTTTATTATACTTTTCAATTATTATATTTAAAAAAAAAGTTGACGATGTGGAAATTACCGCCAAGGCTGAGGGGCAGTGGGTGGGAGTAAGGTCGCGCTAAAAATTTTGGCGAAATTTGGAGTTTTTCGCTTTCTCCTAATATTTTTCGTTCATCATTTGAATTTCTTCGCGAACATGTTCAACGGTGAAGCCGAAATACTGCCGAGTGGCTTCTTCGGGCGCGCTGAAGCCAAAGTCATCGACGGAAATAATTTTTCCATGGGAGCCGACATATCTATGCCAAGGCATGGCGATTCCCGCTTCCACTGCCAGGCGTTTTGGGCAAGTATCGGGCAAAATCGTTTGTTGGTAGGCTTTGGATTGGCGTTCGAAAATCTCTCCACAGGGCATCGAAACCACGCGCACGTTTTCTTTAAATTCTTCCGTTGCTTCCAAAACAAGGGATAGTTCACTGCCCGTCGCAAGGACGATTAATTTTAAATTTTCCGTTGCATCGCGGGCGATGTAGGCGCCGAAAAGTGTTCCTTTCCGACCATGCGCAATTTCAGATAAAAGGGGCAAATTCTGGCGCGATAGAATGAGTGCCGTTGGTCCATTTTTCCTAGAAAATGCAGCTTCGTAGGCCCCAATGCATTCCAGGCCATTGGCGGGGCGAATGACGTCCAAATTGGGAATGCATCGCAAGGCGGCCAATATTTCCACAGGCTGGTGCGTTGGGCCGTCTTGCCCGACGGCGATCGAATCATGGGTAAAAATATAAACAACGGGTAATTTGGCCATCGCGGCGACGCGTATGGCGGGCCGTAGATAGTCCGAAAAAGCGAGAAATGTCGCACCGCTGGGATGGAAAGCCCCATCGTAGGCAATCCCATTTAAAATTCCTCCCATCGCGTGTTCACGGATACCAAAGGCGATATTCCGCCCACGGCCATTTTCTGCACTGAAATCACCCCTATCGAAAAGATAATTCTTGTTGGAATTAAATAGATCGGCGCTGCCGCTTATGATTTTCGAATTTTTATCGGCGAGTTTATTGAGAATTTCCCCTCCCGCTTCCCGCATCGAAATGCTTTTACAATGTTCAAAAAAGAACTCTTCAATGCCATTTTCCATTTGCTGTTCATTTTCCTCCAACCGTGGAAAATTTTGTCCATATTCCCGTTGTACTTCGGTGAAGTTTTGAAGCCAACAATCATATTCCTTTTGCCATTGTAGGCGGCGTTTTTGAAAAAATTTTCCAACGGATTCGCTGACATGGAACGGTTGATCGGGAAGATCAAGATGTTTTCTTGCCGTGGCAATAAAGGGTATGCCGCCTTCGCCGTGGGCTTTTGGCGTTCCCGCAACTTCGCCAATTCCTCGACCGATAATCGTTTTGGCAATAATTAGGCTGGGGCGGAGCGCTATTTTTGCCCTTTTATAGGCTTCCACAAAGGACACAATGTCGTGCCCATCGACGGTTTGGACAAAAAATCCATAGGCTTCAAAGCGTTTTTTTTCATCCTCCGACTGGCTTTTATCCAGCGTTCCATCGATGGTTACGCCATTGGCATCGTGGATGAGAATCAGATGGTCGAGTCCTAGATGTCCCGCAAGGGAACAGGCTTCATGGGAAATTCCTTCCTGTAAATCCCCATCGCTGCAGAGACAAATAATGTCATAATCCAAATATTTTTTCGCTTCGGAAAAACGACTGACTTTCATTTTTTTTGCAATCGCAAAACCAACCGCATTTGCGATGCCTTGCCCGAGAACCCCCGTTGTACACTCCACTCCCGGCGTTAGGCTAAATTCTGGATGCCCCGGTAAATTACTGCCTTGGGTACGAAATCGCGACAAATCATCGAGCGCAAATCCACTCAAATGAAGCCATGCGTAGAGAAACATACTTCCGTGGCCCGCGGATAAAATAAAGCGATCGCGGTTCATCCATTGCGGGATTTCCGGGTTGAGGTGAAGGAGGTAACCAAATAATGCGGCCCCAATTTCGGCGCACCCCAGTGGCAATCCGAGGTGTCCCGATTTTGCTACCGCGACGGCATCCATGGCGAGTCCGCGTGCGATTCGCGCACTTTCCGCCAGATCGACGAGCAGTTCCCGTGGGATTGACATAGCGACCATATTCTATTTGAATTCAAATAAATTAAATTCCTATGGTATTTTATGGTCCTGTCCACCAATCTTTGTAGTATTTATTTTTTTTATTCAGATTTGCATTATATTTTTCTAATTTTGGCCAATTATTTCCAATAAACGGATCGCCTATCGCTTTTTACTTAAATTTTTACTGTAATTTTTTATTCCGTCGACCAGTCCCTGGACGATTTGTTTCTGAAATAGGGGATCGGCCAACTTTTTCCCTTCGGCATCATTGGTGATAAAACCAATTTCAACCAGTATTCCGGGAATAGTTAGAGATTTTAGGACGGCAAATTTTTCCATCTTTAGTCCACGATTTTCAAATTTCGTCACTGCGGCAAGTTTGGATAGGACGCAATATCCTGCAATTAAATTCCAGGGATCGAAGGCATTTCCCGTAGCATTTTCGGATCTTTTTAGGGTAAAAACCTCTACGCCATGTGCCGATTTATTCGCCGAAGCGTTGCCGTGTATGCTGATGAAAAAATCCGCATTTTTAGCTTTAAAAGGGCGATCTTTCAACTCGATAAAAATATCCGTTGCCCGCGTCTCGATGACTAAAAATTTTTCTCTAAGCAGCTCCGTTTTTAAAAGCTTTGCGATTTGTAGTGTAATATCTTTTTCAAAAATGTGGAGATTGCTATTGGTTGCGCCGGAATCTTTTCCACCGTGTCCCGCATCGATGGCGATTGTTTTAAGGGAAGGTTTTTTTTTACTAACCAAGTTAATTGCCAACAGGGGGACGAGTACGTTTAAATAATCGCCGTAGCTGACGAGTAGATCATTGCCTTGGAAAAGGATACTATGGGCTAGAAATATTTTCGATTGCTGATAGGTAATGTAATCTTGCCCGGAAGAAAATTGAATTTGTGCCCCACCTTTTGTGAGTATTATCTGTCCCTTTTTTGAATCCAACAGGGTTTTCAATTGCAGGGATTTTGAGATCTCATCCAGCGTCAAATAGCGATTCCCCGCAATCATTTTTCCGTTTGCAGCGGCGGTGTGTGACAGAGTGCTTGTCCCCTGATTTGAAATATCATTTTTAGGCGATGCCTTTGCAATGGTGCTGTTTTTTTTTACATTTTTCCAATTTAGGGATGGAGCTTCTCCGGTAAATTTTGGCTTTGCCAATGGGATTGGAATTGTTTTGGAAAGGGCACCGATTCCAGGGAGACAACTTCCGGAAGTGGGCGACATTAATTTGAAGTTCAATGAAAAGAAGATCAATGAAACTAAAAAAAAACAAAAAAAGCGATGGCACATCTCATTATCTCACATAGTTATTCATAGAAATTTTTTATATTCAAGATTAAAGTACCGTATTTTGTAATTCTTCTGGAGAATCTTTTATCCGTTGTTTTTGTTTGGCTTTTTTGGCGGGGGAATAGGTTGCTACGATATTACGTCCGACTAATTTTGCTTCTCCATCGACTGTGGCATACTCCGCAAGATCTAGGGTTAATTTTTTGATTAAATCGAAACCAAGTTGCGTTTGGCTGAGCTCTCTTCCGCGGAAAAATACGGAAGCCTTGACCTTATCGCCTTCGCACAAAAATTCGATCATATGGCGCATTTTTGTTTCATAATCGTGTGTATCCGTGCAAAAACGAAATTTCATTTCCTTAATTTTTGAGCTATTTGATTTGCTATCCCTTTGTTTTTTCGTGACTTCGTATTGGTATTTTCCGAAATCCGAAATGCGACAAACGGGAGGTACGGCATGGGGACTAATTTCGATCAAATCGAAGCCGCTACGCCTAGCTTCGGCGCGGGCTTCCTCGATGGGAACGACGCCGAGCATATTGCCATTGACGCCGATGAGACGTACTTCCGGAGCACGGATTTTATCGTTACAACGCACGAATGTTTTTGTATTTTTCTGCCATTTTGAATTATTACTTTTTGACCTTATATTTGCCATTAAAACGAATGAAATAAATTTTATAACTTATATTATTATTATCCATAAAATGGAGAATAATAAGTACTTTTCAATCCTTTTTGCAAAAAAATGGAAGAAAAATAATTTCAGGGCCATGGAACGCTCTCCCTTCAATTTTG
>JAIRYA010000062.1 GCA_031268005.1 Puniceicoccales bacterium | reverse complement strand
CCCGATAAACCACTCATGCCGTTATGATAGTGAAAACGTAAAAATGATCAAA
Source organism: Puniceicoccales bacterium (assembly GCA_031268005.1). GTDB lineage: Bacteria > Verrucomicrobiota > Verrucomicrobiia > Opitutales > LL51 > LL51. Next base: position 31,428 of record JAIRYA010000062.1, on the reverse strand, counting down.
TAAAATATAACAAAAAATTTTACGTTAGCCGCTGAATTTATTACCCAAGGGATTTATCGAAAAATTTCCACTTGAAATGGAAATTTTTCAATCAATGGAATTCTTTCGATAAAGTTTCCGAAGCTGTGCTGAAAAAATTTCGAATCCATGAAATGGAAAATGAATTTTTTTCGATAAAATGTTCCATGGAACAAAAAGAAGTCATTGACTCCTTGCAGGGTCACGGGATGGAGTCCCGTGGTAAATCTCTGGGGGCTGTGGCTGTTCCAAGGGCTGCGCGTCCTTAGGATCCCCGCCGGGAGACCCGTCTCCCGGACCTTTTTTAAGCCCAATTTCTTTGCAATTGCAAAGAAATTGGGCAAGGCAAGCTCCTTTTAAATCAGAGCCCCGCGGCGAAGCCGCGGGCTGGAATTTTCTTTGGGAAAATACCTCCAGCCAAACCGGGGGAGATCCTCCCCCGGTTTTGGCTAAAAGCGGTCAAGGAGTCATTGACTCCTTGCAGGGTCACGGGACTCCGTCCCGTGGGCATTTTTGTTTGAGCTGGCGTATCTTTGCTTTGGTCAAGGCATCGATGCGAAAAGATTCCATAATTTTTTGAATGGCAACATTTTGCGTCGAAGGATCGAGGGCTTGAACTCCTAGGAACGCAATTGTTTTTTCTGGGAAATGGACACAGCATTCCGCGATGAGCCAGGCCTTGGCAAGGGTAACGTGGCGATGGTCCTGGCGCACAGTGGATAGGATCGAAAAAATGGAATCAACGCGTTCCCCATCGATGAATTTAAAGAGCATGACGATGGCAAAGCGCAGAAAAAATGGCCGATTATCCTGAAAAAATGGCCCTAAAAAATCCCAAAGGATGGCTTTATCTTCGGAATTAAACTTTAAAGTTCCGCAAAAGGTGTCACAGATCCCCCAATTATCGATTTTCGGAACGAAGTTTTTAATCAGTGTCAGGCGACTTTCAAGGGGAATGGAAATATATCCAATGACAAGACCTTGGAGTGTAATTTCTTCAAAGGAATCGTCGCCGGCCGCTTGGAGATAACTTTTCCAGTCGGATTTCGCAATCCCTTTGGCAATTTTTCTCAGAGCGGGCAATCGCACCCCCAAAATATTCTTCCCCTCCGGAATCAATTTTTGTGAGAATTTTTGATAATTTGGATCGGCAAGTGCCCACAATTGTTTACAAATCTCTTCCCGCATAAAAGTTTTACCGATTAGGGAATATTTCCCCTACAATACAACAAAAAAGAATGTGGAAATAAAATGCAGCGGGGATCATGGATAGCCGTCGACCGCTAGTCATCCTGCCTCAGTTGGGGGGAAATAATTCTTCCCTAAAAGCGGTGCGTAATTTTTCCACTAAAATAATTTTTTCCGCCGGATCGTAGGGAGTCGATGGCCGTCCCCAAACCGTATTTGGCCAATCGGGATCGCTCATTTTTCTGCCCACGATGTGGATGTGTAGCTGGGGTGTTAGATTACCGATTGCCGCCGTATTAATCTGATCCGGAGAAAATAATCGCTGGATTATGCTTTCACCCACGGCGATTTCTTCCATAAGTTTGAAGCGATCTTCCCCGGTCAAATGGGTCATATTTTTTACATTTTCCCGCATGGGTACTAGCATAATCCATGGGTAGTGGCGATTATCCTCCAATAAAACCCTGGAAAGACTAAGATCGATGAGGAAAGTTTTCGCTCCTAAACTATCGGTGAGTTGAAACATGGTTGCCCGGGAAATGGGACCTGGGAATGGTGAAAAATGGTACCTGACCGGGGGCTCGAACCCCGAACCAATTGATTAAGAGTCAACTGCTCTACCATTGAGCTAGTCAGGCCAAACTACACTCACATCAATATCGTTTTAAATGTCCCTTTGACAAGCATTTTTTTGTAAAATTGAGGATTAGTAGAGATAATATTGTTTTGTTTTGTTGCGAAAATCAATAGCGGATTGATTCCATTTGTCGCGAAAATAATTAACGTCGATCAATTCACCTTCGAGCAATTTATTAATGAACTCCTCATCGCCGGTATGCTTTTGGACTAAATCTCTTTGCAATCTCGTTAGGCGATCCCACTTTGCCTTTCGCAAAATCTTTTGCTGATCTTGCGTTAGTTTCTCTGGGTTACGTTCGGGGACGGAAACATTATTATCTTTGGATGCATCGGATAAATCAGCCATTTTTTTTGAATCCGTTTTTTCGGATGGAGGAGTTTTCTCCGCCAAAGGAGTTGCCTTTTCAAAGCTATCCCAATCGCATTCTGCTATCCATTTCTGTGCCTGTGCCATGATTAGGAGACTGATGAGTGCGGGCGTTGTATTTGCGAAATTATTTACCAATAATTCCAAATAATTTTGATTATCATATTGTATATTTTTCAATGTACACCCCTCCAACGCACTAAAATGATCTTTCTCAATTTCAGCTAGCATTTCGGATAGGGGCACTTTTACTGAAATATATTTAAACCACCTTTCGGGCATTTGGGGTAGTTCAACGGCCTTTAAAAATCGAATAAAACCTTCGTTCATGAGGGTAGAAAGAGAAATAATAGCATAGTCAAAAATGGAAGCAATATTTTGGATATGCGGAGACAATGAAATCGAATTATCATTAGCATAGGAATTAAATTGTGTTAATATTTTTTTGCGATCCCATCCTTTCATTTTTACAACTATTAGTTTTCCTTTTTTTAGGCTATTCCCATTACAGTAAACTCCATGCATGCAACCTTCCATTCCACAGGTACATTTGACTTCGAAATCTTCTCCACAATTTTTAACATAGTTTGCTTTTTCCGCAATCGTCATACCATGGAATACGGGTTCTCCCGCTATTGGCCCTAAAAAGTTTAAATATTTTTTATCCATGACTGGACCACCGATGTAGTCACCCAAAGGATTGGGGCGATCTAGGATTAAAAAGTCCTTATTTGCTTCGAAAGCCTTAATCATCGCATAGAGCATACTCGTGGAATAGGTGTAGTAACGCATACCGATTTCTTGCATATCCGAAACAACAATGTCAATATCTTTAAACCATTCTAGTTCCGGAGACCTACTCGTTGGCGTGTGCGTAGAATAGACACTAATATTCTTCTTTTTGAGTTCTTCCAATTTTTGATCATCAAATCCACCATTATGTTCGGGAAATAGGATAACCTTTAATTGGCAAACCTTGTTCTCTAAAAAAATATCCAGCGTTAACTTTCCCTTACTGTCAAGGGCCGAAGGATTCGTTAGAAGTGCAACCTTTTTATCTTTTAGATCGGAGAAATTTCGCGACTGAAGAACGTCAATCCCCAGTTCCAATGCCTGTAAATTGGAAATACAAAATGGAATAAAAAAAAAGAACCTCACCCGAGAGATAAGGAAACAAAATTTTAAAAAAAAACTAAAAATATCTATGTAGAAATTATTCATAAAAATAAAAAACTTTAGATTTCTCAATGAAATTTTGCGCCTCATTATCCCATTTTTTTGCAAAATAGGATACGTCAATTTCCTCTCCTCCGGCACATAGCTTTTGGAGGAGCTCATTGTCACCGATGTGTGCTCCTATGAAACGATAAACATCCTCGCTATTAACGTAAAAGCGCGTGTATTTTTTTGAAAGGGCTAGCATTGCCAAACCGAAAAGTGCGGGTTTAACCTTGCGAATGTCTTTCACTTCAATCTCAATAAAATTACCTTTGTCGCCCCGTGCGGATAGCGAAAATCCATATTGACTATAATTTTTAAAAACCTCCTCATTGAGATATTTCATAATTAATACGGAAGATATGTAGCGCGATGAAAAAAGATGCAAATGCTGCCAACTACTCCATGAGGACTCAAATTTTAAAAAATTACACGTATCAAAATAATCCAAAGCCACCAGCGCACTTAGGGCGGTGAAGGCATATTCGTAGACGGATTGCAAATTGAAAATATAGGGTGAAGTCCTAACCCATTTCAAGCCCGTATCTTCCCAGCGCATATCCCGCCTCCATCCTTCCATGGGAATGACGGTGAGCTTTCCCTTTTTCAGCGTTTCATGGGATATTTTTATTCCGGAATAGGGAACTCCCGTTTCCAATAATTTGTGGGCAATAATTTCCTCGGAGGAATTTTTACAATAATTGGCAATTTCTCCAATGGTCATGCCGTGAAAAAGTGGAAAATCGGCAATTGGTCCCCATATGGATGTATTTTCAGAATTCATCGCCGGCCCCCCTATGTAATGCCCTCCCAACGGATTTGGACGGTCCAAAACAATAACTTCAATATTATTTTCAAAGCAGGCTGCCATCATGTATACCATGAATCCCCAGTAGTTATAGTAGCGAATTCCTATGTCCTGCAAATCAACGACGACGGCATCTAACCCTCGAAGCCACTCATTTTTGGGACGAGAATTTGATGCAAAAACAGAATATATGGGAATATTATCGATTTCGTCATTGTAAAATGTTTCCAATGACATAAATTTTCCATCGAGGCCGTGCACGGGGGCAAAAATAGTTTTTAGATCAAAACCCGGGGTATTTTTTAAAATTTTCCACGTTAAATCTCCCCTCCCATTCACACCGGCTTGATTTGTTAAAACTCCAATGGATTTCCCCTGTAATACGTCGAATCCACGCTCTTCGAGTACGTCAATACCTAATTTTACCGTTGGTTTAGTGAGAAATATATTCTGAAATCGAAATGGTAAAATACTTCCCACTCCTATTAGGCAAAAAATACCTAGGAAACTTAATAAAATTTTCGATACTTTCATATTATGTTTTTACTAGAGTTAAAATTTATCAATGCACGACACATTTGTTAGTATCTTGCAGAAAACAATTCAATTTGTCAAGTTTTATTTTCAAAAAAAAATATCTAGGAATGGGGCACCATTATTTTCAATAATGCCGCGATACGATTTTTCATTTCCATGCGGGAAACAATTTGATCGATGAGGCCGTGCCTAAGTAAAAATTCAGCGGTTTGAAAACCTTTGGGGAGTTTTTGGCGCGTCGTTTCTTCGATGACGCGAGGTCCGGCAAAACCGATGAGCGCTCCAGGTTCCGCAAGAATGACATCCCCTAGGGAGGCGAAACTAGCCATAACGCCGGCCATCGTAGGATTCGTAAGGACGGAAATGAAAGGGAGGTGAGCTTCCGTCAATTTAGCTAGGGCGAGAGAAGTTTTAGCCATTTGCATGAGACTGACAATGCCTTCAAACATGCGGGCTCCACCGGAAGTGGAAACGATAACGATGGGCAATTTTTTTCTAATGGCATATTCGATGATTCGCGTGATTTTTTCGCCGACGACCGATCCCATACTTCCACCCATGAAATTAAAATCCATGGCGGCGATACTTGTTTTTATGCCGTGTACGTTGAGTGTCCCCGAAATAACGGCATCGCTAAGACCACTCTTATTTTTAGAATTAAGGAGTTTTTCCTCATAGGAAATGGGCTTGTCAAAGGCTAAAAATGGCGTTGAAGCCAAATTGGAATCCAATTCCGCAAAGGAGCCCGGATCGGCGAGTAGGCGAATGCGTTCCCGGGCGGAAATGGGGAAGTGGTAATTGCTTTTGGGGACGACCATCCAATTATTAATAAGCTCTTTGGAGTAGACCATTTCCCCCGATAGGGGGCATTTAATCCAAATGTCTTTGGGAATATCCTTTCGCTTAGTGATATCGGGAGATTTTGGTTTTAGAAAAAATGCCATGGGTGTGGTCCATCATAGGCGGGCCTATGCCATGTCAAGCGCAAGTAATATTCAGGGATGAAAAATTAGGATTGCATTACCTAGATTTTACAAAATATGTATTGCCTACTTTTTAATCAATTTATATATTTTCATAGAATGCCCCATACTATTCACAATCATTCCCCGTCGAAAAAATTGGAACAATATTCCCTCGAAGAATTGATGAGCTTCGCCGAGGGTGCACTCGATGGGATCGATCCCATTAAACTCGCCAATACATCTCCCTATGATGTGGGGTGTTTTTTAGAGCGACTTTCCTCGGAGGATCAGCAATTTATTCTCAATAAATTATCCTCCGCCGACGCCTCCCTCGTTCTTGCGGAAATGTATTCAAGCGATTCCGCTGAGATCCTGAGCGAGATGCGTGATAATTGCGCCATTAGGATTCTCGAAAACCTTGAACCCGATGACGCCGTCGATCTTCTCCTGGACGTGGAAGTCCACGATCGCGAGCGCCTCCTGGGTAAACTTTCCCAAGAATTCGCTGAAACAATCCGCAATCTCATGCGCTACGATCCCGATAGCGCCGGCGGTGTCATGACGCCCTACGTCACGACGCTCCGCGAGACGATGACCGTCGAACAGGCGATTCAGTATATTCGTTCCGAAAAAAATGAGACCGAAAATAGCGATATTCTTTTCGTGATCGATCATGGCCGACGCCTAATTGGCGAGACGTCCGTGCGTAATTTGATTTGGGCGAAGTCACAGCAGCTCATTGCCGATATCATGGAACGGGATATTCACGGCATTTGCATGCCCGGAGAATCGAAGCAAGCGGTTGCACTCATCATGACCGAAACCCATGGGCAAACTTTGCCGGTTATCGATGGTCAAGGGCGATTGTTGGGTATTATTACCCACGATGACGTCATCGATATTTTGCATGAAACGGCGACGTCGGATATGCAAAAATTATACGGTGCCGGCGGCGATGAACGGGTGACGGATGGCATTTGGTACAGCGCCAGCAGGCGAATGCCCTGGCTAATCGTCAATTTATTTTTGACGATGATCACGACCAATATCATGGGAAAATTTGAGACACAGATTCAGAACATTGCGGGTCTGGCAGCATTTTTAAATTTAGTTATGGTTCTAGCGGATAATGCGAGTGACCAGGTGCTAGCGGTTCTCGTTCGCGGATTAGCCCTCGGGGAAGTTTTACCTTCGGAAGTGAAACGGATTTATATTAAGGAGATGGCTAAGGGATTTATCAATGGCGCTGTCCTCGGCTTGCTCGCGGGACTATTGGCGGCTCTATGGATGCATAGCCTACTGATGGGCATTCTCGTATTTGGTACCCTCGTATTTAATATGACGATCGGTGGAATATTGGGGACACTTGTACCCACTTTTTTGAAAAAAATAGGATTGGATCCGGCGAGTAGCTCGGGGATTATTATGACGGCAATTGCCGAACCCATTACGACGTTGACTTTTCTATGGGCGGGAGCAATATTCCTAGGCTAAATGAAGTTTTCCCAAAACTTCTGGCATTTTTAGTAAAAATCGTGGGAAATTTTCCCATGGTTCTGCGTGAATGGGAGGCCATTGCATAAAAAAAGAAATGGAAAGGGCGGGATTAGGCGTAAAAATACGGAACGCTAAACGCGACACTCCCCCTCCCCATTCTTCTCAGCCTTGGCGGTGGTTTTCCCATTGCCAACTATTTTTTGGGATTTAATGTGAAAATTGTTTAAAAAAATAAATTTAAAGCTTGCCTAATCTTTTTTTTCGAAATCCTCGTTTCCCAGTCGTAGAGTCACGTTGAAATTACGATTTTTAACCCTTAACCTCCCTTAGTGGAGCTAATAATTACATGTCAAATATAATGGAAAAATTACTGGGAGAAAATCCAATTAGGGAATTACTTCCGGGAACAGTGGTTTCGGCTACCATTGCTGAAATTAGTGATAATGCAGTCATTGTCGATATCGGTACGAAAACGGAGGCTAAAATCCCCTCCATCGAATTCAATGATATCAATGAATTTTCGGTCGGACAAACGATTGATGTTTATTTGGAAAAACTGGAGGATCGGGAAGGCAATCCCATCGTCTCCTTTGATAAAGCCGAACAAAAGAAAAATTGGGCCAATATCGTCGAAACTTGCCCCGAAGGTTCTATCGTTCACGGTAAAGTTAAGGGCAAAACAAAGGGTGGTCTAGTTGTGAATATCGGTGTCGATGCCTTTTTACCGGGTTCCCAAATCGATATGCAAGCCCCTAAAAATCTCGACCAATATGTCGGCCAGACCTATGATTTTAAGATCGTCAAAATTAATCTCGATCGCAAAAATATCGTCATTTCCAGACGCGAATTGATCGAAGAAGAACGGAGAGAAAAACGTCAAAGGGCGATGGCAAACATTCAAGTTGGAAATATTTGCCACGGTGTCGTCAAAAATATTACCGACTACGGTGTGTTCGTAGATCTCGACGGTCTCGATGGATTGCTCCACATTACGGACATGTCCTGGGGGCGCATTTCCCATCCCGGGGAATTGGTCCGCGTGGGCGAGGAGGTCGAAGTGATTGTCCTTGAAATTGATCCCGAAAAGGAACGCGTTGCCCTCGGTATGAAACAAACTAAGAGTAATCCCTGGGACAATATTGAGCATCGCTATCCCATCGGCAGTAGGGTTAGGGGAAAAGTCGTCAATCTTGTGCCCTACGGTGCCTTCGTTGAATTGGAAACGGGCGTCGAAGGCCTGGTTCACGTCGCCGAAATGTCCTGGACCAAGCGCATCAATAAGGCGAGTGAAATTCTAAAAATCGGCGATGAAATCGAAGCGGCCGTTATCGGCATTGAAAAAGCAAGTCAAAAAATTGCCCTTGGAATTAAACAGCTTGAAGAAAATCCCTGGGAAATGGTTAAGCATAACTATCCCGTCGGTGCCCACATTCGAGGGGCCGTTCGCAATATAACGAATTACGGCGTTTTCGTTGAATTGGAAAATGGAATCGACGGAATGGTCCACGTTTCCGATCTTAGTTGGACTAAAAAGGTCAACCATCCCAACGAAATGTTAAAAAAAGGCGACGTCGTCGATGCCATCGTGATCGACGTGGATCCCGGCCAGCAACGCATTGCATTGGGTATTAAACAATTGGCCAACGATCCTTGGGAAAACATCGAATCTCTTTTCCAAATTGGTAGTCTTGTAACGGGTAAAGTGATCAAAATTACTTCCTATGGTGCCTTTGTGGAGCTCCAGAGGGATATTGATGGCATGGTCCATATCAGTCAAATTGCCGAAGATCGCGTCGATAAAATTAAGGATATCCTCGCCCTAGGCAACGAAGTGACGGCCCGCGTCATAAAAATCGATCGCAATGAGCGTCGAGTTGGTCTCTCCATTAAAGCTGCCAATTACGATGCCGGTGCACTGGAAGCGGAAATTAAAGCCTACGATAAATTGAAAAATGACCAGGAACTCACCAATCTCGGAGATATTTTCGACAAAATCGACATCGAAAATGATCAAAATCACTAGAAAGGAAACCTGATTACGGGACTCCGTCCGTTGCTTGAGGCTTTTGCCCGTTGCCATTAAATTTTGCCCTGCAATCAACGCTTCATCGTTGGGTTTGGGACAAAGCTCCAAGCAATCTTTTTCTGGGATTTATTTTCTATTTTTCTTTACTTAATTCGCTTTTTCCTAATCCATCATTCCACGATGAGTACCGATTTAAATAACGATTCCAATGGGGGTGATATCTTTGCCGTCAGAAAAAATAAACTTGCCCAGATGCGCTCCAATGGATCCGATCCTTTTCGCCAAAATTGTCCCCAATCCCATACGAGTATCCAGGCGATTGATAGCTATGTGGACGAATCCGAGCAACTATTTTCCGTCGCCGGTCGTATCGTCGTTTACCGCGACATGGGTAAGGCAACATTTATCAAACTCCTCGATCGCGATGGCAAAATCCAAGTCTATGTTTCCCAAAATGATGTGGGCGAATCGGCCTACGCAGAATTTAAAAAATTCGACATCGGTGACATCGTCGGCGTTAGCGGACCCCTCTTCAAAACCAAAACCGGGGAAATTACCATTCGCGCCAAAACCATTACTTTGGTTTCAAAATCGCTCCGACCCCTACCGGAAAAATGGCACGGCCTGAGCAATGATGACCAAATTTATCGCCAGCGCTACCTGGATCTCATCGTTAATCAGGACTCCCGTAAACGCGCCTTCCAACGGGCGCAAATCATTGGAGAAATTCGTAAATTTCTCTGGAATAGGGAATACACAGAAGTGGAAACCCCCATGCTCCACCACATCGCCGGCGGTGCCGCGGCAAAACCCTTCACAACCCATATGAATGCCCTAAATCATGACTTTTTCCTCCGCATCGCCCTCGAACTTTACCTGAAACGCATGCTCGTCGCCGGCTTCGATCGCGTCTTCGAAATCGGCCGTGTTTTCCGCAATGAGGGCCTTTCCCGCAAGCATAATCCCGAATTCACTATGATCGAACTCTACCAGGCCTACGGTGACCATTTTACTATGATGGAACTCGTCCAAAGTCTCATTTTACACCTCTGTAAAACTGTCCTCGGGACCACTACCATTAGCCGCTACGATGGCATTCAAATTGAACTCGGCGGCGAATGGCGCAGGGCGAATTACTCCGATCTCCTCGTCGAAACTACCGGCGATCCCCATTGGTTTTCCCGCTCCCGCGAAGAAAAATTGCAATTCTGCGGCCAAAGCAACGTGGAAGTTGATCCCCATGGCGAGGATTTTGAAATCACCCAGGCCGTGTACAGCAAATTGATTGAACCAACTTTCATAAATCCCACCTTCGTCCTTCAATTACCAAAAGAACTCTGCCCCCTCGCCAAATTAAATCAAAAAGATCCCCAATTTCTCGATGTTTTTGAGCTGTGCATCAATGGACAGGAAATCGCTCCCGCCTACTCGGAACAGAATGATCCCTTTATCCAACGGAAAATGTTCGAAGCCCAAATTGGCGAAGATATTCAGAATCTGGACAATGATTTCCTCCTCGCCCTCGAATATGGCATGCCCCCCGCCGGTGGAATGGGAATTGGCATCGATCGGCTCGTCGTTTTACTAACCGGCGCTGAGAGTATTCGCGATGTGATGCTGTTTCCTTCGCTGAGACCGGAACGGGAATAGTTTATTGGTATATGATTTTTGAGAAACTTTAGACCGGGGCAAAGGATGGGGGGTATGTGCACCCCTAAGAGGCTTTGCCTCTTTAACCTTCTCTAGAAGGTTATTGCGGTGAAACCGCAAATGGGTGCACAAAAATCCCCAAAAGCCAACTTTTTTCACAAATTTTAATTTACGCCCTAAATATTTTCTCCAGGGTAACGGATGACATGGAAAAGCGGGTATACATCAAAACCTACGGTTGCCAAATGAACGAACGGGAATCGGAGGGATTAGCGGCGACGCTTAGAAATCACGGCTATGAAATTACCGATGACGAGCACTCCGCGGAGATTATTTTACTGAATACTTGCAGTGTGCGCGAGCAGGCGGAGGCCAAGGCAATCGGGAAATCGAATTTCATTAGTCGTGGAAAAAATCAAGGAAAACTCGTCGGTATTTTAGGTTGCATGGCACAAAATTTCGGTGAAACGCTGTACCAAAAATCGCCCAACACCCGCCTCGTCGTCGGCCCCGATGGCCTGGGAAGAATTCCCGAATACCTCGACCGGCTTATGGGCGATAAAAACCGCCGCATCACGGACATCGAAGTGCGTCCCCTCGATCGAAAATTTACCTCCGCACGCGATGAAAAAAAAGTCAAAGCATCTCTATTTGTATCAATTATGCGGGGATGCAACATGCGCTGCACCTACTGTATCGTGCCAAAAACGCGTGGTTCGGAGCAATACCGTCCCATGGAAGACATTATCCGCGAAATTCAATGGCTTGCCGAACGGGGAACCAGGGAAGTCACACTGCTCGGGCAAATTGTAAACAATTATGGTACCCATCAAATACCATTCATTGGAGGAAAAAGTCCATTTGTCCAACTTTTGGAAAAAATTCAAGCCATCGAAGGAATCCGCCGCATTCGATTTATGTCGCCCCACCCCAAGGGATTTAAATCCGACCTCATCGACGCCTACGAAAATTTGCCGAAGCTTTGCCCCCACGTCCACCTCCCTCTCCAGAGTGGATCCGATAGAATCCTAAAAGCGATGAAACGTCCCTATAAGCGGGAACAATTTTCATCGATCGTTGCGGCCTTGGGTGAAAAAATTCCAACGATTTCGATTTCAACGGATATCATTGTCGGCTTCCCCGGGGAAAATGAAGAAGATTTCGAAGCGACCTGCGCCGTTTTCGACGAAATAAAATTTGACATGGCTTTTATCTTCAAGTATAGCCCACGGCCGGGGACCATTGCGGAAAACTTTGGCGATCAAATTTCACAGGAAATCAAGGAGGCGCGCAATCAAATTTTGCTAAAAAAAGTGGAATACTACTCCAGGCAATACAATGAATCCATGGTTGGAACGGTCAAAGAAATTCTCGTCGAACGCCGGGCTAGGCGCGGACTACAACAGTTTGAAGGATATACTCCGGAGCATAGGAAGGTAATTTTTACGGCTACGGAAGACCTCATCGGACAGCTCATTAGTGTCAAAATTGAGGGGTGCACCACTTCAACGCTTTTGGGAAAATTTATTCCCTCACAGGTTGCGGGTGAGGCCTAACGTCTTTATCGTTGTTTCGTTTGTAGTTGTTTATAGCCTTCGTCCCCATGTTTCGACGTCCATCGCGCATTGTTTCCATCGGTAATTTATTCCTAGGCGGAGACCATCCCATCCGCGTACAATCCATGGTAAATACGCCAACCGAGGATATTGGCGCAACCGTTCATCAAATTCGCCGGCTCCATGCGTCCAAATGCGAAATCGTCCGCATCGCCATATCTAATCCGGCTGCCGTCGACGCTCTGCGCCGAATTAAAATACAACTGCAAAGCGATAAAATTCACATGCCACTCGTCGCCGACGTCCATTTTTCACCGTCCATCGCCATCGCTTGCGTCCCATTTGCCGATAAAATTCGCATCAATCCGGGCAATTTTCATGGTAATTTTGATGCCTTTAAAAGGCTAATCCAATTGGCAAAAGAGGAGGGAAAAGCGATTCGCATTGGCGTTAATCGGGGATCTTTGGCTAAAAATATTTTGGAACGATACGGAAATAGCTCCGAAGGAATGTGCCAAAGTGCACTTCCCTTCCTCGAAATCGCAAAAGCGGAGGATTTCAATGATATTGTTTTGTCATTTAAATCGAGCAATGTGGCAAAAATGGTCGAAGATCACCGCACGATTTTACCTAAAATGGATCAACTCGGATTCAATTTTCCCGTACATTTGGGCGTTACGGAGGCCGGAAATGACAGCTATGGCCGCATTAAAGGCGCGATTGGCATTGGCAGTTTATTGCTCGACGGCATCGGTGACACAATCCGCGTTTCCCTAACGGAGGATCCCAACCATGAAATTGCGGTGGCCTATGATATTTTACAAGCTTGCGGAAGGCGATTGGAAGGTGTGGAATACGTTGCCTGTCCCTCCTGCGGTAGGACGCAATTCGACATTCAACGTGTTTTCAATGAAATCAAAGAAAAAACAGCCCATTTAAAGGGCATAAAGATCGCAGTTATGGGCTGTATTGTCAATGGAATTGGGGAAATGGGCGATGCGGATTTCGGTTACGTCGGTGCCGGTTCCGGAAAAGTTAACCTCTATCGCCGGAACCATCGCATCAAGGGCAACATTTCCGAGCAAAATGCCATTGAAGAATTACTCAAAATCATCGAAAATGATCGCGAATGTCGCAGGTAAAATAACTACGAACTCCGAAAATTATCATAGAAGCCAGAATTTGTACTATTTTGCATAGAAACAAGGCCTGTAGTGAAGTAGTCTATTTAATCCTTTATGGCAAATAAAGAATAAATTCTTTCGACTGCTGAAACCCTTTTCCATATCCCCTGCTCTCAATCTTTTTTGCACGGCATCATCCCATAGCCATCCTCCCTCTACTATCTCCATTTTTGATGGACAGGCGATGATTAATTTTTCAAAAAAATCAGCTTTGAAAAACTTTCCATCCCCTACGATGAGCACTACGATCCTTTTCCTAGAAGCAGCGGCGATATTTTGTAATTTTTGCTCCAATGAACTTCCACATTCCTCCCCTTGAGTTCGGTAAACTTTACCAAATCGCTCGGTGAAACAATCCCCTATGGCACTGCTAATTTTTTCTTCCCAGGAGTCACCATATTGGTCCATTTTAACTTCAAAGGGTACCGTTGGTAGCGGATGTGAATGCCCATCGTAGACACTAAGGCTGCCGATGCGAAATTTTCTAAGAAATTCATTGGAAAACATCCCCCATCGGCAGGGCCCGAAATGTAAATCGTAGTCGTTGGCGCTGGCATTTATGGCTTTTTCCGAATTAAATCGGGGATCAATCTGAATTTTATAGTTTCCATTTGACCAATCGGAAAAGGCAAGATTTTGTAGTTTGAGCAAAATATCTTCCGCGGAAGGACGCTCCTGTGGATACAAGGAAAGGCAGCTTGCCGTGATTTGCGCGAGTTCTTCTAATACGGGTTCGGGATAGAATTTTTTCCTTTGATCCCACATGGCCCGATTCATTTCTTGAAATTTTTTACCTATCCAGTCAGCGGCCACTTTTTTCAATGTTTCTTTTCCGTATTTACCTTCAATTTTTCGGCACCATTGGACAAAAAGAGATGGTGCTTCTTTTGAGACTTCAAAAAAATATTTCTCGGCAAAATCGTAACCCGTTCTTCCAAAAAACAAACACCAAAGTAAACCTCCCAAAGCATATATGTCCCGGGAAGGTAAGACTATTTCAGAAATTCTACGCTCCTCTTCCGTTCGGGGTGAAACACATTCGGGAGCTAGGTTTAGGCGTCTTTTACCAACTTCCCCGGCACTGAAAAACTCTAAATAGGCGGTTTCTCCAATATCTTCAACCAAACCGAGATCGATGAGATGAAAACGAAAATTCCCACTATGTTTTTCAACCATTAAATTATCAGGTTTTATGTCGCAGTGGACTTTTCCCGCCTGATGAAGTCCATTTAGCGCAATTAAAAGACCACCACATATTCGCTGAAGTTCCCCTTGGGGATCGTCGACAAAATCATTTGCAAATGGGGATTGGCTGGGATCATTGGACTGCATCGCGCGATAAAAATTCATTCCGCTAATTCTTTTTTGGATCAAAATGCCGCCATTGAGCATCCTTGGAATCGGAATGGATGTGAGGCCTTGCAGATCGGAAATTAGGCTGAAAGGCCCAGTTTTTTTGTAAAATTCCACGAGGGCATCACCGGCTTGAGCTTCCGGCTTCAAAATTTTTTTGGTTTGTTTTCTTGGTTTTTTGACTATAATTTCTTGCATTTTCCCCTGGCTATCTCTAGCCGTTGCCTCATATACGACCCCATAGCCACCTTCCCCTAATTTTTTACCTATTTTCAAATTTGCATTGCGGGGAATATTGACTATCGGCGTAAGTGGATTATTCTTCTTATATTTTTCAAAGGAAACTCCTGCCATAGCTGCCGTTGCCGTAAATGCCGTCGGAAGACAGAATATTAATCGGCGATAATTGTGATTTTTAATTGAATTTTTCATAACTTTTTCAGACAATTACAAAAAAAATCGAATGTCAAGATGTTTTCAATGAAATTTTATATAATTTTAATATTCGTAAAAAAAGCCACAGCGGCCATTGGCGTGTGGCATTTTATTCTACTTCCTAGAATTCACATCTTTTCCAAGGGAAGAATTTATATTTATTTTTACTTCTTCGTATTTTTAACACTTTTAACCTTAGCAGGATTCCTCTTAGTTCCTAAATACCATGGGGCATGTTGCCAATGGCATAGGAATTATCTTTGGGATAGGGTTTCAATCCATTCGGCGACGGAACCTTGGCCACCGGTTGTTTGAAGTTTGGTGATGCGGGGAATTTCTTGGATCGAAGGCATGGCATTGGCGGAGCATGCGGCGCTGCCATTTTCTCGGATGAGGAACTCGATGATTCCGAGATCGTTCATACCGTCGCCGATGTAGGCGATTTCACCGAGAGTAAGGGCATGTTGCTGGCAAATTTTACACAGAATTTGTACCTTTTGGTTCCCGGCATTTCCAAAGACATGATCCGCAGGTATGTGGCATTGTTCCGCAAATTTTTGGGAAATGGAACCGGATTCGCCCGTAATAAAAAAACTTAGATTTCCGCTCCCATTCCAAGTTTTTAGGGCTTGCATATCGAGGGGCGAAAAACGTTTCCACAGGGAGCCATCTTCCCCGTAAATTTTAAACCCATCCGTACACGTTCCATCGATATCGCAGACCAATGCCCGAGTTTTTCTGGCCTCGGAACGGATGTGCTCCGGATAATCGGTGCCTTGCATCCGCGTTTCATTGAAATAGGATAAAACTTCGCCGCAATGATTGGCATAGCCATTGACAAAGGAACGAATGAAATGGGGAATCATTGCATTGGGGTTTGCAATGAGAAAATTGGGCCGTTCTCCCTGAAAATCGGAAGGCCTTAGATCGTTGTCGAAAATAAGAACATCGCCCAATGTGCACCGATGATCCCTGCAAAACTGCCCTATAAATTGTGCCTTATTTTGAATTCCCGTGAAACAAGATGGAATTTTCAAATCGCGGCAACGGCGCTGGATGATTTCCGAAAAATCGAAGGATTGGAGAATGGCGGTGGAAGGAATGTTCAAAGCATGGCCTAGAATATTTTTGATCGCAAAACCGTCGTAGGTGCTAAAGGGAATACCCTGAATGGGGAAGAGCATTTGCCTTTCATCGCAAAAAAAAATGGAATCGCTAATGGAATTGGCATCCGGGGGCAATGTGAGTATATTTTGGAAATTCCAGAGCATGCCGTCGCCGATGATCACCCATTTTATTTCTTTCAAATTTAGGGGAGAATTCATAAATTTACATCGAAAAACATTCCCCAAGATAGAATTTTCGACTCTGGGGATCATTGAGGAGCACGGAGCGGTCACCTTCGCAGAGCACTTTCCCCCCATGGATGAGGTAGGCACGGTCGACGATGGAAAGTGTTTCTCTCACGTTGTGATCGGTGATGAGAATACCGATTCCCTTGGATTTAAGTTGGGCGATAATATTTTGGATATCGGTCACACTAATGGGATCGACGCCGCTAAAGGGTTCATCGAGGAGAAGGAACTGGGGATTCATGAGCAAAGTGCGGGCAATCTCCAGGCGTCGCCGCTCACCGCCGCTCAGCGTATAAGCCTTTTGTTTCGCCAAATTTTGAATGTCAAGTTCTTCGAGTGTACTACAAATAGTGCCATGGAGTGCTTTGGGAGAGATGGGGAGATTTTCGGCGATAATTTTTAGGTTATCGTAGACCGATAATTTTTTAAAAACAGAAGTCTCCTGGGGTAAATAGCTCATGCCGAGACGCGCTCTTCGGTGCATGGACAGTCGGGTAATATCTTCTCCGTTGAGGATAATTTTTCCCGAATTCGGCTCAATCAATCCTATGAGCATGTAAAAGGTCGTCGTTTTACCGGCACCGTTGGGCCCGAGAATACCGACGATTTCCCCCGATGAAATCGTCAAATCGATGCGGTCAACGACATTGCGTTCGCCATAATTCTTTGACAGAGCATTTGCGGATAGTGCGTGGACCATGCATCGAATAAAACAAACGCCATTTATTTGGGAAGTTAAAAGCACATGGGACCATTAACCGCAGCAATTACAAATGGCGTTTACCGTTTTTTTGAAAATTAATTATTTTCGCCTTTCTCCATTTTTATTTTGTAAATTAGGGGTGGCGATTTTTTATTTTAGGATTGGATTTTAATTCGTTTTATTGTCCGCTTTACGTTCCAAAATAGCTGCGATAAATGATGAAAAAAGGGGATGCGTACACTGGGGTTTGGATTGAAATTCGGGATGAAATTGCACGCCAATGAACCAGGGATGATCTTCAAGTTCGAGGATTTCGACGAGATCAAAATCCGGATTTATTCCGGAAAAAATCATTCCATGATCCTCAAATGCTTTCCGGTAGTCATTATTAAACTCATAGCGGTGGCGATGGCGTTCATTGACATAGGTAGTCCGATAGGAGGCAAAAGCCTTGCTATTTGGAGTTAATTTACAGGGATAGCTTCCCAAACGCATAGTTCCACCCTTTTTCGTCACATTTTTTTGATCAAATAGCATGCGGATGACGGGATGGGATGTTTCCGGAACCATTTCCGTGCTATTCGCATCGGCGTAGGAGAGAACATGCCGTGCAAATTCAATCACCGCCACCTGCATTCCCAGGCAAATGCCGAAGTAGGGTATGCGGCACTTCCGAGCAAATCTTGCCGCCAAAATTTTCCCCTCAATTCCACGATTGCCAAAGCCTCCCGGTAGGAGAATGCCGTCGATGTCCCTAAAAAATTCATCCACATCCTCCGCCTGTTCGAGTTCCTCGGCGTCGATAACTTCGACGTTCACTTTGCAATCATTGAAAATTCCACTATGGGATAGGGCCTCATACACTGACTTATAGGCATCCTTAACATCGAGATACTTTGCCACAAGGCCAACCCTGCACTCCTGTTTGGGAAATTTTATCTTTTCAACCACATTTTCCCAGGGCCGAATGTCACACTCTTGGGTTTCAATCCGTAGTTTTTGGCAGACGATATCGTCGAGTTTTTCGGAATGGAGGAGCAGCGGCAATTCGTATACGGAGATCTTCAAATCGAGTTCTTCGATGACCGACTTCAAAGGAACATTGCAAAAGAGACTAATTTTTTGCCGCATATCGTCGGAGATGGGAATTTCCGTGCGACAGATGATAATGTCGGGTTGGATACCGATTTCTCGTAGCTTTGCGACGCTCTGCTGGGTCGGTTTCGTTTTCAATTCTCCGGCAGCTCTAAGAAAGGGAATGAGCGTGACATGGATAAAGAGAACGTTTTTGCCCTCCGATTCGAGGGCAAGTTGGCGCAGTGCTTCCAAAAATGGAAGTCCTTCGATGTCACCGGTCGTTCCACCGATTTCCGTAATGACCACATCCGCATCCTCTCCGGCGGCATAAATCCGCTCCTTAATTTCATTGGTCACATGGGGAATAACCTGTACGGTCTTACCCAAGTAATCGCCATTGCGTTCCTTTTGGAGAACGGATGAGTAAATTTGTCCGGAAGTGAGGGTGTGTTTCTTTGAAAGAGTGGAGGAAGTGAAACGCTCGTAGTGGCCGAGATCGAGGTCCGTTTCCGTACCGTCTTGGAGGACATAGACTTCACCGTGTTGGGCGGGATTCATCGTTCCGGGATCGATATTGAGGTAGGGATCGAATTTTTGAGTGCAGACTTTCAATCCGCGGCACTCGAGGAGTGCGCCCAAGGAACCCGCCGTTAATCCCTTACCCAATGAAGAAACGACACCGCCCGTTATGAAAATATACTTCATTAAAATTTACAACTAATTGAACGACCCATAAATACAAGAATAAAGTAGGAATGAAAATGATTATCAACGGAAATGGTGATAAAATAAGTAGAAAAATATTAACAGAAAACGGAAAAATTGGGAATAGAATGGAGTGGAATGCGAGATGGGAAAACATTCCTATCTCGCAAGGTGTCTAGGAAAAATCTTCATCGAAGACCGTGACTATGGTTTTGGATAAAATTTACTTTGTCCTAGCTTCTTATTTCGTTGATGGCGTTGAAAATGCCAATGGCCAAATTCCAAGCGCCTTCTTTAAATCCATCGCCGAGAAAATGATTGAGTACGGATCCAATTATATTTACTGCTCCCGATGCAATTTGTTGCCTCGTTTCCGGAGTAATTTTTCTACAAAATCTGCAACACCCAACGGAATCAATCATAAAATCACTGCGTAAAAGTGTAAACATAGATTGCTTCAATGAAGGAATCACCTGTTCTAGAAGTTTATCTAGAAAATTCTCCAGTTGATTTATTGCTTTTCTGGGAATATTAGGGGAGATCAGTGCGGAAACCCATAGAATGAAGTCGTCCATAATATTGCGCTTGATTCTATTTATGATTCCATCGTGACCTTCGATGGCATTTGAGGCATAGCCATAGACGGCAATCGATCGTCGCTCTGGACGCTCACCGCGCGTAAGATAGCGGAAGGTGTCCGGATCCACAAGTGCAAAATTAAGTAGTTGATCCAAAGAACAGTCGTCGATGCCTCCCCTTCTCCCTATTTCTTCTTTGAAACCTTTTCGCGTCAGGGCAACAAAGGCGGGGAGTGCATCCGAAAAATGTTTTTTGATCAAAATGGGAATAATTTGCTTTAGAGCTTTCTCTTTTTGGCTGGTAGAAGGTAATTCGAGGTCGGAATTTTCACGCGCAAATTCCTCCGTGGATCTTAAAATTCCAGCCATGGCCGCTTTCCATTGGTCTTCCATGGATTCCATGGATTCTTCGCGCTGCAGGCTGAAAATATCTCCTATGGGTTCATTTTCTAGAAAAGTTTCATTGGAGAACATTTCGAAGGCAAAA
The DNA here is from genome assembly GCA_031268005.1 of Puniceicoccales bacterium. Taxonomy (GTDB): domain Bacteria; phylum Verrucomicrobiota; class Verrucomicrobiia; order Opitutales; family LL51; genus LL51. Next base: position 11,082 of record JAIRYA010000062.1, on the reverse strand, counting down.
TTGCGGGCTCCTTCTCCAAATTTTTTTTCAAGAAAGTTATGTAACAGGGATCCAATTACATCCACCGCTCCGGATGTAATCTGTTGCTTCATTTCCGGATTAATTTTTCTGGAAAAACTGAAAAATCCCCTATGATGATCGATGAGATCGCCGCATAAAAGTGAAAACATGGACCGTTTCAAGGAAGGAACAATCTGATATAAAAGTTCATCGAGAAAGGATTCCAATTGGTTTATTGATTCCCTTGGAATAGGGGAAGAGACCAATGCGGAAACCCATAAAATGAAATCATCCATAATATTACGCTTAATTTTATTTATGATTCCATCTCGGCCTTCAATGGCATTTGAAGCGTAGCCATAAATGGTAATCGATTGCCGTTCCGGACGCTCATTTCGAGTAACATAGCGGTAGGTATCCGGATCAACAAGCGCAAAGTTAAATAATTGTTCCAAAGAACAATCGTCGATTCCTCCCCGTCCTCTGATCTTTTCCTGGAAAACTCTTCGGGTTAGGGTAATAAAGTCAGGAAGTGCGACGGAAAAATGTTTTTTGATGAGAATGGGCATGATCTGCCACAGGGCTTTTTCCTTTTGGGCGATGGAAGGCAATTCAAGGTCGAGATTTTCGCGAATAAATCTCTCCGTGGAGCTAAAAATTCCGCTAAGTGTTTCCCTTCGCTGTAGTTGCAAAGGTTTCTCCGACCATTCCTGCTGCAGGCGAAAAATATCTTCTATGGGTTCATCTCTCTGAAGAACCCGGTTAAGCTGAAAAAAATTATCGCAACTATTCGATTTTACACTTTTCATAGGCGATGGATCTGTTTCGTTGCTAAAATCAAAAAATTTAGGATCCTCGGTCGGAAATGAAAGTAGTGCCGAATTTCGATTTTTCACTTTTTCCTGATCCTTTGTTTTTAGATTGCTTAATGTTTGCGTAGCAAAGACATCACATCTGGCAAATGTATTCCAATACAATGCTGCTATTAATAATTTAATTGTAGTTTTTGTTTTCATAGTGAGGAATAATATACCCATATATTGTAAATTTTATATAAAAATTCTACAATTTTAAAACTATTAAGCTAAGTATCTCCATTTTTGCTTATATCTTTCAAAGGAAACAAATAAATATTTACAAAAAATAATTGACAATACTCAAAAGCATCGTCGGCTAAGTCTTAGGCGAATTTAACCCATTGTCATTTCAATTTTTTAATAACTCATTCCACTATTTTCTCCCTTCCATTCACCGCCACATAAATTTTCATTGAATGGAGATGAGATAGCAGAGCCGTTCCCAAAGGAATAATTGCCGTTCCCCGGTTTTTTTTCAGAATAAAATCAGTTTGTTTAGTAGCTTTTTGTTGACCTTCCATCGTTTCAATGATCTAATTATAGAGTTTATGGGACAATAATCAATAATTTTTTTATATTTTTAACATTTTTTATTTGTGATTGCGAAAATATTCTTACTTCTTAGTTTTTGTCTAGGCATCAATGAATAATTTTTCGTCATTTTTTTTCACTCTTGAATCGATTTTTTGGGTCATTATTTTTTTTGGTGGCTCTATTTTTGTCCACGAATTCGGCCATTTCATCGCCGCCAAAAGAAGGAAATTATTTGTACCGCGTTTTTCGATTGGCTTTGGACCCCGATTATTTTCCAAAACTATTGGGGGGACGGAATTTTGCATTTCTCTCTTTCCCTTCGGCGGCTACGTCGCGCTTCCCCAATTAATGGAAGCTAAGGAATTGGAAGGAAAATATGATATTCCGCCGGATAGGCCTCCAATTTCTTGGATAGATAAAATTATCGTGTCGGCCATGGGAGCCGTTTTCAATGTTCTCTTTGCATTTGTCTTGGCAACGATTCTCTGGAAAACGGGAATGGAACAATCCCAAAATACTACGAATAATATTATCGGCTACATCAAATCGGAAGTCACCCTGGCAAATGGCGAAAGAGTAATTTCCCCTGCCAAAGCGGCTGGCTTAAAAATTGGAGACCAAATCATTGCCATTGATGGCATCCAAACGCACAATTTGAACGACATCATCCACGGCGTTGCTCTGGGAGAAAAACGCGACGCCCTAGGACCGCTATCCACCGTCACCATTCTTCGCGAAGGCAAATGCCAGGATTTCACCGTCCATCCCGTTTTACTTGAACAAAATCGACGGTCAAAGGAATCCCTACGTATCATGGGTATTGAAACCTTTCAAGAGCTGTTCATTTCGAGCATTTTTAAGAATACGCCTGCGGAACGTGCGGGGCTACAAAAAGGCGATAAACTCCTTTCGATCAATGGGGAAAAATTATTTTCTTTTTCCCAATTTAACGATATTTTAGAGCGTGAGAAAGAATTCCAGTTGACCGTGGAACGCGACGGGAAAGAAATTACGATTCCCCTTAGCCGGGAAAATATTTCCGTGACATGTCCTTTTTTGAAGATAACCACCGCCCATGGAACATTTGAAGCATCGCCGATTTTCACCCATAGGGACGCCATCGTCGATCCCCACGGCGATGAGTGTACGCTGCAGTTGCTGTCGATGGAATCGGAATTTCAAGAAAAATTCCCCCAATGGAAAATCGGTGACGCAATTACTCACCTGCAACGGAAACCCGTCCATAACATTGCCGACAGCTCTTTCATCTTCCAGAATGCCATCGATAGGGTCGTCACGCTAACGCTAAATAATCAAGACTATCCCATTTCCATTCGGAAAGCGGAACTTATTCCTTCGGAGCAATATTGCAGCATAGGGGTCGATCTCTGCGGCACCCATATTTTGGTGCATCAAAATCCATTCTCCCTAATCGGAGAAGGTGCGCGCCTTACCTTTCTCACCCTTAAAAGTCTGCTTTCGCCCGCATCCGATGTCCATTTCAAAAATCTCATGGGCCCTCCCGGCATTCTCGATACCCTGTACACTCTCGCCGGACGTGATTTGCGATTGCTCCTCTGGCTGGTCATTTTGTTAAATGTCAACCTCGCGATTTTCAATTTACTCCCCATACCCATCCTCGATGGCGGTGTCATTGCGCTAACGCTGCTGGAGAAAATATTTCGACGAAAAATCGCCAGCCGCATCCTCGCCGCTATCCAATTGACTTGCATGATCTTTTTCCTTGGACTCATGCTCTACGTGAGTTTTTTTGATATCAATAGAATTATGGGTAAGAAGGATATGAAAAAAATTTACCACAAGCAACAACAACTCTTCATCGACGAACAGTTGCTCTGGAATGGATTAAAATCCAGTTAATTTCTTTCGAAATGCCGCTTTTTTGAGTATTTTCTTATTCAATTTCGTCCAGTTGCATTGGGAATTATTTTGTCATCATTTTTGAGAACAAAATAGCAATTGATGCATTAAATAAATTTGAATAAATACAAAAACTCCCTAAAAAAGTTTGACCATGATTATAAGGCCTAAAATCCGTGGATTTATCTGTATTACGGCACATCCGGAAGGGTGTGAGAAAAATGTTCAAAGACAAATCGATTATGTGAAATCACGGGAGGAAATCGCCCGCACTCCGAAAAAAATTCTGCTCATTGGTTCTTCCACGGGCTACGGCTTAGCCAGTCGCATTGTGGCATCCTTTGGCTGTAAAGCGGATACGGTCGGCGTCTATTTCGAGCGCCCTGAAATGGATGGCAAGCCGGCTTCGGCGGGATTTTATAATGCTAGGGCACTGGATAAATTTTCCCGGGAAGAGGGTCGCCTTTCGGAAAGTGTTAACGGCGATGCCTTTTCCGATGACATAAAGCGGAAAACCATTGCCCTAATTCGAGAAAAATTGGGGAAAATAGATGGCGTGATTTATAGTTTAGCGTCACCGCGGCGGACAGATCCCCTTTCCGGGGAAACTTACAAATCGGTGTTGAAGCCCATTGGATCAGCTTTTTCGGGGAAAACGGTCAATACGGATACGGAACAAATTTTGGAGATTTCCATAGATCCGGCGACGGATGGAGAAATTGAAGCGACGCGCAAGGTCATGGGAGGGGAAGATTGGGAGCGCTGGATCGACCAATTATTGGCGGCGGATGTTTTGGCGGAAGATGTGCAAACCTGCGCCTATTCCTACATTGGTCCGGAGGTGACCTGGCCAATTTATGCCCATGGAACCATTGGAAAAGCCAAGGATCATCTCGAACAATCGGCAAAAATCATTCAAAATAAATTAAAAAATTTAGGCGGAAAAGCGGCGATTTCGGTGAACAAGGCTGTGGTGACACAGGCAAGCTCGGCCATACCCGTTGTGCCACTGTACAATTCGGTGCTGTTTAAAATTATGAAGCAAAGGGGAACCCACGAGGGCTGCATTGAGCAAATGTATCGCCTATTCTCTTCGAACTTCGATGGCAATCGCGATGAACAGGGCCGCATTCGCCTCGATAATTTGGAAATGGATGGGGGAGTGCAGCGGGAAGTAAAGGAAATTTGGGCTAAAATTTCGACGGAAAATCTGAGAGAATTCTCCGATTTTGAGGGCTATTGCCAAGACTTTTTGCATTTATTTGGCTTTAATTTGCCGGGTGTGGACTACGAAAAGGAGGTGGAAATTTCATGAATTCCCTAGAAATAAGGCAAAGTTTTTTGGATTTTTTCGCCCAAAGGGGACATAAAATTGTTCATTCGGCTTCCCTCCTGCCGGAATCGCCCAATTTGCTGTTTACCAATGCGGGAATGAACCAATTTGTTCCCATACTTTTAGGGGAAAGAGCCGTTCAATTTTCCCGCGCAGCCGATACGCAAAAATGCATTCGTGCGGGCGGCAAACACAATGATTTGGAGGATGTCGGTTTCGACACTTACCACCACACCTTTTTCGAAATGTTGGGCAATTGGTCCTTCGGCGATTATTTTAAGGGAGAGGCCATTGAATTTGCCTGGGAATTTCTGACAAGAGTTTTGCATTTCCCAAAGGAACGCCTCCATGCTACGGTTTATTCACCCAAGGATGGTGATCCCTCGGCATTTGATGGGGAAGCCTACGCCCATTGGGAGCGCATCTTCAAAGAAGAGGGATTGGACCCGTCGATTCATATTCTCAAGTTTGGAAAAAAAGAAAATTTCTGGATGATGGGTGAAACGGGCCCCTGCGGTCCATGCTCTGAAATTCACATGGATTTAACCGAAAAAGGGGATGGGAAAGGAAATTTAGTCAATGGCGGTTCGCCCCTTTGCATGGAGATTTGGAATCTCGTTTTCATGCAATTCAATGCGCAGGCCGACGGCACATTTTCTCCCCTAAAAAGTAGACACGTGGATACGGGAATGGGTCTGGAACGGGTCGCAGGAATCATAAAAACGACCAAAAATTTCTCCGATTTTTCAGGGAAACCGTCAAACTACGACAGCGATTTATTTACCCCTATTTTCGATAAAATTAGCGCACTATCGGGACAAATTTATCGGGGAACGGTGCCGTCAAATCGCGAATCAATGGCAGCACAGGAGAAAATTGATTTCAGTTTTCGGGTGATCGGAGATCACATTCGGGCATTAACACTTGCGATTGCCGATGGAATTTTACCGGGAAACGAAGGTCGCCACTATGTTTTGCGGCGAATTTTGCGGCGCGCGATTATATTTGCGAAGCGGCTAAATCTTCCGGGGGAAAGTTTTACGCATTTAGCGGATGTGGTTATTGGACAAATGTCCCCAATTTTTCCGGAATTGGAGAAAAATAGTCAAATGATCCTCAAAACGATTGCGGCGGAAGAGAGAATGTTTGAGAGAACATTGGATCGGGGAATTTTACTATTGGAGGACATTTGCGCAGGGGCTAAGAATCGCGAAATTAGCGGGTCCGATGCCTTTACACTCTACGACACCTACGGTTTTCCCTTCGATTTAACGCAACTGATTGCAAAGGAAAAGGGACTGAAGGTCGATGAAAAAGATTTTCAAATTGAATTGGAAAAGCAACGGGAACGGGCGCGTAATGCGCAAAAAAAATCACCGGTTAGGGTTTTCGAAGGCGAAGCAAATATGGCGACACAATTTGTTGGCTACGATCAGTTTGAAAATATTTCCGCAAAAATTTCACAAATTATTCGGAATGAGAATGTGACCTATGTGGCTACGGATCGAACGCCATTTTACGGCGAAAGGGGAGGAGAAGTGGGGGATAGGGGCGAGTTAATCTATCGCGGCGAAAGGGTGGCAATCGTCGATACAATTTACAGCTCCCAGGGCAATATTTTGCATAGAATTGCAGAAGACGCCGATTTCATGGAGGGCGAAGAGGTCACTTTGAATGTCAACGGAGCGCGCAGAAAGGAAATTCAACGCCACCATACGGCGACTCACTTGATGCATGCGGCGCTGCGAAAAATTTTAGGCAATCATGTCAAGCAGAGTGGATCCCATGTGGATGATCGGGGTTTGCGCTTCGATTTTAATCACTTTTCGGTGCTCACGGGGGAAGAAATTGCTGCCGTGGAAGACTTTGTTAGCGCTGCAATTTTAGAAAATTTATGCGTCAGGGCTCGGGAAATGCCCTTTGTGGACATTCCCGCCCATTGCATTGCACATTTTAGCGAAAAATATGGTGAGGTGGTTCGTGTTTTATCGATTGGCGATATTTCCATGGAACTTTGCGGCGGCTGCCACGCTTCGTCCAGTGGGGAGCTCGGTTTTTTTAAAATTGTAAGGGAAAGCGCCATTGCAGCCGGTGTGCGCCGGATCGAAGCCATTGCGGGTAAAGCGGCAAAGGATTATGTGGACCGCCAGGGCGCAATTCTGCTCGAATTGGAGCGGCAATTTTCAGTGAAAAGCGATGAAATTGTGGCAAAAATTCAGCAACTGCAAAATTCTAAAAATGCCACGGAACGCCGTTTGCGCATGATTTTAGAGAAAAATAATCGAAAAACTTTCGATGAGATTTGCTCCAATGCCGTGTCCGTGGATAATTTGAAAAAAATACGGGGGATTTTTGAAATCGATGGTGCCAATGATTTGCGCTCTTTGACCACGCTTGCTAGCAAAGGGGAAGCCTGTGATGTCGTGGTTTTTGGCGGAAATTTAGCGGAGGGAGCGATAATTGCTGTAAGTTGCTCGCAAAATGCGGTGGAAAAAAACTATAACGCATCCCATATCGCCAGGCAAATTGCGGAAAAATTCAGGGGCAAAGGTGGCGGTAGCTCCACCTTTGGAATGATTAGCATGGGAAAAAAATTGGAATTTCCCGATCTTGAAAGCCTAGAATTTTAAGCCCTAATTTCTGGATTTTTTATAAAAAAACCTCCATTGGCATGGTTCATTATTTTTTAAAAAAACTGCCAGCGAAGTTTTTGGAGAAAAATTTTTCATATGATTAGTAATCATTCGGCGAAAAACAATAAAAATAAGGCGAAGAAATTTTTTTAGAATATTGGGTGGAATCTTTGCTTGAATTTTCATTCGTTCCATCCATAGTTATTCTATGAGAGTTCTTTTAACGAATGACGATGGCATCCATTCGGTCTCATTGCAGCGATTAGCCCATGCCCTAATTGAAAAAAAATGGGAAGTTTACGTTTCCGCTCCCGATAGGGAAAAAAGTGGGGTGGGTCGTGCCTGTTGTCTGACCGGCGGAGTTGGAGTTGTTTCCTTTCCCGAATTGGCCTGTTCGGCGTGGGCCATTGGGGGAACGCCACTGGATTGTGTCAATTTGGCGCTCTCCCATTTACTCGAAGGGAAAATGCCCGACGTTGTCATTTCGGGAATTAATTGGGGCGTAAATGTGTCAATTCCAACAATTTTTAGTTCCGGAACCGTGGGTGGAGCCATCGAAGGTTCCGTTTTCGGCATTCCATCCCTCGCCCTTTCCCAGTGTCTTCCCGGACAGGATGGGCAATATATTCAGAAAAAGATTGACTATCTCGCACACGAAGATTTGATGAAAAGCGTCGCCGTTGCCGTCGAAAAAGCGGTGCAATACGCGGAGATTATTGCAAAAACTTCTGAAAATGTGGTTCATAACATCAATTTTCCCTATCCCCTAGGCACGGAAACGCAGGAAGAAATGACGGTATTAAGTAATATTATGCGAGGGAAAGATGCGTCCTATCCGATTTATGGTTCACTCTATGAAAAAAAGGGCGATGAGTATTGCTTTAATATTAGGCCAAACTTGTCCACTCCACCTCCCAGGGGAACGGATATCGATGCACTCCTTCGCGGAAAAATTAGCCACAGTGTTATTGATTTGAAGCGTTTATGTTGATTCAATTTTAAAAATTCAAAGGGAAGCCGTGGGCTTCCTTCGAAAAAAATGAGTGAAAATTATAATAGAAATAGAGCTTTAAATGAAAGCTACGCGAATGCGGATCGCAGCCAACTGATTTCCATTTCGGGTATTTTAGAAATCGAGCCCAATGGAAAATTTGGGAATATCATTGATTTGCGTTATTTTGGTAAGGTGCAGCGGGAAGATCCCTACGTTTCAAAGGATTTATTAATTCGCTACCGTCTACGCCGGGGAATGATGCTTCAGGCAAAAATGCTAAAGCGCAGCGACTATCCCAATCCCCGAATCATCGAGATCGAAAAAATTGACGGCTTGGATCCTCTAAAGCGCATGGAACTGCCAAAGTTTGAGGAACGTACTTCGCTCGCTCCCAATCAATTTTTATCCCTCGAAACGAAGGATGGCCGCCTGTCCAATCGGGTCATAGATCTCTTCGCACCGGTGGGAAAGGGGCAGCGTGGACTCATCGTAGCACCGCCGAAAACGGGTAAAACGACGATGCTCCATGACATAGCGGTTGGCATAAGGGAAAACCATCCCCATTGCCATCTAATGGTTTTACTCGTCGATGAGCGTCCGGAGGAGGTCACTGACTTTCAGCGCACCGTCGACGCAGAACTATTTGCTTCCTCCAACGATGAGGACCGATTGACACAAATTCAGGTCGCCGAATTGACTGTCGAGCATGGGAAGCGGCTTGCGGAAAAGGGAGAGGACGTGGTCATTTTGGTCGATTCCCTCACTCGGCTTGCCCGGGCATACAATCGGCAATTTTCCAGTGGTCGGACGATGACAGGTGGCGTTGATATTAAAGCGTTGGAGCGTCCCCGCATGCTCTTTTCTTCGGCCCGTAATTTGGAGGGCTACGGCAGTTTAACCATTCTCGCAACGGCACTTGTGGAAACGGGTAGTCGCATGGATGACCTCATTTTTCAGGAATTTAAGGGTACGGGAAATATGGAAATTGTACTCAATAAGAAGGCAGCGGATATGCGAATTTACCCGGCGATTGATATTCAAGCTTCGGGAACGCGAAGGGAAGAATTGCTGCTCCAAGGCAACTTATTGGATAAAATGCACTTTTTTCGCAGAGCTTTGGCGGGGTTAAAACCCGAGGAAGCGGTCGATACATTTGTTACACGTATGAAAAAAACAAAAAATAATAAAGAATTCTTGATTTTATTGCAAACGACATTAAACAATTAAACACACTACAAAAAAGAATGCAAAATTTTGCGGAGCAATGTGCGGATGTGGCCCGTTCCATATTGGGTCATAATTTAGATTACATCAATGAAGATGGTAGTATTCGGACGATCGATTGTGAAGAATTGGTCGGTGACGAAGGGGCACACGTTGCATTTGCGCTGGGGGAGTATTACCATTTGACCCACGAGACAATTTTTGCGAAGCACAATGTCGTCGATCTTGCCGCAAAAGTAATTGCCTGTCAAGTTCAAAATATTCCCAAAAATACGAATTGGACCGGTCACATCGCTCTGGCCCTATTATCCTTTGGAGCGGTCAAAGAACGCAATCCCGTGTGGGAGAAACTTTCCCAGGAGGTACGCAGCCGGCTCGACAGTTTGTTGATGCGAAAGGATGAGCTCAAAAGCAGTGGATTTGCCTGTGCCATTGCCAAATCGGTGGCGCGTCACGGTTTGAGGCTCACGAAAAAAGATGAAACGGGGAAGCTCGTCGATAAATTTTTTGAGTATTGCGAACAGAATTCGACGGGAGGGTTTTTCGATGGCAGCGATGGGCAAGGCATTGGCGGTAACTTCGATGCCAAAGGGCTTTTCAATTTCTCATTCATTCGCTATGCGCTCCACTTGCACACGGATAGTTTTTCCATGGAAAAAAAATTGCCCAGCTTGCGGACCCACGCGGAGAAGTACATTCGCCTAATTCCGGATCTGATGCGGGAGGATGGAACCTGTTGGGTTTACGGCAGTTACGTGGGAGTCCATGGGCAGATATATGCCATCAGTATCGTCATTCAGGCCCTGCGCGACGGTTGGATTCCGCCGGAAAAGCAATCCCTATACGTCAATATCGTCTTCGATTTATTCCAGAAATTTTTCTGCCACTACATCGATCAGGATCATGGCTATGTGGTGATTCGGGACGGGGAGCGTTCATCGGGGGAGGAAAAAAGTAGCGTTCGGGCGAATTTTGATGCGGTGCGCTATCTGTGTCAGTGGTCGCGACTGGCGCGAAAGAGTATGATTAATGCGAGTCGGATTCGCCGCGTGTCCGGATTTAAAGGAGGCAATCGCCTGGTAATCTTCGATAAAAGTATGAAGAAGGAGAGTGGATTATTCATCTACCGCGATGCTAAGACGGGGATGAATCTGCAATTGCCGCTCATCGGTGGAAATCGCCGGGAGAGCAGCGATAGTTTAGCATTTCCCCACTGTCCGGGAGTATTCGATTGGCCGGCGGGGAAGTATTTGCCCATTCTGCAACCGGAGCTAACCATCGAAGGGAAGTGCTACATTCCCTCCTATTACGGCAAAAAGCTATCGACGGGATTGGGGCTAAGGGGAAGTATTGTTTTCGCCTACGAGCAGCCGGAATTGATTACCGTTGGGGAAGAAATCGTTCCGGGAATCGGGAGTTGTAAGGTGGCGTGGACATTTTCCAGTGAAAAAATCACATCGGAGTTTATCTACACGGTAAAAGATCGCGTACGGGTGGAAGGACTGCGCTATCTGATTGCGTTGAGTGCGCCCCATTCCCTCTATGGGGCAAACAATTTGGCGCTGGATGAAAGGAGTTTGGGGGCCATGGTGGAGCACGACGACATGATGTTGAGTTGGCAAGAGA